>LBWY01000017.1 GCA_000995135.1 Parcubacteria group bacterium GW2011_GWE2_39_37 | reverse complement strand
TTCTTTCTTGGTATATTTATCCAATTTGCCTGCTTCTTTTTCTGCACGCAAAGTGACATATTTACTGATCGCTTTTTTGATAATCGTAAAATTAGTCAATGCACCACCAAGCCAGCCTTCGTTTACATAAGGCACGCCGACTTCTTCGGCGATTCTCTTGATATGCTCTTTGACTTGAGTCTTGGTACCGACTAATAAGATAGTCTTGCCTTCCGCAACGCTCTTTTCAATAAAATCCAAGGCAATTTTCAATTGCTTTCTGGTTTTTGATAAATCGATAACGTGTACTCCGTTTCTGGAGGTAAAGATGAATGGCGCCATTTTTGGATGCCATTTTGAGGTACGATGTCCGAAGTGCATTCCTGCATGGAGCATTTCCTCGACTGTTGGGAACTTAATCATAAGGTTTTTTCCTTTTAGCCTCTACTCTACATCATCCTCCGCGAAGCGAAGAACAAGGAAAATATAAATTTAGAGTATGAGATTTAATAATAATAAAAGACTACTGAAATCAGTAACCTTTTTAAAGCAGACTGCCTGCTTTTGATAAGACAATAATATAATAAAACAATAACATTTGTCAAACCAATCTGTTCTTATTGATGTTGACAATATCATTAATTTATGCTATGATATTATATTAATTAAATTTTACGACATATATAGTATTAATTTTGTATAATATTAGCAATAAAATGAAAATACTTTTAGAAAAATTAAACCTACTGCGCAGGAACAGATACATTTTCTGGGCAGCAATGCTAAAGTTGTTAGTTTCGGCTGTCGGCTTGGCAATCATCCTCTTTAGCACTACTGCGGCCGAAGCGGCATTTGATTTGGACAAGAACATTACCCAAGTAAAAACGGCTGGTAGCCCGAATATCTACTATCTGGATCACAAGAGGAAAGTAAAAAAACTATATAACAACGAGAAGGCTTTTCTTTCTTATGGCAACAAATGGTCGAAAGTTAAAACCATCTATGCCTGGGATTTGAAACAATGGCCAGATGCTCACTTGATCCAAGTCCCCGGTGACAGAGCCGTTTACTACATCAATTCTGGCAAAAAGACCTTGATAAAAAACGAAGATGACTTCAACAGTTTTGGTTTCAAATCTTCAGACATTATCATGGTAAGCAAAACCGACCTGAACAGCTACAGCAATGTAGATTACAAGCAAGCCGGGTTGATATTTTATATCGCGAACAACAGTAACTTGGCAGGTGGAGGCAACAATTTGATTCTGGACAACAACTACCCTGCTCCAGCCGTCTTTGTCTACAACAACAAAGAAGTCAAAGAAAAACGTTTTGTAAAAGGCCAGAAAGATATCAAGCTAGCTAGTTTCATTCTTGAAGTACCGGCAGGCAAAGAAATCAACATTTCCAAAATTAATCTTACCAACAATTCCGGAATCATTAACGCAGTTAATAACTACAACGGTTTCAGTAACTTACGCGCCTACATCAACTATGGTAGGTCGCAAAACACCATTGCCAAACCAGGCGATACTAATTATTCTTTTGAAAATTTTGATGCCAGAATTTACGGCGGCAACCGCGTGGTGGTGGACGTTTATGGCGATACCAACACCAACTTAAAAATTTCCCAAGCCCAGTTGAAATTAAGCAGTATCGCTATCAAGGATATCAATACAAACCAAGAAATAATCCTTTCTCGGATAAATGCTGTCAGTGAAAAAATATATTTCGGCCAAACCAATGCTGAGCTTAATATTCTTGGCGGAGGCAAATTGATCAGTAATAGCAAAAATAACCGAGTAGCTACTTTTTCTATAAAAAATACCGGCGATGAACCGATCGTTTTAGAGAACATCATTGTCGCCACTAATGGAGAAGGGTTTTCGAAAAGTATCGGCTACAATAATCTGGCAATTCTTTCCAAGAAAGAATACAGGATCGGTAATGTTGAAGAGCCGGTAGCCGGCGCCAACAAGCTTCATTTTTATAATTATCTGATGCAGCCAGGGCAAGAAAATATCTTTGAGATCATAGTGGATAGCAAGGACACGCCAAAGGATAGTTTCTTCTTGAATTTAGAAAAATTAGAAGCCCGAGGCGTCAAGACAAATCGCAAGATTACCATCAAAGGTGATCCGACAGAAAAAGTAATAGTTTCCAACACTAACAATGCTTATGTTTACAATAAGAATTTAGTTAATTCGAATAATCTTTCTTGGCCAACCAACGGAAGAACAATCAACTACTATTTTAAAGATCCGATCTATCCTTATCGAAACATATCTGAACATAATGCAATCGATATCGAGACCGGCCAAGGCAGTAGCGTTAGAGCAGCTGCCGACGGCTATGTCGAAGTAGCAGAAAAAACCAATTCATCCAGCTATAGCTACATAACCATCCGTCATGACAATGGCATCAAAACCAGATACGGCCACCTATCGCAAATCAAAATCAATGTCGGCGACTTCGTCAAAAGAGACCAGGTGATCGCCTTGAGCGGCGGCCAACCCGGCAGCATCGGCTCCGGCAGCTACTCCACCGGCCCCCATCTTCATTTCGAAGTCTTGGTCAATGGAGTAAATGTTGACCCGTTGAAATATTTGGAGTAAAACTGATTCAATTCCCCTCTTGAGAGGGGTAGACAGCCGAAGGCTGGCAGGGTTGTTCGATGATGAGTAAAAATAAAAAAATATTTAATCGCATTCATTACACACCCCGCCCTGCGGGCACCCCTCTCAAGAGGGGAATTTTAAAAATACGAAAGCATAAGCGTTCGTATTTTTTGCTCAAAACTCAAATTTAAAAAAGTTAAAAAAATTAAAAAAGCGCCACACATTTTGTATGGCGGTTAAGGCTGAATCATCCAGATGCATTCTGTTCGCTTGCAACAACAGAATAATTACTGCAATCAGGGCATATCCCTTTGTCATCCTTTTTGCTTACCTGTCCCCATTGCTTCATGGAAATCAACATTTGAAAAGTGCAATCTTTTTCACAAACTACCATAATATCTGCCATTGCTCACCCCCCCCTTCGAAATAACATGGACATATAAATTTACTTAAAATAAACAAAAATGTCAATATAAAATAACCAGAATTTTTCAAATTCTTCTAGTCAACAAGCAATACCGCTTGTTATCTTTTAAAACGGTAAAAATCAAAACATAGTCCCCGCCTTCCCCTATTTTAAGTTTTTCATACAATTCTTCTACTGCCACTGGAAATCTTCTAGTCAGAATGTCGGCTCGCTCAATGCCCAGTGCTTTAAATTTTTTCTTCAAATCTTTGATAGAAAATTTTTCTATGCTGATAATCTCAAAGGAACGAAATAATTTTTTTTCACTAACCATTACATCGCTGGTCAAAAAAGCGGTTTCGGAATTTATTTTTTTTAGATCAAACCTCTGAGCCAGTTCATCAATCAAATGAGCTTTGATGATCGCCTTATTAGGTTCGAAAAGAAATTTTAAAGGCTGTTCAAGGACTGGTGCCTGTTTTTTTTGTACTGCTTCAACAAAGCTGAAAGTTTCATCGCCAAGCAAACACGTTGCTCTTCTCTCCGTGGTCTTGAAGCTTCCGAACCACAAGAGCGACACTTTACAAACGTTGTCTTCGGAGATAATTTCTACCTCCGGCTTTCCCGGCAAACTGTCTAATTCTTTATAATCAAAAGCCGGAGAGATCTTTATACAGATTTTGTCTGTTGTTTTCAAAAGCTCCGGCAAGATAGCTAGAATATTTGGGCTAGAATTTAAAATTGAACGAGTTTTGCTTTTACCCTCTCTATCTCTCGCCGGGTCGATAAAAAAAGCATCAGCGTCTTTTATGAAATTATCCTCTGCTCTACCAAGAATAAATTCAGTATTTTTTAAAACTCCATATGCACCAGCATTGAGTCGAGCGCACTCCAGATGGACTTCGTTCTGATCTACTGCTATCACCCGGTTATTTTTTGCGAGGAATATCAGGTTACCTCCGATGCCGGCGGTCAGATCAACAACTTTACCGACTTGACCGAACCGGCCAGCGATATAACTGGCTATATTTTCCCCGGTTGATTGCTCAAAACCGAGGCTGGTAAAAAACATCTGCTCACTTCTTGTGAATTTATCTTTAGCCTTTATTCTCAGTTTTATCAATGAAATCAAGGACGGAATATGTTCCAAGCCTTTTTTTGACAAAGCCAAGGCCAAGTCATTCAATTCCTTTTCTTTGATATTAGCATATTTATCCAACAATTCCTGGCCAGCAGATGAAGTGAGAAATTCCAAATCATTCAATTCCATGTGTTTTATTAATTATTTTTGCAAACTAACGCTTTATAAATGTTGAGTTAAGGGAAATAATGACAATTGTTTTGATTTGTTTCGTAATCTTCGTAGTAAATTCTATCACTTTGTCAAAATTAGGCCTTGACAAGAAGGACTATATTTAATATTATAATAACATCTTTAAAAAGTCCATTTGAGACTCTTTTTTATTATAAATTAATATACCTATGAAAAAAGATACCCACCAGAAATACTATCCGGAAGCTAAAGTTATTTGCGCATGCGGCAATAGCTTTGTAACTGGATCAACCATGGAAGAAATCAAGACTGAACTATGTTCTGCTTGCCATCCTTTTTACACTGGCAAACAAAAATTAGTCGACCCGGCTAGACGTGTTGAAAAATTCCGCGCCAAAGCAAGCGCCAAAGACGATGCGGCCAAAACAAGAGTTGGCAAGAAAGTCAAAAGAGCTACCAAGGCCAAAGCCAAAGAAGACAAAAAAAGTTCAAAATAGCAATCCAAAACGGTTATCTTGTTTTGTTTGTGGTATAATGTTTATACCAGAATAAAATAAGATAACCGTTTTTTATTCCTTGTCATCTCGAATCCCTTCACGGGTGAGAGATCTCGGGAAGAGGTAAAAACTTGATTTACAATTAGTATTATTAAAATCATCGATTTATTTTTAAAGTTTATTATTCTGTTTTTATTATTCCTGCCATTCTCCGAGATCTCTCCTCGTCTGCTGACTCGTCGAGATGACAGGAAGGAAATTGAATAATTAAATCATTGTTTAGAAATTGAAAATTATAAATTAAAATCTCTCATGTACGAAGATATAAAAGAAAAACTTAAACTGCTAGATGAACAGCTTTCTGATCCGGCCAATGCCAACGACCAGGACAAGATCAGAACCCTTTCTCAACAACGCGCCGAAATCAAAGACGTGGTTGATTTGATATTGGAATTAGAAAAAATCAATAATAGCATTTCACAGAACAAAGAGATTCTGCAGAATGAAAGTGATAAAGAATACTTGGAAATGGCCGAGGAAGAAAATAAAGAGCTAGAAACAAAAGCGGAAACCCTCAAAGCTCAAATTGAAACTGAACTTCATCCGGCCGACCCAGACGACAAGAAAAATATCATCATGGAAATCCGCGCGGGTACCGGTGGAGATGAATCCGCACTTTTCGCCGCCGATCTCTTCCGTATGTACTCTCTTTTTGCCGGCAAGATGGGCTGGAAAATCGAACTCTTGGATTCAAATCCAACCGGCATCGGCGGTTATAAAGAAATCGTTTTTTCGGTAGCCGGTAAAAATGTCTATAGCAATATGAAATATGAAAGCGGCACGCATCGTGTACAAAGAGTACCGGAAACAGAGAAAGCCGGACGCATTCACACCTCAGCTGCAACCGTTGCCGTATTGCCGGAAGCGACAGAAGTCGATGTCCAAGTCAGAATGGAGGATCTGCGTATCGATACCTATGCCGCCTCCGGCCCTGGTGGACAAAAAGTCAATACCACCAATTCAGCGATCCGCATCACTCATCTGCCGACCGGCCTGGTTGTAACCTGCCAAGACCAGAAATCTCAACAGCAGAACAAGGTCAAGGCCTTGGAAGTCTTACGCTCTCGTCTTTATGAAAAAATCCGTTTTGAACAACAGCAGAAAGAGGCCGCTCAAAGAAAGGCGCAAATCGGCACTGGCGACCGGAGTGAAAAAATCAGGACTTACAACTTTCCCCAAGATCGCATTTCCGATCACCGCATCAAACTCACCCTTCATTCCATCGATCGGATCATGAATGGAGAATTGGACGAAATTATCTCCGCTCTAAAAACCGAAGAAAATAGATTAAGGTCCGAACAATAAAAGAAAAGGAGCTTAGCTCCTTTTTTATATTCACCAAATGACTATTCAAGAATTAAAAAATAAATATTCAAAAGTTTCACCGCTAGACTTAGATCTTCTTTTAGCCTTCTCTTTAAAAAAACCGAGAGAGTACATCATATCACATCCTGAACAAGAACTGACTAGAACAAAGATCAAAAACATTATTAAATTATTAACTAAAAGAATTAAAGGCTTCTCAGTCGCCGTCATAACTGGAGAAAAAGAATTCTATGGTTTGAATTTTTTTGTAAATGAAGACGTCTTGGTTCCTCGACCTGAAACTGAACTGATGGTAGAGGAGGCATTAAAACTCGTAACGCATAACTTGGAACACGTAACGCTTGTGGATGTGGGGACTGGCTCTGGCTGCATAATTATCACCCTAGCTAAGTTGTTGAAAAGTTACGATAAACCGAGCTATAAGTTTTATGCTATCGATATTTCATCCAAAGCACTTGCGGTTGCTAAAAAGAATGCACTAACACACAAAGTTAATAAAATTATAAATTTCAAAAAAGGGAATCTTCTCTCCCCTATTCTTAATTCTAAATTCTTAACTCCTGACTCCAGCCTGACAGTCCTTGCCAACCTCCCCTACCTGACGCCGAAGCAAGTCAAGGAATCGCCTTCGATAAAACGAGAGCCAAAATTGGCTTTGGTAGCTGGCAATGATGGATTAAAATACTATCGAGAGCTTTTCCAGCAAATTAAAGAATATAAAATAAATAAATACATTATATATTGTGAAATCGACCATACACAGACAGTCGCATTTAAAAAACTTGTCGAAACTGAATTACCAGATAAAGAATTCCAAATAAAAAAAGACCTGGGCGGTTATGATCGTCTGGCAATAATAAAATCCCCGAAATAATTCGGGGATTTTTATTATTTTATGTACTAATTCTTATTTCTCTCCGCTGGGTCCGGCAACATGTATACCGCTTGCCCCTGCCCTGGAATCAGTTTCTAAGTAATAGTTAACTGTAAAATCTTTGGTCGAAGTAGCTGAAAAGTAATAATAACAAAAAGAATTCGAAGGCGCGATTACAGTTCCTCCGGGAGTCACATTTGCCGGAACGGCTGTAGGCCAAGAAGGATCAACCATTACGCTTTCCAAAGCTTTGGATGCTAATAAAGCAGGCCCTACTGACCCGGTTGTAGCGACACATTCGCCGGCAGAAACCGGATAATTACCATCATTGTCATTGGCATACAACTCAAGAGATTTACGCATTGCAGAAATCGCATTCACTCTCAAAGAATCTCTTGCACCCCTTCTAACCGTGGTTACTGCCACTAGAGCAAGAACCGCCAAGAAGCCAATTATCGAAATAACTACCAGGAGTTCAATAAGGGTAAAGCCCTTTTTATTGTTTTTTTGTTTTGCCATAATCTTTGTTTAATATACTACGTTATAATTATTTTTTACTACCTCTACCCAGGTTGTTCCTGCATTAAATTCTATCTGTTCGCCATTGCTCTTGTAAAATAAATTTCTCGAATCAGAGGCTGATTTTTTCCATTTTCCTTCTTCGCACCTGCCATCAATACAAGCGATTGCTTTGTCCGATCCGACATTATCCATTGACAGGCGAGCCTTCTCATCCATTACCCGGCTAGCTACGTATTGAATTATAACATTTTTTGCAACGATTGTCTCGTCTTTTTCAGTTTTCTGTATTTTTCCTTTCTGATATCTGATGTAATTATTTTTTTCCTTGTCGTATTTCCATTCTACCACAAAATCCGGCAATCGGAAATTAATCATTATCGTGCTCGTCGCAGGCTGAGATGCCGGCAAATCATCTTTGAATTTCCAGGCTTGAATATCATGGTCTTTTACCTTCTTCCTGGCCAAGTAATCATTCAAATTTTCTATCGAGGTGAAAAGATTATGCGGTCTTGGACGGCTATTGTCTCGCCAGAAAAAGCGGCTATTATAAAATTCATCCAAAGCCAGGATTCCTTTATTTTTGATTTTGCTCAGTGCATCAGGGCTACCACCGCAATGGACATACAAAGCATTGATTTCAGTCGCCCAATCAATAAAATACGGCCGGGCACTCCTGACCGGACCGATTTTTTCCACCACATCATCCGAAGAGAAAAAGGCCAGAAATCTGGTGACTGCCCCTTCGGCTTCAGCTTCATACACCAAACTTGCTCGAGCCAATCCTGCCTGGGGACGAGCGTCCATATGATTATCGATCATAACCCCTATCATCTGAGGGTTTTCTTCTCCAGACGCAACCAAGATACCGTCGATTTTTCTTCTTACCAGATTCAGTTGGCTAGCGCATTGCTGATTATCGCAAGAGTCGATTTCGGCTTTTTTTTCTTCGCTAGTTTTTATTAAAGAATCTTTGGTTTCATTTTTTTCCAGCCTAAGATATGCCCACGAAATAAAAACAGACAAACAAAACAATAAAAAAAAGCTAGTTATTAAAAATAACCGCTTTTTTTTATCAAAAAATATATCTTTGTTTAACATCTCCTTTTATATTAAACTTATTATTTTGCAGCTTCCTTTTCTTTTTCTGGTTCAGCTGGAGTTTCCGCAGTAGCAACTGGTTCTTCAGCTTCGACTTCTTGCTTAATGACAATTGCCAAGACTTCGTCTGATACGCTGGTAAGCTCAACGCCGGCAGGCAATTTCAAATCGCTCATTTTAACTGAGTCTTCAATTTCTTTCAACAAAGAAACATCGACCTCAATCTGGTTGATCAAATCTTCTGGCAAACACTCCACCTCAACGTGGTCAGCATTTCTAACCAAAAATCCGCCCAAGTCCTTCACCGCCCTAGCTTCGCCAACAAACACCAAAGGAACTTCCACGGTGATTTTCTTCTTCATATCCACTCGGATAAAATCGATGCTCTCAATTTTTCTCTTGATCGGATTTTTTGATACATCATATATCAATACTCTCTCGGTTTTTCCATCAACAGTCAGTTCGATTAAATTTGTCTCGCCGGCTTTGGTAAAAACTTTGCCAAAATCACTTTCTTTGACTTTGATGCTTAAACTGGGCAACCCTGTACCATAAATTACAGCAGGAATAAACCCTTCAGCTCGTACTGTATTTACCTTCTCTTTCTTCGCGTCACGGCTTTGCGCCTGTAATTCGATTTTTTCACTCATAAAATATTTTGTTAAATTAATAAATCGTTTTTGACCTAATTATTATGCTTTGCAAAATACCTACTAATATTAGGTTAATTATTATTGCACTGCCTCCATAACTGATAAATGGCAATGATATTCCCACAACAGGAAGCAATCCCATATTCATTGCTATATTAATAAACATTTCAATAAAAATCAAGCTAACTACACCCAAAATGAAAAATATGCCGAAGTCGTTATTAACTTTTTTCAAAGAAGTAATGCACCGAACAAAGAATACAGCGAAGAAAAGCATCACCAAGCTTACCCCCAAAAATCCTAGCTCTTCTGCTACTACGGCAAAAATGAAGTCGGTTTGGCTTTCGGGCAAAAATTTTAATTGAGATTGAGAGCCAAAACCAATTCCTCTCCCGGCCAGTCCGCCAGATCCGACCGCAATGATCGCTTGGGCGACATTATAACCTTGATCAAGCGGATCAAAGGAAGGATTAAAGAAGGTAAGAACTCTTTGCTTTTGATAATCTTTGAGATAGAAAGACCAGGCTCCTCCAGCCAACAAAGCGATAATCAAGAAAATGGCAAACAGATATTTCTTTTCCGGACCGGTAAAAATTATTATCGAAAACCATAGAGCAAACAGCAACATCGCTGAACCGAAATCCGGCTGGAACAGAATCAGGACAAAAAGAATCAGGGTTGCACCTCCGGTCACGACAAAATGCCTCAACTGATTGATTCTCATCGATGATCCAGAAAAATATCTTGCCAAAAAAATAATCAGAGATAATTTAACAAATTCAACCGGTTGGATACCAAAACCAAAAATGCTGAACCAACCTTTGGTACCGTTGATGACCTTCCCAAAAAACAAGACTGCTAATAATAAGATTATCCCGAGAATATAAAGATAGACACTATAACTGCGGAGATTGTGATAATCAGAGAAAGCAAAGAATAGCATCAGCACCACCCCTATAGCTATGAACAAAAGCTGTTTTTTAAAATTAAGCAGATCAGTCCCCTTACCCAAAGAAACGCTATAAATTTCTGCCAAACCGAAGGCCATTAACAAAAGGACTGAAGAAAGCATTATCCAGTCCATGTTCTTTAAATATATGAAGATTTTTTTGAACATATTATCTGTCTTTCTTTACTTCTTCAATCGGCAATATTCCGCTGCCGATAAATTTCTCATAAACCGTAGGATCCATAAAATTAACATCCGGGATGACTTCTACCTTATCGATACGACCAAACTGACCAGGATAATTGGCCTCAATTACCCTTGTCTCGCCGGATTTCAAGCTATCGGCGAAATATTGGTTAACTCCCACTACACTGCCATAACTATATAGTAACGTTGTAAAGTTAACCTTCCAGTAATTATAAGGAGAAAGATTTGACACTGTGAAACCTACCTGCCCTAGATTGATTTTTTCTGATAGTCCACTAGTTCTCGGCGGGACATAACCGGCGTTTTTAATTTCAATATTCATATGCTCGGTTTTATATATTTCCCAATTAGGTATTTTTTTAGCATCAATTCTATGCCAGTTCGGATTTTCCATTATCAATTCAACACTGCTCGGTTTGAAATTCAATTCTTTGGCCAAGAGGGTTAAATATTTAGACTCATTTGGAAAAATATAATTTTTTAACTTTTCTGATGGTTGGCCGTCGATCAAAAAATAATAGCTCAAATCCGCCCAGTGCCGTTGGCTTGGGTTTTCAATTAGAACCAAAAAATCATATTTATTACCAGAGGTATTAAAAACCTGAACTTCAGATGCTGCTAGAGGCTTGGCGGAAATATTGAGAATAAATCTATGGTCTATTGGACGTACAGCAACCATATTGGCCAGCAACTTGTCGTCGTCTTTCATGCCCTTAATAACATAAAACCCGAAAGTGTAAATAAAATAAAGCCAGGCTATTCCGCCGGCAACCATCAAGAGCCAAAACAAGATATTTTTTATCAGCTTTACATGGCCGACAAACCAAAGGCCGAAGTTCAACTTTTTTAAAGTTACACCGTCTAAATCTTGATACCTTTCCAAGTTTATCTTTTGAGGATCGTTGTCAATCACAATTTTTATGGTTATTTTTTATAGCTTTATTTTAACATAGACTAAGCTAAATTGACAAACATTTTTATCAGTAAAAATAATCGCAAAAACTTGATATTAAGCCGTAATTTTGCTAAAATATTTATATAAAAATAACCCTAGATGATTTGGGTTGTTTTTAAATTAATATGCTAATGTTAAATAAATTTTGAATATGAGCAAAGAACAAAATAAGGCCACCAATTATGATGCCAGTGCGATCACAGTTTTAGAAGGTTTGGACCCGGTTAGGAAACGACCGGGTATGTATATCGGCTCTACTGGAGCTGCTGGATTGCACCATATGATTTGGGAAGTGGTTGATAATGGCATCGATGAAGCGATGGCGGGCTATGCTACCGAAGTGGGAGTTACCCTCTTGCCTGATCGCATGGTGGAAGTCACAGACAATGGACGCGGTATTCCTGTTGATATTGTTAAAGCAACCGGTCTTTCTGCGGTAGAAACCGTATTAACAAAATTACATGCCGGCGGAAAATTCGGCGGTGGTGGTTATAAAGTTTCCGGCGGTCTTCATGGCGTTGGTGTATCAGTTGTTAATGCCTTAAGTGAATATTTAAAAGTTGAAGTTCATCTCAAGGGAAAGATATGGAAACAGGAATACAAGCGTGGTATTCCGCAATACAAGCTTAAAGCTACTGGCAGCTCCGATAAAACAGGTACAATCGTTACCTTCAAAGCTGATGATCAGATTTTTTCCGAGCTTGAATTCAACTGGGGGAAAATTCTCGATCGTTTGCGTCAACAAGCATATTTGACAAAGGGCATAACCATACGTGTTTCTGATAAGCGCGAAGATCATCATGCGAAGAATTTCAAATTTTATTTTGAAGGTGGCATCAAAGCCTATGTCAAAGCCTTGAATCGCAATCAAGAAGTGAAAAACGAAACGATTTTTTACGTTGAGAAAGAAGTCAATGATGCAAAAATTGAAGTGGCGTTGCAGTACAACAATGAATACAATGAAACAGTAATGACTTTTGCCAACAACATCCACAACCCTGAAGGTGGAACGCATATGGTGGGCTTCAAGACTGCACTGACCAGAACGCTTAATTCTTATGCCAGAAATCAAAAGATACTAAAAGAAAAAGAAGAAAATCTTACCGGTGAAGACACGCGCGAAGGTTTGACTGCAATTATTTCGGTAAAATTGACTGATCCGCAGTTTGAAGGACAGACCAAAGGCAAACTTGGTAATACCGAAATCAAGACATATGTCGAACAAGTTTTCGGCGAAGCTTTTTCCACTTTCTTAGAAGAACATCCGAAAGAAGCGGAGGCGATTATCGGCAAATGTATTTTGGCGAGTCAGGCAAGAATGGCAGCAAGAACTGCCCGAGCAAATATCTTGCGTAAGGGCGCGCTTGAAGGCATGACTTTGCCTGGTAAATTAGCAGATTGCTCTAGTCGCAAACCGGCAGAATGTGAATTGTACATCGTTGAGGGAGATTCCGCTGGTGGGTCTGCCAAGCAAGGCAGGGACAGAAAATTCCAAGCCATATTACCTTTACGCGGTAAAATCCTTAATGTTGAAAGAGCACGCCTTGATAAGATGCTGGCTAACAACGAAATAAAAAATCTAGTCATCGCTTTAGGCACGAACATTGATGACCAGTTCGATTTGGAAAAATTAAGATATCATCGCGTAATCATTATGACTGATGCTGATGTTGACGGTGCCCATATACGCACCCTGTTGTTAACGCTATTTTTCCGCCATTTCACTCCCTTGGTTACCAATGGTCATCTTTATATCGCCCAACCGCCTTTGTATCAGATTAAAAAAGGTACTACTGCCCGCTATGCATATTCTGATGAAGAGAAGAAAAAAATTCTGATTGAAATGGGTGGCGGAGTTGCAGAAGAAATTGAAGAGGAAGCCTCTGAAGAAGATAATTCTCAAGATGAGGAGCAAGAATCAGAAGAACAAGAAGTTACAGAAAAAAAGACAAAAGCGCCACGCTTTATGATTCAGCGTTACAAAGGTCTTGGTGAAATGAATCCCGAACAGCTATGGAATAC
Source organism: Parcubacteria group bacterium GW2011_GWE2_39_37 (assembly GCA_000995135.1). Taxonomy (GTDB): domain Bacteria; phylum Patescibacteriota; class Patescibacteriia; order Patescibacteriales; family GWE2-39-37; genus GWE2-39-37. The sequence goes on along the minus strand of LBWY01000017.1, from coordinate 23,068 downwards.
GACCATGGATCCAACCCATCGCATCACCAAACAAGTAACAATTGAAGACGCGGCTCAGGCTAATGAAGTTTTTGAAATGTTAATGGGAGACAATGTTGCCTCCAGAAAACACTTTATCCAAACTCATGCCAAAAAAGTAGAAAATCTAGATATTTAGAACTATGGAGCCCGGCTCCGTCAGCTGACGGAGCCTGGCTCCGGAATTTCTTTTGAACTGAAATATTAAAAAAAACCGCCATACGGCGGTTTTTTTAATATTTTCTTTTATTTTTTCTTAACTACCTCGATTGTACATTCCGTAACTAGCGCAGCCAAGGCACCGACTGCTGCCAGAACCGGAGCCAATACTACGCCCACTGCTCCGACTGTCACTGGAATCTCCATTATCGCTTTTCCTTTTTCGTTCTTGATAATGATCTTTCTTGCGTTACCCTCTTTAATTAATTCTTTAACTTTCTTAACCAATTTTTCCCCTGACAACTTAAATTCTTTGCTAAATTCTTCACTACAATTTTCACATTTTTCTTGCTTTTGCTTATTTTTTGCGTTTGCCATAAATTTATTTTAATTAAATAAGACTTACTATTAGCTTATAACTAGACTTAAAAAAAGTCAAAATAAAAAAACGCCAGAGTTACTAGCGTTATAGTTTCATTCAGGGTCAGCATCATAGCCGATAAATTCTGCGGAGAGCGGATTCTTATTCAATTTTATCACTAACGTGAACAGGGTTCCGCATCTGGGGCAGTTTTCATATTCATACAAGCTATAAAATCTGGCTTGTCCTGACTCCCAACAAAATCTCCCTATTTGGTTAAATTTAGGTCGATCTTTTTTTTCTTTCAAAAGAACTTCAATCAAAACATGTTTACAGTCTGGCTGATAGCATGCGGCTATCGCTTTTTTGCAAATAAGATTTGCCATCAGCATCTCCTTGGAATGTGATATTGATTTTGAAGTTTATAGAATTCAAAAAGAAAAGTCAAGATTAACCGATAATCCCCCTATTTTTGAGCTCAAAAAAGCACCTGGCACAGGCGGTGACATCTGCCAACGCATCATGAGCGCCATCAAAACCTTCCTTGAACAATTTATTGTGTAATTCCATGAGCGTCGGCCATTTATAGCCATAATTGCCAGGCAGAGCGCAAAAATCTACTGCCGAATTCATTGTACAAACTTTTGCCAAGGAAAACAAATCGTATGGGATATTATTTCGTAAGAATTCTGCACCGGTCACTTTTTCATCAAAATTTATATTATGAGCGATTAAGAATTGAGAAGCGCTAAGCACGTCCGCAAACTCCAAGAGTGCTTCCTTTAATGGAACTCCTTCGGCCAAAGCTTTTTCCGTAGTAATGCCATGCACGTTTGAAGCCTGCTCAGGAATAACAAATCCTTCAGGCCTGATGATGCGATTGGCGCTCGCTTGCACAATTCCCTTTCCATCATAATATTGCCAAGCGAGTTGGACGATGCGCGGCCAATTATTCAAATCATTCAAGGGCGCATTCCAGTTTTTCGGCAACCCCGTAGTCTCGGTATCAAAAAATAAATACATTTAATTGCAAATTAAGAGTTATTTTAACAATTACATTTTAGCAATAAAATAAAAATAACCCAAGTAAAACTTGGGTTATTTTTATCGAGATTAGTTATTTCGCAAATGCAGCTTTTTTTGCCGCTGCATAAGCACTTTGAGCTGCTTTAACTGCTGCTTTATAAGCAGTTTCAGCCTCTTTTATGGCTTTATAGTATTTATCCATCACTGCTTTTTTACTCTCCTGATATAAAACTTTCGTTTCCTTTAATTTTTGATTGTAGGTAGTATTTGCAGTCTTGATTGCTGTTTTGCGGATCTCTTTCAGACTAAGGGTGCTGCTGGCAGTAGTGGTACCGCTTTTATAAGCGTCTTGGGCAGCTTTGATCGCATTATTCCGATCTTCTCGGATCTGCTTGGAGGAACTGGCATAAGTCTGGCTCGGTGTTTTTAGACCTGCATTCTTTTCCGAAATGATATTTCTGCGTAGAGCAAGAAAGTCGCTCCTCAAAGTCTTTAGCTTTGCCTGATAATTTTCTCTGGCTGTCTTTAGCTCAGTTTTGGTCGAGGTTGCGGCAGAGGAAGACACTGCCTTGATTTCATTTTTTGGCCCCTTAAATTCACCTTCTTTAGCCATGACTGAGAAAGCAGCAAAAATCATCGTTGACAAGACTAGAGTTGAAATTGTTTTTTTCATAATTTTTTTGATTAATATTAGATAACAGATACCCTTAAATTAACCCGACCCCTTAACTTAAGGCTTATATTGTATATCTATATTACAATCGAATTGAGGAATTATTTCATTTATAAATATGTTATTTTATCCGCTATAACATCGGCAACACAAGCACCAAAAATTGAATTAGCGTAAGCACAAGTAATGCCCACCATTCGACCATTCACCCTAATGTCAGATCCTAACTTTTCATCGTATTTTCCTTGAGTGCTTAAATAAAACTGATTATATCTTGTTTTTTTATCATACCGTTCCACTCCAACATCTTCACCACTAACAAAAGATGCTATTACTCTTCCACTCCACATTATCGGGTAGTCTCTCTTGAATCTTTTCTCACAATCGCATTCTATAAATTCATTTTTTTTATGTTTTACAACATTTTTGTCAATCACATAATTTAAGTCAGCAGCCAAAGCATAATTACTGGCCGATATTTTATAATTTTCAAAAATAACATACAATGACAACATGATAACAATAGCCATGGAAGTCCAAAAAAAAGCAGGATTAATCTTGATAAAAAATTTTTCTGTTAATTTATTTTTCATTTTTATCTATTAAGATAATTAGTCCAATTCAGCTGGCATATCTTACTGGAGTCGCAACTCCTTTTGGCCAATATTTTATTACTGATTTGTTTAAATATTTTTGTCTAATTTTTTTACCTGCCGGCTTTCCAATAAAATAGCATCTCCCCTTTCTACTTGCAGGTGAAACGCACCATTTTTCAACATTAAATACCTCTCTTATTAAACCACGATAAACAGCACAAACTATTTTTATTTTATCAACATTTTTTTTACTTACTCTCCAATGCTTTCTAGTTACTTCGTATAAATCATCATTACTCATCCCTCTCTTAAAGGAATTGTTAATATTTATTAATAATACCTCTTCTTGAAATTCTGCCGCAACTGCTTTATATTTTGCATTTAGTTCCTGCAGTGTCATAATACCTCTGCCTTGAGAATGATGTCCGCTAACAATATTTACCAAATTATTTTTACCCAAATAATCGATCATTGCACTTTCAACTTCAAATGCTTCTCTTGAGCTCATTCCATGTCTTAGAATTATTTCCTCTACTTTTTTACCAGTCTTTTTAATTTTTCTTATTATCCTACTCTTTTCGTTATCTTTAATAATTTTACATAGCGCATCTTTTTCATGAGCTAAAATTCTTTTTCCACATCCCTTCCCAACATAAAAAATAGTCTCAGTACTTGGGTCCTTCAATAAATATACATAATACCCCAATCTTTCTGTTAAAGACTGGTTAAGTTTTTTAGATTCTGTTTGAATTATTTTTTGCATATAATTCTCCCTATTCAGCAACTGTTACCAATGCTTAAATTATATCTTATTTTAGCCTTAACATCAAATACCTAGCTATTTATGAGACTATTTAATTTTGAATTACTTTATACTAAAGTAAACTTTCGTCTCGGCAGTCGGGCAGGTCTCATTCTTTTCTGAAACAATAAAATAAAGGAGTATTACGCTTTCGCTTAGTACTTCTTTATTTGTATGATCAGGGACAGGGATTTACCCCTACGCTATCGCTTCGCTCAGGTGTATTTTATTTTTATGCTCGGGGACAGGGATTCGAACCCCGATTGACTGGACCAGAACCAGCTGTCCTACCATTAGACGATCCCCGAATAATATTTTATTTTGATAAAAAATTTTTTAATTTACCTTTAAGTACTTCCCGACCATACCCGGTTTTATAAAAAAGCTCTTGTACAGTAGCATCTTTCTTCTCTATGAATGCTTCATAAAAAATCAGCTAAAGGGTCTGTTGTCGTGGGTAAATTTTCCGCCCTCACCATTATTATGCTCTTCAAATCTCCTTTTTAAATTATCAGTATAACCACAATATAGCCTTTTATTTTTTATGCTCTGTAATATGTATACATACCACATAAACAAATTTATTGTCCCCGACTCTCCGGCGGGTCGCCGATGAGGCGACTACCATTAGACGATCCCCGAATAATTTATTTTATTTCAAACCTTCCATCTTCTTCCTGATCTCTGGCATCATCTTTCTTGCCGCTGCTTCGCCTGCTTCAATAAATTCTTTAATATTATAAAACTTAAAACTATTTACCACGCCATATCCGTTCAAATCCGGCTTGATCAAGACTACCTTGCCGTCATATCCACTATTAATGCAGGAATCAAAAACTTTGTTTCTGATTATTTCATAAGACTGCATCAGGGTGAATATCATATTGGGGTTGTCAATTATTTTTACCGGCTTCTTTATAATCAAATCTACGCCTATCACTAAATCGGCACCCATTTTTATCGTCTCATCAATCGGAGTCGGATTTGCTACGCCACCATCTACTAAATAATCATTACCGATTTTAACCGGTGGCAAAATGCCAGGCACACAGATACTAGCTTCAACCGCTCTTGCTAAATTGCCTTTAGTCAAAGCTACCACACTACCGTCTGAAAGATTGGTGGCGATAATCTTGAAAGGAAACTTGGTGTCATTAAAATCTTTTTCTCCCAAAAAATTATCTATATACTTAAAGATTTTTTTGCCTTTGATTATAGATCGCCTAAAAGTTGAAAGATCAACCAATTCCCTCATCGCCTTGGTCTTTGTAAAGCTGTTAGCCTCTTTTTCCATTTCCAGGATATCCATACCCAAACTATAACCGGCGCCGATCAAGGCTCCCATACTGACACCGCAAATATAATCAATTTTTATACCGGCCTCATGTAGCACCTTCAATACACCGATGTGCGCCAAGCCTCTTGCTCCACCACCACCCAAGGCTAATCCGATTTTTGGATTTTTCATATCAACAACTTTTATAGTTTAGCAGTTAATTTTATAAAATCAACCCACCACTTTACCGCCAAAAGTCTTTAGCAGATTATCTATTACTCCGCCGTTCATCCCTGTATCAGGCTTATCCACTTTTTCCGACTGGCTATCAGGTATTGAGGAAGATTCTTTTTCCAAAGAACCATTATCCACTTCCAGATTTTCGTCGATTATGGTTTCAATGGTCATATTAGTATTATAGGTTTCCAAAAGGACCTGCTCCACTAATTGCTTTATCGAGGGGTCGTTAACACGGTCTTTATGAAATTTATATTTAAAAGCCAAACAAAGCTCGTTGCCCTTGAGACTCTTTGGCTGGCAAACTCTCAATATAAATGACAAAGAGTGATTATATTTTTTTATTCGCACTAAGAGCTCATTCCATTTTTCTAGGATTTCTTCATAATTAATAATTCCGCCGTTCTTAGCCGACTCTAAGGCTGGTGTAGCCGGTTTCACTTCTTCTTTTTTCTGTATGGTTGCGGTGGTTTTAAATGATTCAGGCGGATTAATGACTGTTATATTCTGACATAGCTTGGCGATCGCTAATTCTATCGGCAGTTGAATAATGAAACTTCCCTTGATTTCATTTACAGTTTTCATAAACTGCTCGATAAAAAGGATCAATTGTTCTAGAGATAAATTTTTATTGACTTCACCAATCTTCAACTCGAGAGCCTCGCCAACCTCCAGGCCGAAAGCTTCCGCCAAACTCGGGTTTATTTTAATCAACATCAACTTTCTAAGAATCTCAATCAGATCATTGGTAAAGATTTTCAAATCAACTCCTTCATCAACCATTTTATTTATCAAGCGAATACCGCCCGCTCCATCTTTACGCGCTAGAAAGTCAATCAGATTAGCCACCTCAGACAAATCACTTCTAGGAATTACCAGGTCTGCCTCTTCTTCGGTGATTTTTTTTCCGCCAATGGTTACTAGTTGACCAAGCAAACTTTCTGCGTCTCGCATATGCCCCCCGGAATTCCTGGCAATTGCTTCCAACACTCTTTTATCAATCTTTATTTCTTCTTTAGTTGCAATGACATTCAAACGCTTGACCTGATCGGCTAGACTGATCTTTTTAAAATCAAAACGTTGGCATCTAGAAATGATGGTCGCCGGTACTTTGTGGATTTCAGTCGTACACAAAATAAAGATGACTTTTTCAGGCGGTTCTTCCAATGTTTTCAGCAACGCGTTAAAAGCAGAGATCGACAACATGTGGACTTCGTCAATAATGAATATTTTTCGTTTTAATTTAGAGGGAGATACTCTGGAGCTGGCGATAATATTTTCTCGAACGTTGTCGACGCCAGTGTGGCTAGCGGCATCTATTTCTATCATATCCAAGCTTTTGCCTTGAGCGATATCCTGACAACTATCACAGGTGCCACAAGGCTCGTACTTACCTGATTCTAAATTCAAACAATTGACTGCTTTTGCCATCACTCTGGCAAAGGTAGTCTTACCCACTGCTCGTGGTCCGCAAAAAAGATAAGCATGGGCCACCTTGCCAGATTCAACTTCATGCTGCAATACCATTTTGATATGATTCTGCCCGACAATTTCAGTAAAATTTTGCGGTCGATATTTTCTATAAAGCGTCAACATGTGGGTAAAAATAGATAAAAAGCGACAACTATTCGCTTTAAATTATAATAAATTCTAACCTAATTCTAACTCTTTAGACAAAAAAAATCAAGGAGAAAACACTTAAAACACCTGAGCAAAAAAGCACGTGAACACCATAAATGCTCACGTGCTCTGTGCTACATGCTCACGTGCTCTATTGCTTCTTGATAATATTCTCCACCGCTGCCCACTTACTTTCTCCGACTTTTGGCACCAAGATAATTACCTCGTCTCCTTCTTCGCCTTTGAAATAAGTGACGCTGGCATTGATTATCCGCCAACTCTTGCCTTCAGCCGTAACGATAAATTCATTCTCCCCCACTCTTTTTAAAATGCCGGAAACCCTCTCTCTTTCAATCGGGCCGATCTGTTTATAAATAAAAGTACCGTTGCCGGTTATTGATAATTTCAAGACATCGCCTTCAACTAATTTTGACTTGGAAGCATAGTTGGCGGATATATTATATGACTTGCCGTCCGGACCGATCATATTTTCTCCATCAAAAACTCCTTCAATAATCTTTTCCTCAGCGCCTGAACTATTTGACAAACCTTTACTACTCTCATCGATAGCTTGTCCGACGCTTATCCTCAAATTCTCTTCAGTCGCAACAAAAGTTGAAAGCAATTTGATGATCTGTTCATTATTCTCTTTGACATTCTGCAATAGCTTTTTTATTAAGATTATTTTCGATTTGGGTATAATTGCGTTCTCTCCCCCCTTTGTTTCTTCGGCTTGATCTTCTTCAAGCACATTGTCAATGTTTTTGTCTTGGTTTTCCATACTTTTATTTTTGTTTATAAGTAATAAAAAATAAGCATGTCAGCTTATTTTTTGTATATTATAGCAAATTTTTCATTTTGTAAATACTAAATCAGAAATTATTTCGCCCTTGCCTGCTTGTCTAGAATCTTCCTGATTTTTTCCACTACCTGGGTTGGAGTAAAATCAGCTTTAACCAGATATTCATTAGTACCGAGCTTGTATAAAGCATCTTTATCCTGCTCATTTGAAAGGTTGGTGAGACTGATTACCGGAATATCATGCGTAATCGGATTTGCACGGACTTTTTCCAAAACATAAAAACCATCTCCGCCGGCCATCACTACGTCCGACAAAACCAAAGCAGGCTTGTGCTTCAAGATCATTTCAAAACCATCTTTACCATTATGCGCAGTGAAGACATTAAAATCTTCTAGTCTAAGTTTTTCACCGTACAAGTCGATTAACCATTTATCATCATCGACTAAGACGATGGTTTTTTTCTCCTTTTTCATAATTTATTTTAAAAATTTTTTATTTTTTGAAAGTAAGTACATTATAACACTTTTCAATGCAATGCGCCAGGACAAATGATCAATTTTTAAAAAATCTGCTTTCCCTACATTTCAATCTGAGCTCTTTTCATTATTTCTGCCTCAATAATATTCCTATCTTGACCATATTTCAATCGGCTTAAAGACTTGATTCTACTAGCCAAATCCTCTCTTTTTATACCCAAAAGCGGCCAGGTGGTAGACATAGAAAAAGCTCGTCCAGCACTGTTATCGATCAATAATTTGATATAGGCCGTGCCTTTGTCAATATTTATCAAGTCGTATTGATTGAATACTGGTGAAAATTCTTTTTCAATTTCCTCCGCATCTTCAGTGCCGATTTTAAAAGACACCCAAGTGCCGACGTTTCCAAAAACAGCATCTTTTATCGAAGTATCTTGACCTTTAACTAACTGCCCCAGATATTGATGCGCCATTATCAGATTCAGATTATATTTTCTAGCTTCAGAAAGTATGGAACAGATCGAATCAGTGGTAAAATTTTGAAATTCATCAATATATAGATAAAAATCCTTGCGTTGTTCTCTTGGCATATCTGTGCGAGAAAGTGCATTAACCAAAATTTTACCTACCAAAATCATACCCAAAAGATAGGCATTTAATTCTCCAACTTGGCCTTTGGGTAAGCTTATCAACAAGATTTTTTGCTTGTCCATCACATCACGAAGATTGAAAGAACTTTGCTGTTGGCCGATGATCGGCCTCATCATGTCATTAGAAATAAATGAGGTAAGTTTTGAGGTAATGTAAGGCACTACATTGGCCAGAGCGGCATCGCCGCCTGCTTTTTCCGCCTCTTTGCGCCAGAAATCCACCACTGTCGGATCTTTGCATCGCTCTAATTTCATGCGACGGAAATTGGCATCGGATAAGACTTTAGGAATTTCCATTAAAGTCGAGCCGCTTTCTGGGTCGCTCATTATCAAAAGCATCGCATTCCGCATGTACTGTTCAAAAATTGGACCGCCGGTAGATTTCAAATCATAAAGCTTATCAAAAATCTTGATCATTTCATTGATAACAAAAGATTTCTGTTCCGGATATCGTGGATCAAATTCCAATAAATTGAGTGCCAACGGCCGTTCAATATCCGCGGGAGAAAACAAGATCACATCCTCTGCCCTTTCCGGCGGGATGCGCATCAAAATATCATCAACCAGGTCGCCATGCGGGTCGATTACGCAGACCCCTTCGCCATTCATTATGTCCTGAATAGCCATGTTGGCCAAAAGCACCGATTTACCCACGCCGGATTTACCGATTATATAGGTATGACGGCGGCGATCATCTCTTTTGATTTTGATCTCCTTGCTCAATCCGCGATAACGATTGGTGCCAAGAATTATCCCTTCATCTGGGACATTAGTAGGAGCCGGGGCATGCTTGGCGGTCAGCCAAAGGATATTAGGCGTTTCTGTCCAACGAAGCGGTAAGTGAAAAATACTTGCCAACTCCTCGGTGTTCAATAGGAAGCTGATATGCTCATCAAATCGGCGATAAATATAATCCCGAATCAATCTTTTGTGCTTGACTATACTTACTAAACGGTTGATCTTGTTATTGAAAATATTGCCGTATTCATACAGATTGTACTGGCCAAAAACTCCTATGATATTATCTAGGTAAAGTTTTGCCTGGCTTAAATTTTTTGCATTTACGATTATTCTGACATTTACATCCAGGCCGGCCTTGGCATTTTTTTCTTCCAGATTTTTCATAATCTGTTCATCCATCGCATTTTGCTTGGGCATCATGGTCTGATTCTTTTGCTGCTCTTTGGCAGAATTGGGGTTTGCCGCTTTCACCAGGTCTGTTAATCCTGCCATGACACTGCTAGTATAGCTTCCACCTAAAGCCTCATCAATCGTTTTACCCTTGCGGATCTTACTAAACACACTGCTCGCTCTATTGTGCCATACGCCCTTGGCGCTTCTGACTACATACTGAATAGCCATGCTCTCATCATGCCCCAATTTTGACATCACATTGATTATGGAATTCAATGGATCGGTGTCCATCTTGTTGTAGGTCCTGATTGGGAAAATAAAACTGCGCTTGGTTTTTAAATAACCGGCACAAATACTAGAATGATGATTAAAAATATTATAATCACGCACCGGCTCCATCACTGCTTCCGGATAGTGTGCCTGCACCTGCTGTTCAAGATAGCGCCCCATCTCTTTCGGTGCAACCAAATAAAATGAAATATGTTTCTTGCTAGCCACTATTTCAAAAGAAAAATGATCTTTTCGCCCCAATAACCAGGCCTTAGGGCCGCGTTTCGCCCTAAGGCCTCCAATCGAGGAAAAAATAATTTCGCCACGAGCAATCTCTTCTCGTACTTGTTGGACTGTCAAATCCTTGTCTTGATCTTTTGGCTTTTCTTTTGGCAATCTTACTAAATAAATGATGTGATCCTGATAACTTGTCATGACTGATACTCTGGTAATCATTTTTTTAAGTAAAACCAGGATCACCACTGCTAAAGCCAACCAGAACAGGCTCACCAAAAGTGAACTATAATCATATGAATAATTATTGACGCTATTCCCAAGATTAACGCCCAAGCTGTTGCTTGATTGCTCAATGCCGAAATCCATACAACTTTTTATTAAAGATTAAGTATTGGTGCCAGTGGCATTAATCAAATTCTTCAATACATAATTTGCGATTCCCCAAGCAGCCAAGATTATGACCAAACCGATCAAGGCTGCACCCAAAGTTTTTTTCGCACTATCAACCTTGCCCGTGTCGCCTCCGGCAGTCATCCATTGGAAACCGGCGATCAAGATCAATACGACTGCGATAATTCCTAAAAATCCTAAGGCAACATTGATTATGCTGGCAGCGATTTCTTGCGGTCCTTTGTTCCCATTGCCAAGACCTAAATTGGTTTCAATATTTTGTCTTGTTGTATCCCCACCAAAAGCGTCATTTACGTCTAAAGCATTTGCGGGAGCTGATAATAAAAATACAGGTGAGACGATAACTAATACTGCCGCGAAAGCAGTCATCTGTTTTAACATCTTTTTCATTCACTCTCACCCCCTTTCTCATTTTTTAATCTTATCATTTCTTCGACTTTAATTTTGGCTTCCTTTTCCAAGAAAAATGCGTTTACTCCTGGAATTATTTTCAGCCAATTTATGATTAATTCAATCACTTTTTTAACTTTTACTTTAGTTTCACTTAATAGGATATTTACTTGATAGGCAGTTCTCTCACCCACTGTCTTAAATTCATTCTTTTTTTCTGGCGATAAATTAACATAGATATCCGCCATCCCTTCTTCCATGATTTTTTCAATCTTTTTCTGTCTAGCTGCAAACTGATCGCCCAGAGGATTTGAACCCCCCGATACAGAAACTAATTTTTCGCCCTCTGCCTGGCCGGTATTTGTTGAAGAATCCTTCATTCTTTCTTGCACACCAAAATCAAACCGCTCAGCAACAGTTTCTTTTTCTGCCTGAACGATTGGTTTTTTAGCCTCAATAGATTCTTGAAGTTTTTCTTGTCCTAAATTTTTTGCAATCTCTTTTCCCTGTACCATATATTAACCAAATTATAACATATTTTAGAAAAAATAAAAAACCGCTAGCAATTGCTAACGGGTGAATTGAGGACGGCCATAAATATGATTGCCGTCATTGATGTATTCGGGGAAAGAAACTCTTTTCATACCGGGTGGGATTTGAAAAAACTTTCCCCTTGCAGTTTTCAAATCTCCATGACGGTCTGAAATGCCGAAGCTGACTTTACCGGCGAACAACCTGATGTGTGTAGCAAGCGAAGGGATTTCATATTCGCCCATGTCGGAAATCTTTTGCTCCAAGTCAATCTTGTCATACTTCATGTCGACCTCCTCATACTAATTATACCAAAGGACATTTGAACAATTTAAATCTTTTTGCACGAATTGTCAATCTATGCCATAATATAGTTATACACAATTTCAAAAATGATTAAAAACGAAATAAAAATCACCAAAAACATCCAAGAGGTAATCATCGATAATCCGCGGACGCTCAATCATAAGATTCGCTGGATTAATGTTACTAATGCGGGGAAAAAAGAAATCGAATACTTAAGAAAAAAATACAATTTCCAACTACCACACCTCCACGCCTCTTCTGCTAATGTTTTTGCCCAAAGACCAACGGTCAAACATTGTGATGTCGAAGGCTACATTTTTGCAATCATGCATTTCCCAATCTTTGTGAATGGCACAATCACTGCAACGGAAATCGATTTCTTTATCGGTCATGGCTATATGATAACCTTGCACAATGGCAACATGCAGGCATTGAATGAATTTTTCAACCTATGTAAAAAAGATGGTGATTCCCTTCTCACCTATCAATTTGAATCTTCAACCATCTTATTATATGAACTGTTAGAAAAATTGATGCACAGTTGTTACCCGATTCTTGATCAAAACAGTTTGGCGATCAACAGGGTCGAAGAGATAATTTTCGCCCAGGAACAAAAAAAGGCAGTGACCGATATCCTCAAACTCAGACATAACATAACGAGCTTTCACAAGATCATGCACAGCCACAAGAAAATCCTGACCAAATTCATGGAAATGAAAAGCCGCTTGGTGCCGACCAGTCAACTGCAAGGTTATTACAAAAAATTGATTGATCACTCTATTACCATTTGGGAAATCATGGAAAGCCAAAAAGAAATCGTTGAGGTATTGAATAGCACTAACGAATCTCTACTCAATTATCGTCTGAGTGATATCATGAAAACTCTGACAATCTTTTCGATTATCAGCTTTTATCTGACCCTGATCGCCGCAACTTTCAGTATGCGAGCAGAAGGCATGCCTTTTGTCGACTCCAGATACGGTTTCTGGCTGATCTTCGGATTCATGGCTTTAGTCGGGGTAGGATTTATAATGTTTTTCAAAAGAAAGAAATGGCTGTAAACAACAATTAACAGTTAACCATTGACAATTAACCTATACAAAAACAATCGCCTGCGGGCGATTGTTTTTATTCTCCCTCTGTCATCCCGAATCCCTTTAGGGTGAGGGATCTCGGAGTGTGGCAGGAATATATCGTAATATTGGAATTTAAAGAAATCTTCAAATATTAAAACTTAAAATTATTCTTAAACCTTTCCTGCTATTGTTTTTTTTACTTTAACCCGATCTCTCACATCCCCCGGATCATGTCCGGGGCTAAAGGCATCGTTCCGTACGAGATGACAAAAATTTTTTATTTTCCAGACAATATCTTCTTAATATCCCTATAGCTCTCAACCTTAACCAACTCCTGCCGCAATTCACTTGCACCTTCCAGGCCGGTGACGTACCAGCAAAGATGTTTACGTAATTCAACAATACCGGCTCTTCCGCCCATCTTTTCTGCCAGCTTGGCATGTTTAAGAGCGATTTTAAATATTTCTTTTTTACTTTTGACTTCTGCGTTCTTACTTCGTACCTCCTCAAAAATCCAAGGCCTACCCATCGCTCCGCGAGCGATGCCCAGACCGTCTGCCCCAGTTTTTTCTAACAAAGCTTCGGCCGTTTGCCAATCATTCACTCCCCCGTTGGCTAATAAAATTCCAGGAAATATTTTTTTTGCCTCTTTTATAATCTGCCAATCGACTTCGCCTTTATGCCCTTGTGCCAAACTGCGCCCATGAATCATCACTGCGGCAATCGGCAAATCTTTCATTTTTTCTAAAAAAATCAAAGCGTCGACTTTTTTCTTTGTAGCTCCGTCATCCTTTTCTACTCTTGCCCTAATCTTAATTGAAACAGGCAAATGTGTGTTATCAATGACGCTTTTTATCACCTCGTGCGAAAGCTTGAGATCGCTCATCAGTATCGCTCCCGCACCTTGCTTTTGCACTTTCTTTACCGGACAGCCAAAGTTTATGTCGATACCGTCGGGTTTTAATTTTTGAGTGGCCATCTTTGCGGCGACTGCAAAATGCTTGGGGTTGGAACCGAAAAGTTGGACCACATAAGGCCTTTCGGCAGGGACAAATTTAAGCAACTCCAAAGTTTTGGCCGGAGCATAGTTCAATGCCGTTGCCGACGCTAATTCCGAATACACTACATCAACCCCAAAATTCTTGCAAATTTGTCGAAAAGCGCTATCTGTTACCCCTGCCATCGGTGCCAGAGCGTAAATCGGGGTATTTAATTTCTGCCAAAAAGTTTTCCTCATATGCTAGTTTCCTTAGCCGGAGATAAAAATTTACTGATGGCTGGATAAAGAAGGCTTGCTAAGGCAGCAATTATAAACGCCGCTAAAAAATTATTTGGCTTATCAAGAGTAAATGCAACCATTAATACGGGGGCAATAATCATTCTAGCTACGTTCAAAGCTACCTCTCTCTGCACGATCATCTTAAAATAATTTCCATCAGAAGCTATGTCATAAAAAATCGCTGACCAAGGAATTTGGACGAACCGTTCGCTCAATCTTTTGTAGGCATCGACCAAGAAAACCGAATCGAAACCTTGAACAAACAATCTGCCTACCCAACCAAAAAAATGCAAGATGCTGCCGATAGATAACAATTTATTTTTATTTAGTTGGTCGATTTTTTTACCAAAAAAATAAAAGAAAATCAAAGTTATAAATGCCGGTAAGGAAATTAAGGCACCGACTTTACTGGTATCCGTTAAAATAATCATCAAAAAAATCGGCCACAAGATCAACCCGATCCAAGATTCTATTGCATAGCCTGAATAACTAAACAAAAGTGGCCTACCTTCTCTGGACCACAAATCTTTATATAAACCTTTCTTGTTGAATGCTAATTTTGCGTAACTCTCCGCAGAGAAAAAAAGCGGAATAACTGAAACGGCAATTATTGAAAGCCCGACAAAGAATAAAACGTTGAAGCCGAAAAATTTGGCCAGCAGTCCACCAACAAAAGGCGCTGCCAAACCTGCTAACAACGCGATGGTCTGATCAAAAGTCACATCTTTGCCATGATCCTTCCTGTCCGCATGACTGATAAAATTTAAATGGAAGCTATAATTATAAAGCATCATTTCCATTGTCCGAGCAATAGGCAGTATAAAAAAAAGCCAAGGATAAGCTTCTATTTGGCGCAATCCGATGAAATAAAGTATTAAAAAAACAACTGATGTCAGCATCGAATGTTTGACCCCCAACCAAGCAACCGCTCTTGCGCCAACATAAGAAAGTAGCACAAAGCTCAAAGAGTTTAAGAAAAAATATCCAAGAATGGCTACGATAGAATAACCAAGAGTATACAGATATACTGGTACGAAAACTGAAACTAAGCCGAGAGCAAAGTTCATGATTCCATGGGAAATATAAAGTTCATTCAATTCTTTCTGCTTGAAAAAATCATGGACATGATGATTGTGATGAAAAATTAAGGACATTTGAAGTAGTAAGAATTATGAATTAAAATTATGAGGGAAGATTTAAACAGTGTCATTCCTGCGAAAGCAATAATCCAGAAATTACAATCAAGTTTATGCTTAATATTTTTCTGGATTCCGGACTTCCGCTGCTCTGCTCCATCCGGAATGACACAAAGAAAAGCTAAATCTTTTTTATCCGCATCCCCTCTTTAGTATCTTCAACTGAATAGCCTAGTTTTTCGATTTCCTCTCTCAATCTATCAGACTCTGGCCAGTTTTTTTCTGCACGGGCTTTTTCTCGCAATTTCAATAATCTAGCTGCCTCTGGCTGTGTTCCTTCAATGTCCCATTTAAAAATAACGGACTTCTCAACCCTAATCTTAATTATATCTAGTCCCAACCCCAGCACCTGGTCAAAATCCAAGACAGTGGCAAACTTCTCTTCGGGTGATAAATCGGATTTCAAAACTTTCTGAACTAAAGCCAATGCTTTGGGAGTATTAAGATCATCATTGATTACTTTTAAGAATTGAATTTTAAATTCTGCATTTACTTTCCGATCCTTTCCTTCTGCCTTCTGTTCTTTTAGTTCCATTATTTTTTTCCAAAGCTTGTCCAACCCTTTCTGTGCAGATCTGATCGCCTCTTCTGAATATTCCATCGGCTTCCTGTAATGAGTGCTTAGGGCACCATATCTATAGGCTAATGGATTGATGCCTTTTTTTACCAAAGCATTTTCCAAAGTCAAAAAATTCTCATCGCTTTTGGCCATTTTCTTTCCGCCGGCGATATTTAAAAATGCACCATGCAGCCAGTAGTTAAAAAATTTCCTACCTGTGGCGGCTTCAGACTGTGCAATCTCATTAGTATGATGAATATTGATGTGATCAATGCCACCGCAATGGATATCCAACTGCTTACCCAACAATTTCAAACTCATCGCCGAGCACTCTATGTGCCAACCAGGAAAACCAACCCCCCAAGGTGATTCCCATTCCATCTGACGTCTACTAATTTTATCCTCCTCTTTATAAGGGGAGGTGGCGCGAAGCGACGGAGGGGTCAAGGGTTCCGAAAACTTCCACAAAGCAAAATCTGTCGGATTTTTTTTCTCCAAATTTCTCTCTACCCGTGCCCCTTCTTTCAATTCATCCAACTTCAAATGTGAAAGTTTATTGTAATTCTTAAACTTTGCAGTATCAAAATAAATGCCATCCGAAGTTTTATAGGTATAGCCTTTTTTTTCTAATTTTTTTATCAAATCGATTTGCTCTTGAATATAATCCGTCGCCTTTGGTTGCTTGTCCGGTTTTAAAATATTTAACTTACTGACATCTTCATTGAATGCTTTGGTATAAAATTCCGCAATCTCCCAGGCAGTCTTGCCCTCTCTTTTTGCACCCAATTCCAATTTGTCCTCACCCATATTCATATCACCAGTCAAGTGGCCGACATCGGTAATATTCATTATGTGCTTAACCTTGTAGCCATTATATAGCAACACCCGTTTTAAAATATCTTCAAAAATATAAGTGCGAAGATTGCCGATATGGGCATAGTTATAGACGGTCGGCCCACAAGTATATAGACCGACTTTATTATCAACAAGAGGCCTGAATTCCTCTTTTCTCTTATTTAATGTGTTGTATAAATATAATTTTTCCATATCCTCAGTTTATCTTATTTTAGCTAATTGAGCAACTGTTACCTAATATTAGCTAAATATTCTTAATACTAATATTAGCCCTCTTCCCTTGACAAAAGTTTAGTTATATACTATGATTACATGTTAACTAGATTCTCTAGCACTAGCTAAAGGTCCGGTTAATGGACCTTCTTAATTTAAAATACACGATTTTCGGTAGCCAACTTCCTCTCGAATTTTGAGAGTACAAACCGTAAGGAGGAATACCATGAAAAGAAGCATCGTCGCAATGATAATTGTTTCGCTCGCAATGTCTGTTCTGCCCGGCTGCGGCAGCAATGATGGATCCACGTCGGCGACCGCAAACGTCGCAACAGCCGTGGCAAAAACGAACGACGCTCCTGGACAGGAGACATCCGCGGACCAGACCATCAAAACAATGTCTGCCGCCGAAGCAACGCCCACGGATCAGTTGCTGATGGGAAATTTCAGCATAGGTGTCGGCGAGGTAAGAGAGTTGCCGGTCTACGCTTCCACAACTCTCCCCTTCCACGGCTTCACAATCGCCTTCGGCTACAACGCGGACCACGTGGGGTACATCGGGTTTACACCCGCCAAAGAAGAAAACGCCTTCTCGGGTTTTTTCCTTTTCACAAATCCTGACGCGGCGTCACCAACTTCTGAAGAAAAAATACTCCTGGAAAAAAACACGACCGAGGGCTTAACAACAGCGGTTCTTACGGGGCTTAACCCTTACAGCCCCTACGAAGGCATGGTCAAGTTGGGAAATATCATGGTGATAGGTAAGAAAAAGGGTGAAACCAAATTCGAGCTTGCTCCTTGGGGAAGTCAGTTCGGTTACAACCCTACCATGTACGATCCCAATCCGAGAAAGCCGGGGACGTTCAAACTCCCCGCCATCACCGTCACTGGCATCGTCTACTGACAGTGCCCACGCATCACCCCATCATTTTTCATAAGATGATGGGGGCTTTTTTATTCAAGAAATTTCCAGCCTTTAACTTTTACCAAATCCCCTGCCTTTAATTTTTTATCGGAGTTAAATTCAATATCAAAATAATATTCGGTCTTCCCACGAAAAAGAGCTTTGCTCTCTCGCGGCTGGCCGCGAAAAGAATCTATGCCTTCTTGATGCTGGCCACTATGAACTTTTCCTTGACTGCGTCCGTCAACTATTACTTCAAGTTCTTGACCGACAAATTGTTGTTTATATTTTTTTTCTAATTCCAAGCTGTATTCAGAAAGAATTTTTGCACGCTTTTTTTTTATGGATGTCGGTAATTGATCTGGCATTGAAAAAGCAGGAGTTTTCTCATGGGCGGAAAATGGAAAGACGTGCAGTTTGCTGAAATTTATTTTTTTTATAAAATCAAAAGTGATATTAAAATCTCCTTCGGTCTCTCCAGGAAAACCGACAATCACATCATTGGTAATCGCTATTTCGGGCACGGCTGTTCTTAATTTTTCAATCCGCTCCACAAAAAACTCGGTTGTGTAAGGCCGGTTCATCAATTTCAAAATCTTATCACAACCGGATTGCAATGGGATATGTAAATGCCGACAAATTTTTCTGTTAGTTTTAATCAAGTCAATTAATTCGTCATTCACCTCTGTTACTTCAATGGAACTCAAGCGAATTTTTTCTAAACCTTCAATCTTGATTAGTTCTTTTAAAAGACCTACTAGATTCGTTACGCGTTGTGCGTTACGCGTTGTGCGACTAAAGTCCACCCCATACAACCCCAAATGAATGCCGCATAAAATTATTTCCTTATACCCCGCTGCAACGATTTTTTCAACCTCTGCTAGAACTTCTTCAACTGGTCTACTAGTGAGCTTTCCACGATTGTATGGAATGATACAATAAGAACAGAACTGCTGACAACCGTCTTGGATTTTTAAAAAATACCTGGACTTGCCGGTTTTGTATGAATTTTCAGTTAGCTCACATGAACCCACCTCCTTGTCGTCATCCTCGCGTAGGCGGGGATCCATCCTACACTCTTCAAACTGGATTCCCGACTGCTCGGGAATGACAGAAATAAATTCTTCAATTAGCTTATCCGCATCTTTCGTGCCGTAAATAAAATCCACGCTCAACTCTTCAACTTCTTTTTTATAGTTAACCGGCATACAGCCGACCACTGCAATCTTCGCATTTGTATTTTCTGTCCTAGCTTTTTCAATCATTTTCTTATCCTTGGCAATCGCAGAATGAGTAACTGTGCAAGTGTTTACAATCGCTAAATCAGCATTGTTTTCCGCCACGACAAATCCAGCAGAAGTCAACTTTCTGCTCAAACTTTCTGAATCGTATTGGTTAACCTTGCAACCGAGGGTGTATATTTTATAAGTTGGTCTTTTCATTATTATTTTTAGATGTTCTTACTCCTCTGTCATCTCGACGAATCAGCAGATGAGGAGAGATCTCGGAAATTAGTAATAACTAATTTTAAAGAAATAGCATCTTAAATTCTAATTATTATATTTTTAAACCTTTTACCCAATAATATATTCCATTATTTACCCGAGATCTCTCACCCTAACGGGATTCGAGATGACAGAGGTAATGTAATTTAAAAACTTAGCTTTCAAAAAAGCTCCGACGTAATGCGGAGCTTTTTCTGGAGCCAGCTACAGGACTCGAACCCGTGACCCGCAGTTTACAAAACTGCTGCTCTACCAACTGAGCTAAGCTGGCCTAGATTTTTAACCTACAAATTATTAACTTCACTTTTACATTCTGCTCTCAGACTTTATCCGCGGCTTGGCGGAACTGACAGCTAAGCTGGCTAATATTTACAAAAGAAATAAAGCACCAAGTGCTTTATTTCTGTTACTATAATATATTAAAGTATTTTTTAGATTTTGGCAAGATTTATCTCGATCTATTTGTTCGTGAACCAAAATCTTGTTTTGCACGGGCAACAGGTCGCTCGCCGCCTGGCTTATATCCGCTTCTTGCTGACGCTTCCGTTCTTTGCCAAGGAGATCGATTTTGCCCGCCTGGACGTTGCTGGCTGCTGCTGGAAAATTTACTGCCGGCAAAAGCGGCTGATTTCGGCCTGCTAAAACCGCCTTTTTTACGACGGCCAGAAGTAAAAGCAGGCGCCTTATCTAATTCAGCGAACTTGGTTAAAGGCAGATTTTTATTAATCAACCTTTCGATGCTGCGGATTTCTTTCGATTGGCTTGGCATCGCAAATGAAATGGCAATTCCCTTTTTGCCGGCTCTGGCTGTACGCCCGATACGATGAACATAATCTTCTGAATTATCCGGCAAGTCATAGTTCAATACCAACTCAATGTCTTTAACATCGATTCCACGGGCAGCAATATCAGTAGCTACAAGGACACGAAATTTACCTGCCTTGAATCCGGCCAAAGCCTTCTTGCGTTGGTCAAGGGAGCGATCGGAATGTATTTCTGCCACCGTATGGGCCATCAAATGAATGCTTCTGGTCAAAGACTTGGCGCTATGTCGAGTGCGAGCAAAGACTAAGACCGAACCTGTATATTGCTTCAGCAATTTTTCCAGATGGGTCAGCTTGTCCTCTTTTTTCATGATGAACATTTCTTGCCTGATATGTTCAGCAGTAGTACCGGCTGGCGCAACCTCGATACTTACTGGCAAAGCCATATGATCTGAAGCGAGTCTTACAATCGCTACCGGCATGGTTGCTGAAAACAACATGGTTTGATGAGTATGAGTCACATGAGATAGAATCTCTTTTACCTGTGGCAAAAAGCCCATATCAAGCATCATGTCCGCCTCGTCCAAAACCAACACTTTAACTTCTTTCAAACTGATTGATTTTCTTTTGAGATGGTCATTCAATCGGCCAGGAGTAGCAACAATGATGTGTGGATTCCTTCGCAAAACCTGCATCTGTTTGCCGATCGGCTCGCCGCCGATTAAGGCCGCGGTACGCAAGCCAAGAGTTAAACCCAGTTTTTGCAAACTTTCCTCAACCTGCAATGCAAGTTCTCGAGTAGGTAATAAAACCAAGCCTCTGCCCTTGTACAAGGCTAGACGCTGCAACATCGGAATGCCGAAGGCAAAAGTTTTGCCGGTGCCGGTTTGTGCGACTCCGATTAAGTCCTTGCCATCAATAGCAACTGGAATGGCCTTTTTTTGAATTGGCGTTGGTGTAGCCAATTCCATTTTTTTCAGCACTTCAAGTATCGAAGCGCTGATACCCAATCCTTCAAACCCTGGATTGGCAATGTTTTTTTGTTCTGTCATAATGTTTTTCGCCTTCGGCTACCCCAATTATGAGGTGCATTCGAATAAAGCGAATAAAAAATAAGTGACCCGATTTCTACAGGCCACTTAATGACAGGAGACTCGAATCTATTTAAATTAATAGCTAATAACTTATAATAGCAGGAATCTGGATTGTTGTCAAGCAATTACTCAATTTTATCAATTTTTTCAGTGATAGCTGTTGTTATTTTTCAGCGTAATAAACTCTAAACTCCATAATGCCGTTCGTTATAATTCGATGCTGCATAATTCCTGAACGATTATTTTTTACCAACAACAAGGGAATTAATTTAAATTTATTTAGCAAAATTGAAAAAGGATAACTCCACCTACTCATTTTATAGATTTTATCAGCTGACGGTAAAGATTCTTTACTGACATCGTATTCTTTTATATTTTTAAATCCAACTGACACAAGAGAGTTTTTAAATTCAGAAACTCCGTCTAAATTCGGAAGTGCCCAGCCTTCAAGAAAAATATCCAATTCTTCTTTTTCTTTTTTATTAATGGGCTTTCTTGCCAAAAAGCCATCCCAAATTATCAGCCTTCCTCCCTTTTTTAACACACGGTAAGCTTCTTTAATAAATTCTTCTTTATCTTCGGCATAACACACACTCTCAACTGCCCAGACAACTGAAAATGAATTTTCATTAAATTTCGTATCTAAATAATTTCTCTTATAAAACTTTAATAAGTGATCCAGGCGGTTTACCTTGGCAATTCTTTCTGCTTCAACTACCTGTTTTTCACTTAATGTAATTCCAGCAATATGAGCCTTGTAATTCTTTGCAATCCAAACTGAACTACCTCCGATTCCACAACCTGCATCTAATACATAGTCATTTGCTTTTAAGTTGACTTTTTCAGCTAAAAATTTATTTGTGTTTATCAGCGCTTCATCATGATCTTTTGTTTCTTTGTCCCAATAACCATAATGTATCCCATTAGTTTCTCCATGATAAAAAAATTATAAAAAGGTAATGTATAATCGTAATAATCAGCTATTGTTTTTAAATCCATAAATATAATTATATTTTATTCCTTTTAAAGTATATCAATGGACTTTTTAAATTTCAACAACTATGAGCCTTTTAAGGGTATTATTGTGCCCAACTCCCGCTCGAACGTTCGGTACGGGCGGGGATTCGAAGGGGCGAAAGCCCCACGACGAACTAGGCCAACGTCTTCATAATCAAATCCGTTAAATATAATAATTGTTACCTAATAAACACACAATTTAAAAAGCCAGCGGATGCTGGCTTTTTAAATTGTGCGCCCACTAGGATTCGAACCTAGGACCTTATCCTTAAAAGGGATCTGCTCTACCGGCTGAGCTATGGGCGCTTATTAACTTTTAACAATTGACAATTAACTTTTAACTTCGAGAAACAAGCAAAAAATAAAACAGCGCTGGGGCTGGTTGCTTATTTAAAAATATAATAACAAAATATTGTAAACTTTGCAATAGTGTAAGAAAAACAAATAAATCCCTTCAACCCCCCTTTGTAAAAGGGGGTTAAAATGCAAGACGGTGGATAAAAAGTGGACAGAATCGGCTTGATAAAAAGGCTTTGAACGTGTAGTATAGAATACATGAGTAATAACCCAGCAGTCGGCAAATTGCCACCACAAAGCGTTGAAACGGAACAGTCCCTCTTGGGCTGTCTTT
>LBWY01000016.1 GCA_000995135.1 Parcubacteria group bacterium GW2011_GWE2_39_37 | reverse complement strand
ACTCGCCACTTTTATTCATGAAAAGGTAAGGCAAAATATCGCTGTTCAAGAGGCTCTCTTGTCGACTGAAGATTTGTTCATCTATCATGATGTCGGTCCAGAAAACTCCAACACTTCGTTGCCTGAAACGTTTTATATTGAAATTCTGCTGGCAGAGCGCCGGCTATTACAAAGATTGAGAAATCTAGTAATTCAGGTCTAACAACTTGAAATGAGAGGGATTTAAAAAGTCCTCTTTTTTTTATTCAAAATTTAGAGTACAAACTCTCACTCCAACAAAAGATGAATTTATTGATAAGCAAAGATGGGAATTATGTGTTTTTGTTTATCTTTTTCTTTGTATGCTATAATTTGTATATTGAATAATTTTTGGCAATGAAAACACTTCTCAAACAATATTTCGGTTTCGATGAATTTCGGCCTTTACAGGCGGAGATTGTTGATAATGTGATGGCGGGGCAAGACAGTTTTGTGCTGATGTCGACGGGCGGCGGCAAGTCGCTTTGCTATCAATTGCCGGCTTTAAAGTTCTCCGGTTTGACCTTGGTAATTTCGCCTTTGATCGCCCTGATGAAGGACCAGGTGGATGCGCTCAAGGCTTGCGGGGTTAGGGCGGAATTTATTAATTCTTCTTTGACTGCGGAACAGATCGATGAAGTGTGCGAACGAGCAAAAAATGGTGAGGTAAAAATCTTGTATCTCGCTCCAGAAAGATTGGCGTTGCAAAGCTTCAAGGATTTTTTAAAGACTTTGACGATCAGTTTGATCGCGGTGGACGAGGCGCATTGTATTTCCGAGTGGGGGCATGATTTTCGGCCGGATTATCGTAATTTGGGCCAGCTGAAAAAACTGCTACCCGGTGTGCCGATAATTGCCCTGACCGCTACTGCTACCACCAAGGTGCGGGAGGACATTATCAATCATCTGCATTTACAAAGAGCGAAAATTTTTACCTCCAGTTTTAATCGTGAAAATCTGAGCATCAGCGTGGTTGAAAAAAAACAGGCCTTTGCCAAACTGGTGAACCTTCTGGACAAGCACAAAAACGAATCGGTAATCATCTACTGTTTTTCGCGTAAGGAAACGGAGGAGTTGGTCGGAAATTTGAAATTGAATGATTTTAGTGCCCGCGCTTATCATGCTGGACTGGATGCCAACGAAAGAAAATTGGCGCAAGAACTATTCATCAAAGACAAGGTTAATATAATGGTGGCGACCATTGCCTTCGGCATGGGCATCGATAAGCCTGATGTGCGCCTGGTAGTCCATTATACCTTCCCCAAGACCCTTGAAGGTTATTATCAGGAAATCGGCCGTGCCGGTCGCGATGGTTTGCCGAGCCAATGCGTGCTTTTTTATACCTACGCCGATACGCGCAAGCATGGGATGAGGTTTTAACTTATTGCGACCTAAATACTTGCCGCAAAAAATATCTGCTTAGCTATTTCGGGGAAGAGCTGGCAGGGGACAATTGTGCTAGCTGTGATTCCTGCCTGATTGAAAAGGAGCGGTTCGACGCGACCGAGATCACCAAAAAAATAATGTCGGCCGTTGCAAGAACAGAGAATCGTTTTGGCAAGAATCATGTCATCGATGTACTCTTGGGAAAAAGCAACCAAAAAATATCCATCAATCACCACAACGAGCTTTCAGTCTTTGGCATCGTCAAAGATTTTAATGAAGATGAATTGGGACAGATCATTCTGGAATTGCTCAGAGCAAATTATCTGATGAAAAGTGTCGGCAAATATCCGACCTTGAGCTTAACAAAAAAGGGAGCCGCTTTTTTGCAAGGCGAAGAAAAACTGGAGCTAGTGAAACCGCAGACGGAGAAAGCCATTAAAAAGACTTTCAAGAAAGGCGACTTGGATTATAATCAAGAATTATTCGGCATACTGCGGGAATTACGCAAGCAGTTGGCAGACGAGGCCAATGTGCCGCCCTTTGTCATTTTCGGTGATGCCAGCCTTCAGGAGATGGCTTATTATTTCCCAAATGACCAGACCAGTTTTTCTGCGATCAGCGGCGTTGGCGCGCGCAAGCTGGAGCAATTCAGTCAGGTATTTTTAGAGGCGATCAATAGCTATGCAAAAGATAATAATATTTCACCAGTGGCCATTCCTGGCAAGAACCAGAATGAACGGGAGATCAAAGTTGCTGCCTCGCCTCAATATTATCTCAAGACCAAGGAACTGACCCAAAAAAAGATTCCGCTTGAAAGAATTGCCAAACATCAGGGCTTGGCCGTCGGCACTATCATCAATCATCTAGAAAAAATGATCGATGCCGGTGAACGTCTGGATCTGGAATATTTGAAGTTGCCGAAGGACAGGTATGAAAAAATGAAAACCGCTTTTGCGGAATGCGGCGACGAGAGATTGAAGCCGGTTTTTGAATATCTGGACGGCAAGTATTCTTATGACGAACTTAAACTAGCCAGGGTGCTAGCAAGAAGCTAGCGTTGTCGCGAAGCACGGTATCATGCTACACTAAGGTTATGAAAAATATCAGCTTGATGAACATGACAGTATTCATTCTATTTTTTGGCATTGCGCTGATTGAAGCCTTCCAAAAAAAGAATTGGCTAGTGGCCGCGCTTTTCCTTGCTCTGGGCCTGCTTTCTTTATGGGCTGATTTAAAAATCAATAGAAAAAAGAAATAATTTAAATCTTTTAATATGTTTTTTAGAAAAAAACGCGGCCTCAATTATTTTATAAAAAATTTTTTTGTCGTGGTCGGCATCGTTCTTGTCTGGCGGGGCATCTGGTATCTCTTGGATGCGTTCGATTTGCTCTTCTTTGGTCAAAATCATTTCTGGACTGCCTTGGGTGGATTGTTTGTCGGCCTGTTGATGCTCTATTTGCCGGATAAGGATTTTAAGGAAATTGAAAAATTATAAAACCTATCAGGCAATAAAAAAAGGATCATTGATTGATCCTATTTCGGCAGCACCTTGACCTTCATTTCCTTGTCGAAGGTGACGGTGAACACCGGATGTTCTGTGCCGCTCTGTCTGATTTTTTTCGTATCGCGTGGTGGATTTGTTTCTTTGGACATCCCTGCTTTATCTTTTTGGGCGGCAGCCGTCGCTCTGGTGACTCCCAGATTGAGGTCGGGTCCGGCAAGAACAGGGACCGCTGACAAGCAGAGCAGAAAGATTGAAATGAGCGTTTTCATGCTTCCTCCATTACCCGTAGATTGAATTGAATTATTTATATGATACCATTTTTAGCTGAAAAAAAATATTCAAAATTCCCTTCTGATTCATAAATAAAAAATATGCAAAACAAATCAATTGAAATATCGGCCTCCTGTTGCTTGGTAGGGGTAAAAGATCCTAAGCGTAGATTATTTGACGGCCTAATTGCTTTGCCCGAAGGCACTAGTTATAATTCCTACCTAGTTTTTGGTAATAAAAAGCTAGCCTTGATCGATACGGTCAATCCAGGATTTGAAAAAAAATTAGTCCGCAATATCAATGCAGTGGCCAAGCTGAAGAACCTGGATTATCTGATCATGAATCATGCTGAGCCAGACCATGCCAGTGCTATCCCGTATATTTTTCTTCAGAACGGGAAAGTCAAACTGGTCACTTCTCTGATGGGGGGTGAAATGGCCAAACGTTTTTATAATATTCCCCAGGAAAGGATTATGATCGTCAAGGATCAGGAACGATTGGATTTGGGCGGCAAAACTCTGCGCTTTATCGAAGCGCCGATGCTCCATTGGCCAGAAACCATGTTTACCTACCTGGAAGAAGAAAAAGTACTTTTCTCCTGTGATTTTTTCGGAGCCCATATGTCTAGTGCTGTTTTTGACAATGAAGCCTTCAACCTGGAATATCATGCGCAAAGATATTATGGTGAAATCATGATGCCTTTTCGACCTATGGCCAAACGGGCGATGGAAAAAATTGCCGACCTGCCGATCGCAGTCATCGCGCCTAGCCACGGCCCGATTTATAAGGATCCGCCAAGGATTTTGGAGCAGTATAAAAAATGGGTTGTGGGAGAGACGAAAAAGAAAGTACTGTTGGTTTACTTGAGTATGTGGGGCAGTAGCAAAAAAATGATTGAGGCGATGACCAAAGTGCTGACAGAGCAAAAAATAGAATTTGTCTGTTATGATCTGACCGCCAGTGATATAGGTGATATCGCCAAAGATCTGGTTGATGCCAGGGCCTTGGTGTTTGCCGCCCCGACCGTCTTGGGTGAACTTCACCCGGTGGCTAGTTTTGCCGCTAATCTGGTCAAAACGCTGAAACCACCGCTGAAACATGCTGTATTTATGAGCTCTTGCGGTTGGGCAGGGGGCGCGGGCAAGAATTTCAAAGAAATAACCGCTGCCCTAAGTCTGGATTTAGTGAAAGAGCTGGAAATCAAGGGTCCGCCTACCGCCGAAGACTTGGAAGCGGTAAAAAGCGCAGGTTTAGCGCTTATCGGCAAGTTAAGTGCAGAATCGGAAATTTAATCTAAAATTAACAATTACGCATTGACTTTTATAAGCATTTCTGCTATACTTGTTTTAGTAAGTGTTTCTCAACGTGTTTTCCGATTTTCATCATACAACTGATGACAGATCCATCAAAAGACCCTCTTGGTCTAGCGAGCATAAAAAACAAGCCGAGAAGTGGTCAGCTTACAGTTTAAAAATAAGACCAAGAAAAATATGTCAAAGAAGTTGTACGTTGGTGGCTTATCATATGGCACCACAGATGAAGCTTTAAAAGAAGCTTTTTCACAAGCTGGTTCTGTAGTTTCAGCAACCATCATCATGGACAAAATGTCCGGTCGTTCAAAGGGTTTTGGTTTCGTAGAATACGCAACTGACGAAGAAGCCCAAGCTGCTATTGCGATGTTCAATGGTAAGGAATTTGACGGCAGAACTCTTACTGTAAATGAAGCTCGCCCAATGGAAGCTCGTCCTCCAAGACGTGATTTCAACAGTGGTGGCGGAAGCAGAGGTGGATACGGTGGAGAACGAAGAAGCAATTGGTAATTTCAAATACCCAATAAAAAATAGTCCCGAATAATCGGGACTATTTTTGTTATTAGAAATACTAATGTAGTAGTTGCATGTGTGTTATCACAGGGACTTCATGCTACAAATGCCTCCGGCGGCGCCTACCCGGCGGGGGTCACTTTTTTAAAAAAAGTAACCAAAAATCGCGAACAGGGGAATGCGGCAAACTCCCCCGGGTGCTCCCGGGGTCAAACAGTGCCGCATTCTCCTTGGCCTCCGTTCGAATTCTGACTGAATTTTTTCAAGTTCGCAAATGGAAATTGAATGCATTACGTAGACTGCGACGGTAGAAATCATCGGTCTTTGTAGATTGTAATACTTTTTTTCGTTTTGACCTAAGCTGAATAATAAATTATACTGGAGGTACTAAAGTTTTAAATAAAACTATGGATTTTGCTGTTGACAAAACCAAGGTAAACTTGTCTGGTGACTATGTGATGCGCCAGGCTGGCTATGGCCATATCAATGATTTCAAGACCGGCCATGATAGCTATGTACGAAGGCTGAGCCGCGAGCATTATCCGCGATTGCATCTGTATCTAAAAAATGAGACGGACAAATTGATCTTCAGCTTGCATTTGGACCAGAAGCAAGCGAGCTATGCGGGCAGTCATATGCACAGCGCCGAGTATGGTGGCCGAATCGTGGAAGAAGAAGTGCAAAGAATAAAGAGCTTGATAGTTCGCCTAGTCACAGAACAGCGTAATAAAACATCAGAAACCCAAGAAGAAAAAAAACCCTGGTACAAATTTTAATAAACAAGTGAGCACGTGAACAACGAGCACGTGAACACAAACAAATAATTGTTCACGTGCTTAAGTGTTCACGTGATTTGATGAAATGAATCCCTCCGATGAAATAAAATCCAGACTGGATGTGGTGGATGTCATTCGAGAATACATCCAGCTCAAACCGGCTGGCATAAATTTTCGGGCAAACTGTCCGTTCCATAATGAAAAATCACCTTCCTTCATGGTCAGCTCCGAAAAACAGATCTGGCATTGTTTCGGTTGCGGCAAAGGCGGAGACATCTTTTCCTTCGTGATGGAAATGGAGGGTCTGAGTTTTATCGATGCTCTAAGACTGCTAGCGCCCAAGGCAGGAGTGGAGCTGAAAGCGCAGAATCCGGAACTTAGCTCCAAGCGCGGACGGTTGATCGAGGTGATGGAACAGGCGAGCAAATATTATCATCATGTCTTGATGGAAACCAAGCTTGGGACAAAGGGTAAACAGTACCTACTGGAGCGCGGCCTGACCGAGCGGACGATCGAGGACTGGCAGATCGGTTATAGCCCGGACAACTGGGAGGACCTGATCAACTTTTTAAAGAGTCGCAAATACAAAGAAGATGAAATATTTTCTGCCGGTTTGAGTATTAAGAAAGAGGGCACCAGCCGTTATTACAACCGTTTTCGTGATCGGATCATGTTTCCGATCCGGGATGTAAACGCAAACGTGGTCGCTTTTACCGCGCGGGTGAATCCGGAAAAAGAGGCAACAGAAAAAATGGGCAAATATATCAATAGTCCGCAAACGATGATCTATGACAAAGGTAAACTGCTGTTTGGCCTGGACCGGGCCAAGACCAGGATCCGCGCGGAGGAATTGGCCATCGTGGTGGAAGGGCAGATGGATGTGATTACCGCGCACCAACATGGTTTTAATAATGTGATCGCCTCTTCCGGCACCGCCCTGACTGCAGAGCAGATCGGCCTGATCGCTCGCTATACCAAGAACATCGCTTTGGCCTTGGATTCTGATTCCGCCGGTCAAAAGGCAACTGATGCCGGCAATAGGGTAATGAAAAGAGTGGAGGACGTCAGCCGGATTGTCGAGGGCGAAGACCGTTACGGTAATATCAAAAAATTCATCAATCCGAGCAAAGAATTATCGATCAACATCAAGATTATTGAAATCCCCAGCGGCAAGGATCCGGATGAATGCATTAAGAAAAGTCCGGAGGAGTGGAAGGGCGCAGTGGAAGGAGCCAAAGACATCATGCAGTATTTTTATGACAAGGCTTTTGCGGATGCTGATTTGGAAAACATAGAAAACCGCCGAAAGATAGTGGCCGACCTATTGCCCAAGGTTGCCGTGATCGGCAGCAAGGACAAAACGGAACAGGATTTTTGGGTCAGAAAAATCAGTCAGAAGATCAATGTCAGTGAGAATGCCTTGAGGGAAGAACTTGGCAAGGTGAGACCGGAAGCAGAACAGCCGAGCGCGGTGGCAGCGAATAATTTCTTGAAATCGGTGGCTGTGCGCAGTCGGGAAGAGATGCTTTCAGAAATGGTTCTGGCCGTGGCTTTGAAATTTCCCGACCATCTGACCTACTTGATCAATAATTTGTCCTTGGACCATCTGATCGGCCATGGCATAAGGGGTCTTTACAATAATTTAGTAATTTATTATAATAAGAGCATTGATAATTGGACCCAAGATAGCCAAAATGAATCAGGCGAACCGGGCCAACCTCAAACAATTAACTATAAAGATTTCCGTAAATGGCTGATTGACCAGCAAATAGCGTCAGAAGCGCTGAACGGCGATGCGAATATAGTTAACAATCAAAAACCAAAAGAGATAAACCAGCCGGAATTATTAGATAGGTTGGCTCTTTTAGCTGATAAAGACTTTTTTGACTACACTAGCGAGCAGGCCAAGAATGAAATAGTCAAAATCGTCGTCTTATTAAAAAAAACCTATCTTTTAAAACAGCTAAGAGAGGTAGAACGGCTGATAGGGCAGACGGAAAAGCAAGAAAATAATGAAATCAGGCTCAATAGCCTTTTAGAAGATTTTAAACTTTTATCCGATGAGTATAAAGAACTTAATAAAATCGATCAATAAGAAAGCTAAAACTTTAAATATAATGGCAAAAAGTAAAAAGAAAACCAAAGAGGTGAAGCCGAAGAAAGTCGTTAAGAAGGTTGCAGTCAAGGCAAAAGCTCCAGTACAAAAAGCTAAACCGGCCAAGGCAGTCAAGAAACCGGAAAAGAAAACGGCTAAACCAGTCAAAGCTATCAGCAAAAAAGTTACTCCTAAAATAATCGAAAAGAAACCGGTCAAAAAGGAGCCTGTAACCGAACCGGTCAAACCGAACGAGGAAAAAATCGCTACCATGATCTCCAAAGGCAGATCACGGGGTTTTGTCACGGAAACAGAAATCCTGTATGTTTTCCCAGAAGTGGAAGAGTATCTTTATGACTATGAATTGTTGTTAGAAGATCTGCAAAAGAATGGCGTCCAGATAATCGAAGACTCCGGTAGCTTTTTGGATTTTAATTTGGATGAAAAAAGAAAACAGAAGGTGGCGGAAATCACTGGCACCGTTAAGGATAAAAAGAAATTCGACATCTCTGAGCTGAGCTCCGATTCGATCCAGATGTATTTGAAAGAGATCGGCAAAGTGCCATTGCTGACTAATGCCGAAGAAACAGAACTGGCCAAACGCAAAGAGAAAGGGGACAAGGAAGCTGAACGCCGCTTGATCGAAGCGAACCTGCGTTTGGTAGTTTCGATTGCCAAGAAGTTTTCCGGCGCCAAAGGCCTGAGCCTTTTGGATCTGATCCAAGAAGGCAACATCGGACTTTTTCGCGCGGTGGAAAAATTTGAATATAGAAAAGGTTTCAAGTTCTCAACCTATGCTACCTGGTGGATCAGACAGGCGATCACTCGCGCCTTGGCCGACCAGTCCAGAACCATCCGCATACCGGTGCATATGGTGGAGACAATCAATAAGTTCCAGCAGATCCAACGCCAGTTGATCCAGGACCTGGGCCGTGAACCGATGCCGGAAGAAATCGCCTCCGAGATGGGCGAGGATATCGAGAAAGTCAGACACGTGATCAAGATTTCCCAAGACACGATTTCTTTGGAAACCTCCATCGGTGAAGACGAAGAAGATTCAACCTTGGAAGATTTCATAGAGGATGTAAAGAACGTCACCCCAGATCGTTCCGCCGCTTTGCAGTTGTTGAAAGATTATGTCCAAGAAGTTATTTCCCACTTATCACCAAGAGAACAGAAGATCCTAGAAATGCGCTTCGGCCTAGTCGACGGCGTCGCCCACACCTTGGAAGAGGTAGGCCGAGAATTCGACGTGACCCGCGAACGCATCCGCCAAATCGAAGCCAAAGCCCTGGAAAGAATCACTAAGCATGAGGGGATAAAGAAACTACGCGATTATTAAATCTCAGCCTAGTGTATTGCCCCCTTTAACAAAGGGGGGGCAGGGGGATTTAAATTAAATATCAGCTAAAATTAGTTATAATATAAAGGTTATTGACTATTGCGAAGATTAGTTTATAATATATATTAATAACCTGCCGTAAGGCAAGTTTTGTTTTTGAGCAAGTACGAATTCCTCATAATTGTTAATTGATAATTCGTAATTGCGAGCAACGAGGTTGCCTTGCAACTTTTCGTTGATAATTGAATCTTCCCGGGTAGCGCAGCGGTAGCGCAGCTCGCTGTTAACGAGTTGGTCGTCGGTTCGAATCCGACCCTGGGAGCATAAAATAAAACACACCCAAAACCTTGGGTGTGTTTTATTTTATATTATCAGACGGATGAGAAGGTTTATGCCCGAAGCGACAGCGTAGGGTAAATCCGACCCTGGGAGCAATAAAAAATAGGCTAAATTTAGTCTATTTTTGTTTGTTAAATAAACAACGTCAACTCTTGAAAAAAGGCATCTTTTATGTTATTCTATTTTATCACTGTTCTTTTAAAATATTTTAGTGAATAATCTTGGTTTTGACTTAGTGGATCTATATTTTTCACTAAATCATTATAAGTTGAGAAACAAAATAAATTTGCATTTATCTTGCTAAAGAATGGGAGGGGCTATGATCAAACAGCCTGGATTGAGTGACTTGCTTGGAATAATTGGAATGCTGGTAGATCAATCGAATCGATTGCATCCGGAAAAAGCTTGGCAAACAAACCAAAAAAACCGAAACAGGAGAGCGCCGAAAGAGCAGTTATTAATATCATTAACAAGAAAAGAGGGTCTGTATCCATCAAGCGGTTTGGTCAGTTTACCACCTTAACGGGTCAATCTGGACTGCTTTTCATTACGCTTCATGAAAAGGCAGGGGAGGTTATTGAAAATTTGACAAAAGGCTGTATCAAGCCAAGTGTTATGCGCAGAGAAAGTTGGTTGGCTTCGGGCTTGAGATAATTGCAAACGGAAAACAAGGTGGTTATTCGTTGCATCATAATTAAATAGCCAATCCAGTTTCAGTCAGGAGGTTTCAGTGTTAGAAAAATTGATCTTGATGTTTGCAGGTCGCAAAGTACGGATCATTTTTGTAGATGTAGAAAATGTCAGCCCTATAGAAGGGTTCTGCAGGACATT
Source organism: Parcubacteria group bacterium GW2011_GWE2_39_37 (assembly GCA_000995135.1). Lineage (GTDB taxonomy): Bacteria > Patescibacteriota > Patescibacteriia > Patescibacteriales > GWE2-39-37 > GWE2-39-37. Next base: position 22,726 of record LBWY01000016.1, on the reverse strand, counting down.
TCATCAGCTCAAGGGAGAGAACTTCTTTGAGATCGAATTGGATACTGGTCTGCGACGCCAGATTGCTGTCAAAACCATGTCCGAAACATCAATTGAGGGCAGGACAAGCGGCCTCAATGATTTGAAAAGAAGAATTACGCTTATATAGCCGCACAGCTCATGCTGCGCGGTTTTTTTAAATCTTTAATTTAATTTAAGCTGCCTAACATTACTTTAATCAAGCAGTATTATTTTTTTATATAGGTTACGCGGTTTTTAAATTTAAAAATTATTGCAGGCATTTTTTGAAAATTGTGATATAATTAATTCATAAAAACAATATGAAAAAATATTATAAAAAAATGCTATATTTTGTTCCCGCAATATTATTTGGTGCTTTTATGTTTGTGTACGGCGGCTATGATGACAGCCCTGGAGCGCAGTTACTTGGATTAGTTTTGGTCGTTATTGGAGTTGTAGGGCTGATAAAGAACAAGAAAGACTGAGTTTTTTCCAAATTTCAATTAGAAAAATAACGCTTAAATTAGCGTTATTTTTTTGTTGTTAAATCTCAGCTTATCCTTTTTTGACAAAAAAAGGGATCTTGTGTTATATTCTATTATCCTTGTTCTTTCAAAACGATTGGTTTCAATTTTAAAGATGATTTTTTGATTGTTTTTAAAATTGAAACTAATCTAAAAAAATTATTCACATGCAATGAAAGGAGAAATGATGAAGGAGAATAGGAAGCGAGGTAATGCCAAGACAGAATTCGATGGACTTGAAGTTGAGCTGAGAGCTGGCAAAAGACAGCTTAAAGGGGCTCCGCAAAAAAGATTGGAGGAGATGATACTGCTTGTTCTTAGAGGGCAGACAGTACGAAAAAAATTCAACGTTTTTTTGGACAAGGAAACTCATAGCGGGATCACGCACAAAGTCGATTGGGTAGAAGTCCAAAAAATTTGCCGCGAAACTCCGGGGATCGGTGTCATTGTCAAGATCGGTTTTATCGGCACAGACCAGGTTTGGTGGTGCAAAATCCAAATACCGGTTTGCATATCAGTAGACCGACATGCGGCGTTCTTGAGCATCATCAAGAACATCGCTGAAGAAAAGTGTTCTCGGACCAGAACTCCGGCTGAAGTTAATGGGACTGGAAAGCAAGAGACTGCGGCTGCTTCAATTCAAGATGTGCCACCACCACCGCCAATCGAAGAAATGGTCAACGACACTGAGGCAGTCTCGGAGGAGGCAGAGATAACTGGCGAAGGAATTGATACTCCCGTTCCCAGGGCTGACGAAGCGAGTAGCTCTTCCATTCACGACGACCCTATTGAAGAGGAAATCGATGCTTCCATCCCTGATAATCTGCCCGCGAAGGAAAGGAGCAGACGGTACCGCAACATTTTCTTTCAGTCGATCCTCGAAGCCTTCATCAGGGCTTTTGTGGAGAAAGCAGGCGGCCTGCTTGCGCCTGTATCCAGGGATGGTCTTGGGGAGATACTGAGGGGATTGAAGTTGAAGAACCTTAACCAGAGGGGGGCGATCAGACATCTGATCGAACGAGGCATAATCAGCAAGCCTCCGACCAAAAGTCTGCCACAACCGTGTATCTGGCTGACAGAAAGCGCCAGAAACATGCTGATAGTCAAAGAGGCTGATGGCGATGGTTTGCTCCAAACTATAAGTGATCTCCAGCGGGAACTGGAAATTGCTAAAGGGCAAATTGGAATACTCGAAGAGCAGAACGCAGAAAAAGGTAAACTGCTTTTGCGGGTAAGGGAGAATATCAAACTAAGAAAAGAGGTATTCTTAAGGCTCGGCACCGAAAAGAAAATTAAACACATAAATGTTCTCAACGGCATTCTTGACGAATGCGATGAGTTCGATGAGAACATTGTTGAACAAATAACCCAAGTTGTCGGCGAATAAGGTCGGCAATCCTAGCCACACGGTTTTACTGTGTGGTTTTTTTTATTCCTAAACTATTATTAGAGCCAGCATTTGACAAAAAACGGCAAATTGTGCTATTTTTTTGCTTATCTTGCCCTTAATAAAATTCAATTCGATAGTACAGGAGGCGCCTGATGGAGACTTTTGTTACTAAGTACTTGATTTTGCTCTGTGGATTGCATTTTGATTTGGCTAGGGAACTGCCAAGAGTAGAAGACTTGGCCTATATCAAAGAAGAAACCTTACTAAAGCTGATTGCCGATTTGAAAACCTTGAGCCACCTTAAGGCGCTTAAACTAACGACAATCATTATCCGAGTAGAAGACATTTTTAAACAAAAAAAGGAAAATAAGGCATCCGGCGAGCCTGAAGAGGCATTTAATGAACTAGTTAAACGGATCGTAAAATCTCGATTTGATGAGAAAGATGTCGACGACATCGATCAAGCCTATCGTCTGGCGCTCCGGATTTTTTCGCTACGTGCCAACATCGAAAGGCAAAGGCGAATCACCAGTTTAAAAAAGGTAATCAGTGAAGCTGGCGAATCGGTAACGCCGCTGTTTCCGAGGTTAGCCACCGTTGACAAGAAAGACGTCTCCTTGAAGTTGTTGTTTGAGGCAACAAAGAGGCTCATGAATCGGTCTAGACAGATAATTGATGAGTTCGTCAGCCAGGTGTTCACCGTGCTAACCAATGAAGAAAAGGGCTGGAGCGACCGGCAATTCGTCGCCCTTAACAAAAAACTGCGAGCGATGGTCTGCCGGGATACCCGCTATCCGAAGATAATCATCATATACGGAGAGTATGATTGGGCTCGGGTAGCGGAAATAGTGAGAACGGACAAGTTCGACTATCAGGTATACGGCGCCGGCAATCCAGAGTTGCCGTTTGAGCCGCCTGAGGAGCCCCTTGAAAAATCTTTTGATAATATATCATGCTTAGCCGCGAGTTTCTAACTTGCGGCTCTTTTTATTCTTGGAAACCACCGGCCTTTCGCAGTGGTAGTTCATTTCTAAACTTAATCGCAGTTCAAAATAATCACGATTTAAAATCATTCATTATCAGGTCTATCTTGTCGAATAATTCACCCACGCCCAGGGTTGCCCAGAGAATGAAAATGGCCAAAACGATTTTAATTGAAGTTGGAATTGTAAAACCGGTTTTTTCTTTGAGAAGAGTATTTACAGGAGGAAAATAAACAAAGGAAAGGAGAATGATGAAGGCGCCGAAAATAGAATCGTTCCCCCAAAAAAGGTTTACTAGGCCGATGGCAAAAAAAATGATTCCGAACAGCCAGCTGATTATTTTTGTTGTCATAATTTTAAAGTTATTGAATTAATACTCATACTTTAATAGTATCTCAGTGGTTTGATATGTCAATGTTTAATCATTGACAAAGACCCTGTAACATGGTATTTTTTTCTGTTGCTATCCAAATGGTAGTTGAACATTCCATTAAATCAAATAGGGGGTAAAGGTGAAAAAGCTATCGAAAAAGAACGATTGGTCGAGGCGCTTCCATTCATTCTGGAAACACAGTTTCATGGTAATGAAGGTGGTGATGCTTTCCATGGCCATGGTGGTGATATGGAAAAGCCTCAGGCTGTACGGTTTCTACTACGGCGAAGTGGACCAGGAAATCATCAGGGTGAGGATTTCCGATTCCTGGTTACTCTACACCTTGCCAGGAGCATTGATCCTGCTGGCGGTTTACAAGAAGTTCACTCGCTCGGGCGTGAGCCTGATGACCAAAGACAAAAACACCTTCTTGCTTTACCGGGATCAGCGCCTGCCGATACCTCTCCATATCTACCTGGGAGCATTGTCCCTATACATCATGGGGAACACAATGTTTCTGAACTTTGAAAGCGAGCTAGCGGGGACTATAGAAGTGTTCTCAACTGCTTTCAAACTGTTCATTTTCTGGGGGGTATTGATACACCTTGATAACCCGACTCGAGGCCGATGGTTCCAGGAACGTGCTCCCCGAGATTGGCTCGAAGATGATCCGGATATCGTTTTCGGCTTTGAAGAAAACGGTGAAGAAGCTCCAGTCATCGTTATTGCCAAGGAAGAAAAGGCATAAAAACATACCACACGGTTTATTGTGTGGTTTTTTTATTTTTCCGCTGGCCGTGATATAATGTCTTTATTAAGAAATATCTGTAAATTATAATAATGAAAAAAATTCTAATCATAAACGGTAATCCGCATAAAGAAAGCTTTTGCTATGGATTGGCAGCTGCTTACGAAAAGGGAGCAAAGAATGCTGGCGCAGAAGTCAAAAGAATCAATTTGGCAGATTTGAAATTTGATCCGATTCTCCATGAAGGCTACCATATTATTCAGCCTCTTGAACCGGACTTGCTTACGGCCCAAGAAGCTATTAAATGGTCAGACCACCTGGTCTTTGTTTTCCCCGTTTGGTGGATGGCGCCGCCGGCATTGATGAAAGGTTTTTTTGATAGGATCTTTTTACCTGGCTTTGCCTTCAAGTATCACCAAGGCTATCCATTCTTGGAAAAGCTTTTAAAAGGCAGAAGTGCTCGTCTGATCGTAACCATGGATTCTCACCCTTTATTAAATCTCTTACTCTATAGGACCAACGGTTATAAAGCCTTGGCAAAAGGTGCGCTCGGATTCTGCGGCATCCGGCCGGTGAAAAAAACTGTTTTCGGCTTGGTGAAGTATCTTTCAGAAACTAAAAGAAAAAAAATAATTCTAAGGGTAGAAAAATTAGGAGAAAAAATGGCTTAAATTCTTAAATACTTGCTTAGGCTATATTTTTGAAGTGGTAGTTCATTTTCATAAAATATTAATTTGGATTCGGTATTATTTTTTTATGAAAAAAATAATTCCATTCTTGTGGTTTGATAATCAGGCTGAGGAGGCGGCTAATTTTTATGTTTCGGTTTTCAAGAATTCCCGAGTAATCAAGAGTGCGCTTTACAAAAAGGAAGCGGTGGAGGTTTCCGGAAAACCGGAAGGTAGCGTAATGACAGTGGAATTCCAACTGAATGGACACGATTTTATCGCCTTGAACGGCGGACCGGAATTCATTTTCACCCCTGCCATTTCCTTTGTAGTGAACTGTGAAAATCAGCAAGAGATCGACGAGCTGTGGGAAAGGCTTACAAATGGAGGCACAGAGCAACAATGTGGCTGGGTACAGGACAAGTTTGGCGTTTCCTGGCAGATCGTCCCCGAAGAATTGGACGCGCTATTGGAAGATCCGGATAAAGAAAAAGCTGGTCGAGTAATGAAAGCGATGCTTGGTATGAACAAGATAGATATAGAGATTTTGAAACAAGCCTAGTTTGTCTACGTCTTATAGAATTTTACTCCTAAATTCCGATTTTGTCTTTCAACTTATCAAAAAAAATCTTTCCCTTGTTACTGGCCTTGTAAGCGAGCATCCTGCCGGCAAGAACTGCATGTTCATTCTTTAATTTTTCTTCGGAAAGTGTTAGCATCTTGCTTTCTTCTTCCTTTATGTGATGGAGCAATACCTTTTCCATCATCTTCATGTGTTTGTCCAATTCGTCTTCATCGTCTGTTTTTAGAATAGTCAAAAGATGATCTTTGATCTCTTTGTGTTCTTCGATCGCATCTGAGATCAATTCTTCTCCGGCTGATAATTTCTCTACTTCGGGATAGAATATTTCTTCTTCCATTCCCATGTGTACGGCAAGCGTCTCACTAATTTTTTCCGCTTGATCAAGCTTCTGATCAAATTCCATATCCAGATATGCATCCAGCATAATTTTTACATTTTCATGGTCATTCTTTATAATCGCATTGGGATCTGTTGGGTTCATACGATTGTACTTTAATGTTTTAAAAAGAAAATATAACAAGTTCATGTTAAATAAAGATTAATTGAAGGTAATGGACAAATCTTGTTAGTATTGATAAGATACATCTATAAATAATTATATGGAACAAACTTATAAAATTTGTCAAAGTTGTGCTATGCCCTTGAAAAAGGATCCGCAAGGAGGCGGAACAGAAGCTGATGGTAGCAAGTCGATCCGCTACTGCAGCTATTGCTATCAGAATGGCGCATTTCTTGCCCCAGATTGGAGTGTCACTCAGATGCAAGAATTTTGCAAAACCAAACTTAAAGAGATGGGGATGCCAGGCTTTATCGCAGGCTTTCTTACAAAAGGCATATCCAAGTTAGAACGTTGGAAAAGTAATTAATTAAATAAAATATATTCAACAGTATGGCAAAAAGAAGCACAGGAGTCGGGACAAAGAAACCATCACGCTCTCCTAAAACCAAAAAACGTCTCGCAATCAAGCAGGTGATGTTGGAAGAAAAGGCCAAGAAAAGTGTAAAGAGATAAAGTATTTAAAAACAGCCGTAAAGGCTGTTTTTTTGTGTTGCAGATTTATTTATCTTCTCACTGCTTTGACAATCAGGATGAGTAGTACTGCACCAAGCAGGGCAACGATGAAGCTGTAGAGATTGAAACCTGTAACTCCGGTTTCGCCTATCGCGCTCATAATCCAACCCCCAAGCAGGGCGCCGACGATGCCGACGACAACATTTAAGAAGATGCCTTGTTGCGCGTCGGTTTTCATTATCATCGAAGCAATCCAACCGACCAAGCCTCCGAAGATGATCCACAATAAAATTCCCATAGATTTTTATTTTTATTGAATTATTAATATAGTTTAAAAATTGAGCATTAAGAAAAAATTAAAATAGTTTAATCCGATCCTTAATCAATTCTTATTTTTTCTATTATAATATTTTTTTGAAAAAATAAATCATGTTGCCAAAAAATATAAAATCCATCTGGATAGGCACGACTCCTTCGGCTGATTATCCCAAGCTTGAGCCTGGTCTTCTGGTTGATGTGGTGGTCGTCGGCGGAGGCATAGCAGGTCTTAATGCCGCCTATTTTTTGATGCAGGAGAACTTGAAAGTTGCTGTCATCGAAATGTATGATATCGCAATGGCTACCTCGGGCAACACTACAGCCAAGGTAACTTCACAACATGATATAAAATATGAATTTCTGATCAAAAATTACGGTTTTGAAAAAGCGAAGCTTTATGCAGAATCTAATGAATGGGCGATCCGAGAATTAGAAAACATAACCAAAAAAGAAAACATCAATTGTAATCTGCAACGGCTGCCGTCCTATGTTTATGCTACAACTAAAGAAGGAAGGACTGAGCTGGAAAATGAGTTGGCGGCTTGCAGACAGATCGGCTTGCCTGCCTCAATTGAAGATAGGGTAGACGGAATCCCATTCGCGATTACCGGGGCATTAAAATTTGAAAATCAAGCTTGTTTCCATCCAAGAAAATATCTCTTGGCTTTGGCAGAAAAAATAGTTAAGAAAAATAATCATATTTTTGAAAACACTCAGGTTCTTGATATCAAGGAGGCGGATGTATCTACTGTAATAACTGACCAAGGTGAAATCAGGGCTAAAAAAGTAATCATTGCTACTAATTATCCGATTTATGATAAAGGTTTTTTTGCCTTCAGAATGAGTCAGATCCGCTCGTATGCTCTGGCGGCGAAACTGAAGACACCGGTGGCCGACATCAATTACATAAATTTTGATACCGACAGATTGTCTCATCGGCCATATCAAGACAAGGAGGAAAAATGGGCGATCATCGGCGCGGAAGATCATGTAGTTGGTGAAGAAGAGAACATTAATCATTTCAAGAGGCTAGAAGAACTTGCTAGGAAAAAATTCGACATTGAAAAAATCGATTATGTTTGGGCAGCCCAGGATAGCACCTCGATCGATAGGGTGCCATTTATCGGCAGGATGCCGAATACCGATAATGTTTATGTCATTACCGGGTTCGGAGAGTGGGGCATGACCACCAGTTTGGTCTCCGCAAAGCTGATAACCGATCTGGTGATGGGCAGAAAGAACAATTGGAGCCAATTATATGATCCCACCAAGGTAAAGCCTATGGCTTCTTTTAAGCAATTCAGAGAAATGTTGACCAGAGGATTAAAGAATTATCTTCAGTATTTCAAAAAAGACAAAACAGTTTTTGCCGATCTAGAGAAAGGCACAGGGAGGACAATGACTCTGAAGGGACAGAAAGCGGCAGTATATAAAGATGAGAATGGCAGAGTGCATTCATATTCTGCTGTCTGCACCCACCTAGGCTGCATAGTCAATTGGAACCCGAATGAAAAATCTTGGGATTGTCCTTGTCATGGCTCACGTTTTACAAAAGAAGGCGGAATTATAAACGGACCAGCAGTAAAGCCATTGCCGAAAATTGATGATAAAGATTAAATAAATTCGTTATGTATAGATACAAAAAGCAGTCGAAATCTTCGACTGCTTTGTCTTATCATTAAAAAGCCAAGGAATCAAACTCTCCTGATCGCTTTAACGATTGCCAAAAGGATGATAGCACCGAGCAAGGCGACGATGAAACTGTATAGGTTGAAGCCTGATACTCCGCCATAGCCGAAATAGCCCATCAGCCAGCCGCCGATTACTGCTCCGACGATACCGATTACGATATCAAGCAATAGTCCCTCGCTTGTTCCCATGATCATGGAAGCTACCCAGCCGACTACCGCACCCATGATGATCCAAATAATGATTTCCATATTTTTTGATTAATAATAATAGCTTATTTATAGTACTTAATCATTAATAAAAGATTAAGTACAGAAAAGGCCAGCACACTTCACAGCCGCTTAATGGCCGATCGCATATAATTGATGGATAATTATCAATAAGAATATGCGCCCGATTTGGTCCGGTATAATCGGCTTCGGCCTGATCAATATACCGATAAAAATTTATAGTGCCAGCGAAGAAAGGAAATTCAGTTTCGATTATCTGCGCAAGAAAGACTTGTGCCCGATCAAGTATTTGAAAATCTGCAAAACAGACGGACAGGAGGTGCCCTACAAAGATATAGTCCGCGGTTATGAGTTCGAGAAAGGTCAGTACGTAGTGATTGAAGATGAGGATTTCAAAAAAATCAATCTGAAACGCAGCCAGATGATCGAGATCGTCGGTTTCATCAAACAGGAAGAGATAGATTATAAATTGTTTGAAAAGCCCTATTATATCGAGCCGGAAAAAAATACCAGCAAGGCTTATGCGATCTTACGCGAAGCGCTGAGGAAATCAAAAAAAGCGGGTATCGCTAAATTTGTCATGCATACCCGCGAATATCTGGTGGTGATTGCGGCAGACAAGGAGGCTTTGATCTTAAATCAGCTGCGTTTTCCAGAACAGTTGAGGCGAACAGATGAATTGTTTCTGCCTCGGAAAAATGAATTCACCGCCAAGGAACTTGAAATTGCGATCCAGCTGATCAATCAGCTTACCATTCCTTTTCAGCCTGAAAAATATAAAGACACCTATAATGAGCAGTTGCAGATAATAATCGATCATAAATTGAAAGGCAAGGTGTTCAGGATCGAAAAAGAGGAGATGCCTGTCCCTACCGCAATCCCGGATATAATGGCAAAGTTGAAGGAAAGTCTTGAGTACGCGCAAAAAAGAAAATAGCCGTTTAATGATATGAAATGAAAGACGATATCTCTGCCATCTTTAAAAAAGCGAAAATGATCGGCAAGATCCCAGATACTGTGAGTCCGATGCTGGCAAAATCTGTTGATCGGCCGTTCGATAAGGGGGATTGGTTTTTTGAGATAAAATTTGACGGCTATCGCATAATCGCGATCATTGATCGTCGCATAGATCTTTATTCCAGGAACAAGCTGCTTTATACTGAAAAATTTCCTGCGATTGTGAAAGCTCTAGAAAAACTTCCTGCCCCTATCGTGCTTGATGGTGAGGTGGTGGTTTTGGATGACAAGGGTAAGGCTGATTTCAAACTATTGCAGAATCATCTTAAGACTGGAAGCGGCTATCCGATTTATTTTGTCTTTGATCTCCTCTTTTATGGGAAATATGATTTGAGGGGATTGCAGTTACGAGAAAGAAAAAAAATCTTAAAAGATATTTTGCCGGAATTTACCAACATCAGGTATGCGGATCATATTGAAAAAGAAGGAAAAAATTTTTTTTCATCTGTAGCCGCCCTGGGAATCGAGGGTGTGATGGCAAAAAATTCTTTGAGCGGATATGTCGAGGGGCAGAGGACCGATGATTGGCTGAAGGTAAAAAATCTACAGACGCAGGAAGCGATCATCTGCGGTTTTACTGCACCTAGAAAAGGCCGTAAACATCTAGGCTCATTGGTTTTGGGGGTCTATGAATCGGATAGACTAGTCTATGCCGGCCATTCGGGCGGCGGCTTCAATGAAACAGAATTAGCAGAACTTAAGTCCAGGTTAATGACGATAAGAAGCGATCACTCTCCTTTTGAACTAATGCCGAAGACGAACGCCCAAGTGACCTGGGTAGAACCGAAATTGGTTTGTGAAATCAGATTTACAGAATGGACTGATGATGGTTCAATGAGGCATCCGGTATTTGTCGGCTTGCGTGAAGACAAGCGGCCAAAAGAAGTTGTCAGAGAAGTACCGCAAAAAGTTAGCACTCTTATGAATAATCATGAAGAGCAGGGGTTTGAAAAATTCAGCAATTTGGACAAGGTCCTGTGGCCGAATGAAGGACACACCAAAAAAGATGTCCTTGATTATTACGAAAAGCTTTCCGATTATATTCTGCCTTATCTTAAAGACCGGCCTGAAAATCTGCATCGTTTTCCGCACGGGATTGATGGGCCATCCTTCTATCAAAAAAATAATACAACTCTGCCGGCAGGAATCGAATCGATCAAGATATTATCCGATACGGAAAACAAGGAAATAAATTATCTGCTTTGTCAGAATAAAGAGACTCTTTTATATATGGTCAATCTGGGCTGTATCGAGATCAATCCTTGGAATTCCAGGATTCAAAGCCTGGATCATCCAGATTACCTGATTCTTGATCTGGATCCTTTAAACATCGGTTTCAAGCAAGTGGTCAAAGCTGCGCTCGCGACCAATGATATATTGAAAAAGATCGAAGTCAAAGCATATTGCAAAACTTCCGGCTTGACCGGTTTGCATATTTTTATTCCGTTGCAGGCTAAATATGACTATGAACAGGCAAGAAGATTTGCCTTGATCATCAACATGATCGTTTCGAGAAATTTGTCGAAAATCACTAGTCTGAAAAGAATGCCCGCGCAAAGAACTGAGAAAGTTTATCTTGATTATTTGCAGAATAGGCGAGGACAGACCTTGGCAAGCGCCTATTCATTGAGACCGGAAAAAGGTGCGCCGATATCGATGCCGCTTGCTTGGTCGGAAGTCAATGAGAACCTGAACCCGAAAAGTTTTAATATTTTCAATGCATTGTCCAGGATAAAAAAATACGGCGATCTTTGGCAAGGAGTTTTGGGCGAAGGAATAAAAATGGATGAGAGCATCGAACGACTGGAAAAGATGATTAAGAATTTAATATAAGATTAATCAAAGGCGCTGATAATTATTATTTAAAATAACAATATGCCAAAATATGGAAAAAAAGCTCAAGAAACGGTCAAGGAAGCGATGCACAAGTACAAGCAAGGGGAATTGAAAAGCGGTCAAAGCGGCAAAAAAGTTAAGAACCCCAAGCAAGCAGTTGCGATCGGTTTGTCAGAAGCGAGAAAAAAAGGCGCAAAAGTGCCTAAGAAAAAATGATATGAAAACCAGGTATCTGATCGGCACTTCGGGATGGCAGTTCAAAGATTGGAAAAAGAGATTTTATCCTGAAAATATCTCCAGCAAAGAATGGTTGAAGTTTTATGCTAAAAATTTTTCCACTGTCGAGGTGAATTCTGCATTTTATCGAATAATTAAGAGTGAGATTTATGAAAAGTGGAGAACCCAGGTCGGCAAGAGATTCATTTTCGTCGTCAAACTCAATCGCTATTTTACTCATGTGAAACGACTGATCATTGATGAGGAAAGTGAAGGCCGCTTAATATATTGCTTGAAACAGATGGCGACTTTAGCCGATAATCTGGGACCGATTTTGATCCAGCTTGCGCCTGGTTTCAAGCAGAATGCAGAGCGATTAGAATATTTTCTGCAATTTTTAGAGAAGGTGAATAAAAAAAAATACAAAGGTAAAATATTATTTGCGATCGAATTCAGGCACGATTCTTGGCTGACCAGGGAAGTCTTTGCCATCTTGGAAAGACACAAGGCCGCCTATTGCATTACTGATTCTGCCGACTGGAAAACAAATCTGGTCAAGACAGTTGATTGGACCTATGTCCGGCTGCATGGAAAACCGGAATTGTTTTCTTCTTTGTATGCTGACAAGGATCTGAAAAAATGGCTTAAAATTATCGGATCGCTCAAGGTGAAAAAGGCTTTTATATTTTTTAATAATGACGATTCCGCGCATGCGGCAAAAAATGCTAGTTCATTGAAAAAGATGGTATAGGATTTATTGTTTTTTGTTCTTTGATGTCATTTACTTCTGGTAATAAACATCAAAAATCGGTATAATTGAAATAATAATATCAACTCTATGCAAAAGGCAAAAAGAATCTATTTTCCAGGCATCAATCTGAGAGATAAGATAATGTACGAAATCAAAGATCTGCTTTTCGAAGCGCCTCTTAGAAAGGAATTTTGGGTGATGACTGTCTATTCGATAATATTATTCTCGATAGTATTGATTTTGGCCGCTCAAGGGTATTTCCAGAAAAGCACCGAGGTCATTGTTCTGTCTTTTGCGGTCTTGGGAATATATTTTTTGTTTAGTGATCTGCTCAAAAGAAAACAGATTCTCCCGCCCAAGATACAATTTACCATCGATTCTTTATTGTATGTTTTTTTCATGATGATCGTCATCATTAATACGGGCGGTCATTATTCTCCAATAAAATATCCTTTGGTTTTTTTGACAGCGATTTCCGCTCCGCTCTATGGTGGTCTATTTTTAACGGCGATTTTTTTAATCTTTGTTCTTGGCGCCTTGATCGCGCTTTGTCTTTATGAACATTCGATCCATTCGGTAGAGCTTTTACTTTTGCTTTTGCAAGGCATCTCTTTATTCACTGCCGGTTTGATCATCAATATCTCTAAAAATTTGTACGAGAATAAAGAGGCTTCTTTGAATGATAAGGTTAGGGAATTGAAAATCTCTGAAAACAAGATTTCTTATTACAGCAAGAAACTGGGAGCAGAAAAAAAGAGGATCGAAACAGTTTTGGAGAATATCGCTGATGGTGTCTTTGTAATCAACAACCTGAACAAGATAATCATCTTTAATAGGATGGCCAACAATCTGACAGGCTATAGCGCTAGTGAGGTATTGGACAAAAATTATAAGACTTTCTTGAAATTTGAAGATGGTGAAGGTAAGCTGTGTTATAGGTTTATTGAAGACACACTTAAGCATGGGAAAAGTAATGAATATGGAAACTGCGATTTGTTGATAAAAAAAGACGGCAGTAAATTGCCGGTAGAAAAAAGCGCCGCGCCTTTAGTGGATAGCAATGGTGAAACGATCGGTTGCATTGTGGCCTTCAGGGATGTAACTGCTGCCAGGGAGGTGGACAAGATGAAATCTGAATTTGTTTCCTTGGCTACTCATCAATTAAAAACACCGCTGACTACGATAAAGCTGTTCAGCGATGAGTTGCTACACTCGAAAAACGACAAAGAAAAGAAGTCTTTGTATCTTGAAAGGATAAATATATCAGTTAACAGGATGATCAAACTGATTGATGATCTTTTAAATATCTCCCGCCTGGAATCGGGAAAGATAAAGCCAGAACCAGAGACTTGTGATCTGATCGAACTCGTGAATAATTCGGTTGAGAATTGTATCGCTTTAGCAAATGAGCACCGGATCAAGATCATATTCAAACCGTTTGTGGCAAAAAGATTGAACATTAACGCTGATCCGACTTTGGTGAGCCAAGTCATCCAGAATATGTTGACGAACGCGATAAAATATTCCGGCAAGGGCAAACAGGTGGTAATGAAAATCGCAAAAGAAAAGGATAACTACGTCCTAAGCGTTAAGGATAATGGCATCGGTATAGCCACCAAAGATACGTCTAAGCTTTTCAGTAAGTTTTTCCGGACTGAAGCCGCCAATCAATTGACTAATGATGGCACCGGACTCGGTTTGTATCTGGCAAAGATGATCACTGAAGCTTCTGGCGGAAAGATCTGGTTTGAAACCAAAGAAAATAAAGGCACCACTTTTTATTTATCCCTGCCGGTAAAGAAATAATCAAAAAGTTAAAAATAAATAGGATGTAAAAATCCTATTTTTTGTTATTTAAACTTAATTTGGATTTAATTTTTTTAATTTATTATATCCACAATTAGATTAATTAATTTTTATAAAAAATTATATGAATGAGCAAGCAGATTCAATTAAAATTTCTTTTATAAATCTTTGGGATAGGATGATAGGCTTTATTCCGCAACTGTTGGCTGCAATCATTGTCTTGATTCTGGGTTTGATAATTGCGAATGCTCTAGCGAAGTTGATAAAGAAAGCGGTCTATTGGCTGAAGCTTGATGACTTATTTAATAGAGTAGGAATCAATCAAAAAATTAAAAGCTTCGGTTGGGATTTTACTATTGCTGATATCCTGGCCTGGTTCGTCAAATGGTTCGTCATATTCGTAACTTTGATATCAGCTGCTGACATTTTACGACTGCCGCAGATCAGTCAATTCTTCGATTCCGTAGTTGCATACATACCAAGATTGTTCGTGGCGGTGGTAATCCTTACCCTCGGTTTCATCATCGGTGAGTTCGTCGGCAATGCAGTAAAGAAGGCAGGACAGACGAATAGGATTACCGGTGATTCGGCAAATCTTATCGCTCTGATCTCAGAATGGGCCATCATAATCTTTTCTTTCATGGCGGCTTTTATCCAGCTTGGCATAGCAGTTTCATTATTGAATATCCTTTTTACTGGAATCGTGTTCATGCTTTCATTGGCTGGCGGGTTGGCATTCGGCCTCGGGGGCAGAGAAAGTGCAGCTAAAATATTGGATGATCTGACCAGAAGAATCAATCCGAAAAGATAATGATTATTTGAATTTAATAAATTATTAATATAAGATCCGTAGACTGGTAATAAATCTTCAAAGTTTGAAAATTAAAAATTTTTAAATGTATCATGGACGGCGGCAGAAGTAGGATTTCTAATCCTGCATTTTGTAAAAAAAGTGGCCGTTTCCGGCCACTTTTTTAAATTGAATTAAGTTGATTTTCTTCCGCCTCCATGTGAGGATTCTCCGCCTTTTCTCGCTATCTCTCTCTGTCTTTCCGGATCCATTGATGCAAACCCGCCACTATGTGAAGCCTCTCCGCCTTTTCTTGCAATTTCTCGTTGCTTTTCCGGATCCATGGAGCCAAAGCCTCTTTTTTTGTTTGGCATATTTATCACCCCCTTTCCAACTATATTCAACCAGAAGCAGATTAAACTTTGGTTAATTGAAGCAGAGATTTAAATACTTAACATTATATATTTTTTATTGTTGTTAAATGATGATTTTTTTTCTATTAATCCTGTTTTAATAAATCGATGAGAAAATGTTGCTATGAAAATAGCACAAATAGCACCAATAATTGAACGGGTTCCGCCGGAAAAATACGGTGGAATTGAAAGGATAGTCTATGTATTGACTGAAGAATTAGTACAAAGAGGACATGAAGTGACTCTGTTCGCTTCGGGCGATTCGATTACCAGCGCTAAACATTTCGCAGCCTACCCGCGGGCGTTGAGAGGCGGTGTCGGCGATGACTATTACGGAAAAATAATGCTTTCTATGTTGAATCTTGGCGCTGCTTATAAAATGCATGAGCAGTTTGATATCATTCATGATCACAACGATGCCTTGAGTCTGGCGATTGCAGAAATGGTGGAGACTCCGGTAGTGATAACCAAGCATGGTGCATTTTCTGAAGAAGCGAAAATTGTTTACAAAAATTTTAAAAGATCTTTTGTGGTGACGATTTCTGACTTTCAAAAAAAAGCTGCACCCGATGCCAATCATATTGCTACTATATACAATGGGCTTGAGATGGAAGAATATCCTTTTTCCGATAATGACGATGGATATCTCTTGTTCGTTGGCAGGATTTCAAAAGAAAAAGGCCTGCACCATGCAATCAATGTAGCAGAAGCACTGGGTTTAAAATTGATAATCGCGGCCAAGGCAGATAAAGCGGATGAGGAATATTTTGAAAAAATCAAACCACGTTTCAAGGGAAATATCGAATGGATCGGCGAAGTGGATGGCAAGAGAAGAAACGAATTATTCAGCAGGGCCATTTGTTCGCTTCATCCGGTTGACTGGCCAGAGCCGTTCGGACTGACACTTATCGAGGCGATGGCTTGCGGTTGTCCCGTGATCGCTTTTGATCGAGGTTCGATTCCGGAGATTATCCAAGATAAGATTACCGGATTCGTAGTCAAGAATGAGGAGGAGATGGCTGCGAGAGTAAAAGATATCAGATCGATCAGTAGGGAAAGGTGCAGAAAATATGCCCTTGAAAATTTCAATAGCAAAAAAATGGTTGATCAATATGAAAAGATATATCAAGAAATCTTAAGCCAACAAAATGAAAGATGAAGATATTCAATATATTTATAGACTAGGCATCGATACCATCAAAAGTTTGGAAGTTGAAAAAGGTATCTTGGCTTCAGGAAAAAAAGAAATTTATGGTTGCATTTTTGGTCGTGATTCTTTGGTGACCAGCTTGAAACTATTGCGAGCATACAACTATAAAAAAGAAGATTATTTTTTGACCCTAGTCAGAAAAATATTATTAGGCTTAGCTGAATTGCAGGGCAAAGATATAAATATAGAAAGCGGAGAGGAACCGGGTAAATGCATCCATGAATTCAGGATCAGCGAACATGAGCACCTGACTATCAGAGGGATCCCACCATGGTATGTCTATCCTGATAATACGATGAGGAATTTTGACAGCGTTGATGCGACTCCTCTTTTTTTGATCGCTATCTATAGATATTGGCAAAAAACCAAGGACAAGAAATTCATGCAGAAAATAATTGATCATGTGGTTTCGGCGATCAATTGGATTATGGTTTTCGGCGATATTAACAAAGATGGATTTATCGATTATCAGATGCACCTGCAAAGAAAACGAGGCGGTCTGATCACTCAGAATTGGATGGATAGCAGTGAAGCCATATTCCATGAGGACAGTGAGAATATTATCTATCCGATCGCGCCCGTGGAGGCGCAAGGTTATTCATATCTTGCTTTGAGACTTTGGGCGAAATACTTTTCGAGGCGACATCGCGCCGATGTTGATGTGAGCGCCTTAAATAAAAAAGCGAGTAAATTAAAAAAAGACTTCAATAAAATATTTATTGTTTCGGCCAATCCGGAAAATTTCAAAATGGCACATGCGCTTGATGGAAATCACAAACCCTTGGTTTCTTTGCGTTCTAGCATTGGCCATGTGCTTTGGTCTTGTATGAATCTTCAAGACGACAAGAAGATCGATGGAATATTATATAGGAAATATGTGGGCTTATTGGTAAAGAAAATTCTTGAACCCGAAATATTTGAAGAGACTGCCGGCATCCGAACCCTTGGCAAGAAGTCTAGAGCTTTTGATGCTAATAGCTATCATAATGGATCGATCTGGCCGCATGACAACAGCTTGATCGCGGAAGGCATGGAAAACTATGGTTTCATAAAAGAAGCTAATCGAGTACGAGAAGCGGAATTTATGGCTTGGCAGCATTTTGGTACGCCGATTGAACTATTTGTTTTTTTTGAAGGAAAGTATAAAGAATACCGATCAACTCATGGGCAGATCGCTTGCAGGACTCAAGCCTGGAGCGCAGCATCAATGATCGCTGACGTCCTGGCCTATACTTCTTATGATGAGAATAAGACTGATGCTATCGTTTAACGATCGCTTTTGGCAATTTCTTTTGTATTTAAACGATAATAGTTGATGCTGACATCCTTGATCCATTTTGTTACGCTTGCCGGATCGTGGCCTTGGCAGGTAGAGCCGCATTTCCAGGAAATCATCTGCGCTGGAGTTTTGACACCACGTTTTACCATGGAGTCGATTTTTCCGCCCACCACAGCCAATGCTTCTGTAGGCGATTTAAAACATGAGTAGCCGCTTTCGGTCGTATTTTCTTTGCCGCGATAACCCCAGTAGTTATAACAATCGATTCCGTTCTTTTTTGGAGCATAGGTACCGAATTTGCTTTCTTTCATGGCGATGCCTACAAGAAATGCGGCAACCACTCGATCTTTTCGGGAGATTTCTTCAGCCATTTTTTCCATCGGAGTATTTTTGGTTATTGTTAAGATCTTTCGGTTCAGTTCAATAGCGTCTTCTGGTAGAGCATCTTTGGTTATCTGGCTTTCAGCTTTAAATGTAGGGAAAAAACCAGTATTTTTCTGGGAAGATTGATCCAGGGGAAAGAAAAATACTAAGAAAATTAATCCACTAAAGAGATAAGTGAAGATTAGGTCGGTCTGCTTGGGGGAGAAAGTTTCAGGGTTTTTATTCTTGTTGTGATTTTTAGTTAAATTTTTACCCATATTAGCCAATTAAAAAAGAATAGCCTGCGGCTATCCTAGCAGATGAATTTTAGCAGGTTTCAACAATAAAGCAAATCTGCTATTGACAATTTGCGCATTTTATGATAAGTTAAGAAAACTTAAAAAAAGACAAATTATTATTTTTTGTCTATTATTTAAGAAAAACATGACTATTCTGGTTATCGAAGACGAGGTCAGTATAACTTATCTCCTTAAAAAGGGTTTGGAGATGGAGTTTTTTTCGGTTGACGTTGCCCATGACGGAGAAAAAGGCTTGGCCTTGGCAGAGAAAAATGAATACGACTTGATAATACTGGATATGATGTTGCCGAAAATGGACGGTTTGACGGTTTGTCGTGCTATCCGCAGAAACAAGATCAACACTCCTATAATAATGTTGACCGCCCGCGATACCAACGCGGATAAAAAGAAAGGACTGGAAGCAGGAGCAGACGATTACCTGGTAAAACCTTTTTCTTTAAATGAATTGATTGAAAGAATAAGAATGCTGTTGAAACAGAAGCAGAAGAAAAACATTTTAAGTGAAAAAAATAGACCTCTTAGGCAGAATAAGAAACCAGTGCCGAAACAAGTCAGTTTTGATTTTACAAATAAAAATTCAGAAAACAATAAGCAGGAGATAGTTGCAAAAACATTCGAAAAGCCGACAGAAGAGGAAAGTCGCAAGCTGAATGAATTCAATAATATTATTTTGGATAATGTACCAGTCAGTATCATTACTCTAGACAAAGAGGGGTATGTTACTTCGGCGAATAAATATTATAATAATTTTTCAAACTCAAAAAAAGACTACCGTAAACATAGTATTTTTACCGGTAGTTTTTTTAATCGAGAAAAACTGGTTGATGACTACAAAAAATTATTGGCTAATGGAACGATAGTCAGAAGAGATAATTGTTACGAAAGGAATAGCGCAGGGGAGGATAAATATTTCAAGATCATTGCCGTCCCTTTCTTAGATAATAAAGGCAATATCGAAGGCGCGATTTCGATGGCAATCGATAATACGGAGGCGGTATTGGCAAAAAATAAGTTGTTGGAATTGAACAATGAGCTTGAAAAAAAAGTTACGAAAAGAACTGCCGAATTGAACGCGGTCAATATGGAATTGAATAAAGTTCTCGAGCTAAAGTCAATTTTTATGGCTGATGTTTCGCATGAGCTAAGAACTTCATTGACGATTATCCAAGGTAATCTCGAATTGATGTTTATAAACAAAGATTGTAAGTCAGAAAACTTAGAGTCACATCAACAAATTTTGAGCGAAGTCAAAAGAATGTCGGCTATGTTGACTGATTTGGCAACCATTACTAATTCCGAGGACAATCAGAGGTTAAATTATAAAAAAATTAATTTAGATGAGCTGATCTCTTTGGTTTGCAAATCTCTAAAGGTGATCGCGGATACTAAAAATATAAAAATTGAATTTAAAAAAGATATAATCGGGACAGAAATGATGGCAGATGAAAGCAAGTTAGAAAAATTATTTTCGAATTTGATCAGAAATGCTATCCGATATAATAAAAATAATGGATGGATAAGGATTTGGAAAGAGATAACAGAAACAGAAATAAAAATTATGGTCGAAGATAATGGAGTCGGTATTTCTCAAGAACATTTACCGAATATTTTTGAGCGTTTTTATCGGGTGGACCGAGCAAGGACAAGAAATGATGGAGGTTCTGGCTTGGGCTTAGCAATCTGTCAGTGGGTGGCAAACGGACACGGGGGAAAAATTGAAGTGGAGAGTGCACTTGGCAAGGGTTCGTTATTTACTGTCAATTTGCCACGAGGGTAATTTTTAATTATTTTATATAGTTAAGCTGGTCATTTAAAATCCAAAACAAAGGAGAATGAGCGATGAAAACAAAAGGAAGAATTTTGGTGGT
This sequence comes from Parcubacteria group bacterium GW2011_GWE2_39_37, assembly GCA_000995135.1. Lineage (GTDB taxonomy): Bacteria > Patescibacteriota > Patescibacteriia > Patescibacteriales > GWE2-39-37 > GWE2-39-37. Next base: position 2,339 of record LBWY01000016.1, on the reverse strand, counting down.
CGAAGATGAATTGGACAGTTTGAAGTTCACAGCGAAGATTCTGAGAAACTCCGGCTATGAGGTGGTTGAGGCTGACAGTATCGATTTGGCGAATCAGATAATCACTTCTTCTTTAATTACCGGGGTGATGTTTAATCTGATTCTGCTTGATCTGCAAATGCAGCTTTTACCTCAGACAAAGCTGTGGTCAGGAGAGGAGTTTGGTCGCCGAGTTATAGAAATAATCGGCAATGTGAATGTCGTGGTCATCACGGGCAATGCAGATTTGGCTGCCAGGCTCACTTATAAACCAGACGACGCCATAATCAAGCCGGTTAACATCAACACACTTCTTGATAGCTGTAAAAAGTTGATGAAACCAGAACGAAGAAGAGCAAACCCGCCTGATGTCATGCTTAACCTCTGGTTGTCCACACAGTATTTTCAAGGGTTTGAATCCTTGACTTTCCATTCAAGGAGGACGGATCGGACAAGACCGGGGGAGGAATCAGAAAAAATAACTAGCCGGTGCGTTTTGGATGGCGCTTTTATAAACACTGTGATCTACAGGAAAAAGAAAGGCGTTGTCAATATCTCCTTGTCTTCCTTGCTCGGCTGTCCAGCAGACTGCGTGAATTGCAAGAATCCGCGGAACAGAAGGAATCGGTACGGGCACAAAGTAAAATTCATCCGCCCGCTTACTGAGGGAGAGATCATCGGTCAGGCCTATGTGGCCTTAAACAGTCCGAAGGTAAAAAATTTCTTAAAAAAAGGAGGAAAGACAAAACTGATATTCAATCTTGCCTCCGAAGGTGACGGTTTGGTTTGGAATCTGGACAACTGTATGAAAACTTTTATCCAGTTATCAAAAATCACTGCCCTGGATATCAGCTTTAAGATTACCTCCGTGGGCAGTGAGAGCGCTCTGTTGGAATACATCAGGAAGTATATAAACCTTCCCCGTGTAACCCATCACAGAAGTATCGATTCTTTGTTGCCGGAAACCAGGTTTCGTTTAAAGCCCGGCACCATCAAGGAGCCTTTGACGAGGATCCGGAATTGTGATGAGATCATCGCTCAGATGACTAATCAGCCGGTGACTATCTCTTGGGTAGTGATGAAGGGCGTCAATGACAGCATCGAAGACGCCAGGATGATCGCAGATTTTTATGGTAACCGTTTTTTGCCAGACGGCAGACCGATTTTTAGAATCAAACTGATGGCATTGGTGCCAGGTAGTCTAGACCATGCCAACGGCTTTGATGAAGCAAAAGGGACGACCATGGAAGACGTTAAACGCTTCCGAGGTTACCTTAAGAAAGAAGGTGTCAAGGATGTCCGCATCAGGGACATCATCGGTATGCTGATAAATGCAGGCTGCGGCGGCTGTATCGTGGAGTGGCTTGAAGATGCCGATAAAATGAAATAATTGAACATTTGAAAACGTTTGAAGGAAGTGTTCCTGTGAATTTGATTTAATGAGGGCCTCGTTAAATTCATATATAACAACACAAAGGTAATTCCCATGGAATTACCTTTTTTTTAACCAAAAATTAATTCAATGTAATTAAGATGAATAATTATTAAACAAAAAATATGAAAAATGTAATAAATTGGTTCGATATCCCATAATGACACGATGGGGCAGAAACTTGGATTTTTCCCGATGGAAAATATGGAAGGGGTAGGTGGCGATATCGTACCGCCTAACTTGGATTTCAAACCAGCTCCTGGAGGAGTGCGCGTCTACTTGAATTGCGAAGGCAGGTTAGACCAGGTGCTTGCTAAAGTTGAGGAGGCGGGCGGAAGAATCATTAATCCGAAAACTAACATCGGTGAGCCTGGCTGGATTGCTGTTATCATGGACACCGAAGGCAATTCAATCGGTCTGCATAGTATGAAAGAATGAATTTCATTATTCTATACGGACAATCTTGTATTCAACATCCTTACTCAAGGTTTTTATTATTATGATATCGCCGACTCTGCGACCAATCAACGCTGAGCCGATAGGTGAGTTGTGGGAAATGATTCCTTTACTAGGATCTGTCTCGGCCGATCCCAGTAAAAGGTAAGTTTTTTGCCTGCCGGAAACTTCAACGGTTACATGGTGGCCGAGCTGAACGGTCGTGGAATCCTTTAGTGGTGTAATAATAAGAGAACGTTTTAAGTGATCTTCAATATCAAGGATTCTTTGGTTAATGCCTCTTAGCCGTCCTTTTGCCATGGAATAGGCGGCATTATCGGAAAAATCTCCCATCTCTGCCAATCGCTTGACTTCTTCAACTGCTCGTGGATGACTGTATTTCTTCAGTCTTTCCAGCTTGTTTTTAAGCTCATTGAACTTAGCCTCGGTCAGG
>LBWY01000015.1 GCA_000995135.1 Parcubacteria group bacterium GW2011_GWE2_39_37 | reverse complement strand
ATTGTCAGTAACTCTTGAAACAGTTGATACAAACTTCAACTACTACCACACAACAACTACTGGTGCTGTTACTGCAGAAGTAAATCCTTTGATCTCTGGCTTGACCAGTGTTAGAGGTGGTACATTGAAACAATAATTAACTTTAATTAGTTAAAATTGTTTTAAAGGTTAGCAATAACCAAAACTCAACCCCCGTCCTTAATTGGGCGGGGGTTTTGTTTTTTAAAAACATTTTTAGGCTCTAAGTGCCTGCAGCTGCAGGCACTTAGAGCCTCCCAGGGAATATGTCACATGCGTATTGATTTAAAGATTTTTAAGTGATAATATGGGAATATCTAAAAATTAAACATAAAAATGACTTTAACTCCTGAGCAATTTAATAAAATAGCATTAAAAAAAGACTTGGAAAAATACGCGACAAAAGACGATTTAGTAGAAATGAAAACTGAAATTCTTACCGTGCTTGATGGAATTGCAAAAAAACTTGATAACATGAGTCAAGAAGCAACATCAAATATCGTTGCTCACGACAGAATGAATGAAAAGATCGATGAGCATGATGTCAAAATAAATAAATTAGAGTTGGCAGTCAGTTGATTTTCACTCACATAAACCAGAATTCAAACCTCCTTTAACTGGGAGGTATTTTTGTTTTTAAAGATATTCAGGCTCTAAGTGCCTGCAGCTGAAGGCACTTAGAGTTTTGTGAAATAAACTTCTTAAATAAAGTTGAAGAATACTGTGGATAACTAAAAATATTAATATTTTTTAACAATTGCAAAGGTTAGCGCAGCTATTATTTAAATAGATTAAAATTAATTTTCTTCGATTTTTCCTGGACAATTTATCAAAATAAAATTCTTTTGTAATTTTTTTTAAAATTATTGTATCAATATTGTAAAAGTTGTATAATATAAGCATAAGAAACTCAGAGAACTTAAGGAGGAACAAGTCTCAGAAAAAAATTTATATTATTTTTAGCAATAATTAATTTATAATATTTTTTAAAACTGAATAAATTATAAAAAATAACCGCTTCAAACGACAGGTCGGCGTTTTGCGCGGTAGATTATTTTATAGTTTATTAAATTAACTAATTTACTCTATTATGAAAATGAAAAAACTTTTTCAAAACAAATTTTTAAAAAAGACTCTGTTGAGCTTTGCGATGATCGCATTGATGGCCGGCGGAGTTTTTGTATATCAGGCCGTTGCTACTACAACCGGCGTAACCATCGACAGCCCGATAGCTGCCACACCTACCTATAAGCAAGCAGGAGCGGATGTTGCCGTACAATTCGATGTGACAACAGATGCGGCTGGCGATGGCACCTTGATGGTGGAAATCTACCAAGGTTCAACGGTAATCGGTACAACCGGTACTTACGCTTATACCTTTTTAGATGGTGCAAATAACGACATCGTTGCCAACGTAACTTTGGGCATGGGTTCTGCCGAAGGTAATTATACGGTTAAGGTAACCGCAAAACAGCCGGCCGGTGGCGCGCAACAAATAGATACGGAGGTCGACGCAGTAGTGGTTGACAATTCTTTACCGACTCTTAACAGTGTTGTGCTGGCAGACAGTGCTTTGAAGGCAGGAGAAACATCATTAGTTACTTTTACTTTTTCTGAAGCAGTTACCGGCTTTGACGAGAATGATGTTACTGTGGGGAGTGGTACGATTGGAGCAGTTACGGTTACAGGCAACCCATTAGTTTATACAGGAACTTTAACACCATCAGCCGCAACTACTGATGCGGAAAATGTGGTTTCAGTTGGTTTGATTTGGTCAGATTTGGCCGCAAATGCGCCTATTTCTACTCCAACCTCAGCAAATTATGCAGTTGATACTGTCAGGCCGACGGTAGCAGTTACTTTAGATGACAGTTCATTGGTAGTTGGTCAAACAGCTGCTGTTACCTTTACTTTTTCTGAAGTTCCAAGTGAATTTGATAGTACTGATGTAACCGTTGGAGATGGGTCAATCGGGGCAGTATCTGCCACTGGCAACCCCTTGGTATTTACAGCAACTTTAACGCCAACAGCAGATTTTCAAGATAATGTAAATTTAGTAACTGTTGGCATAGCTTGGACTGATCCAAGCGGAAATATGCCATCAGGACCTACTAATTCAGCTAATTATACAATTGATACTTTGAGGCCGACAGTTGGCGCAGTGTTCACTGACACAGCTTTGAAAATCGGTGACACTTCAGTAGTGACTTTCACTTTCAATGAAGTAGTAACCGGATTCACAAATAATGACTTGACTATCGTTAACGGTGCTTTAACCGATGTTGAATCTGCAGATGGCGGTACCACTTGGACCGGTACATTCACACCGACAGCTGATATTGAAAGTGCTACAAACGCCATTATCGTCGACAAGTCTGGTGTTACAGATGCAGCTGGAAATATCGGCACAGGAGCTACCAGTTCAAATAACTATGCGATTGATACATTAAGACCTACTGTTGTGAGTGTCGTTCTTACCGATACTGCGCTAAAAGCTTTAGAAACCTCAACCACGACAATCACTTTCAGCGAAGCAGTTACTGATTTTGACAATACCGATATTACAACCATAGAAAATGGTACATTATCTCCAGTTGCCTCAGCTGATGGGGGAATCACTTGGACCAGTACCTTCACTCCGAGTGAAGATATTGCAGATACTACAAATATAATCACTGTTACCAAAACAGGAATCAATGACGCTGCTGGAAATGCAGGAGAAGGGACTACCAGTTCAGCAAATTATGCGGTTGACACTGTCAGACCAACGGTTGCGGCAGTGCTAACTGATACTGCATTAACCTTCGGAGAGACTACAGTTGTAACCTTTACTTTTTCTGAAGTCCCTTCAGGTTTCGATGAAACTGATGTAACGGTTGCTAACGGAGCAATCGGTGCCGTTTCAGCAACTGGAGACCCATTAGTTTTTACTGCCACCCTTACTCCGGCAACTGATACAGAAGATACAAGCAATGTTCTGACTGTAGGGTTTGCTTGGGTTGACCCTTCTGGTAATATGCCAACTGGTGCGACAAATTCAGCTAATTATACAATCGATACTTTGAAGCCTTCAGTTGTCATTACTGATAATGAAGCAGGCACCGCGAATATTGCCGGTGGTGATATTACGTATACTTTTACCTTTTCTGAAGCTGTAACCGGTTTTACTGTAGGTGAAGTAACGGTCGCCGGCGGAACAAAAGCCGCTGATTTTGCAACCGGAGTTGATGGTGATACTGTTTACACCCTAGTAGTAACTCCAGCTGCTTCCTCTGTTGTAGATATTACAGTAGACGTTGCTGCAGATGTAGCCCAAGATGCTAGCTTGAATAACAATACTGCAGCTACGCAATCTGTTCAGGCAGTTGATACATTAGCACCAACAGTTGTTATCACTGATGACGAAGCTGGAACAGCAAATATTCCTGGTGGAACTGTTACTTATACATTTACCTTTTCTGAAGCTGTAACCGGATTCGCGGTTGGCGATGTAACAGTGGCAAACGGCACAAAAGCCGCAGATTTTGCAACTGGAGTAGGTGGCGATACTGTTTACACTCTCGCAGTCACTCCTGATGCGGACTCAACAACCAGTATTACGGTTGATGTAGCTGGAAGTGTTGCGATTGATGCAAATTCAAACGATAACACAGCGGCAGTCCAATCTGTGCAGGCAGTCGATACTTTGGCGCCGACTGTTACCAATGTCACTGCTAGTACAGATAATGGAACCTATAATACAGGCGATACTGTGAATGTTACAGTTACTTTTTCTCAAGCCGTTACTGTCGTAGGCACCCCACAAATATTACTTGAAACCGGCGCTACTGATCGTCAGGTTGATTATGCTTCCGGTTCAGGAGGCGCTACTTTGACCTTCACTTATACAGTAGCATCAGGAGATGTTTCATCAGATTTGGATTATAATTCAAATGCCGCATTAACTCTTAACAGCGGCACTATCAATGATGCGAATGGCAATCCTGCTGTCCTTACCTTGGCAGAACCGGCAGCTGCTGGCTCTCTGGGAGATAACAAGGCTTTAGTGATCGACGGTGCTGCTCCTGTTGTTAACGCAGGTTCAGATGCTGGTGCAGTTACCGCACAATTTACTCAAAATGCAACAGTGACAGATGCCGGTACTGGAGTGGCCACATATGCTTGGACAAAATTAAGTGGTCCTTATGCAGTTACTTTCGGAACTGCTTCAGCTGAAGATTCTACAGTTGCTGCCGCTGGTCCAGGATATTATGTAATCAGATTAACTGTCACTGATAATGCTGGCAATGTAACGACTGATGATGCTGCTTTCACTTGGGGCACCACAGGAGTTCCTATTTTGGCTTACAGTCCGAACAATAGCGCAACAAACGTTGCCATTACAAATGGCACTGCCACAATAACCTTTAATACCAATATTACATTGCTAGATGCAACTAAAGTGACCTTGGTAGATGATTTGACTAGCGTATCTAAAAAAGGCACAGTTGCCGTTTCGGGCGGAGATGGAACATCAGCAATTTTAAATATTCCATACACTGGTTTAGCTAATAGTAAAACTTACAGGATCAATATTTTGGCAGGAGCTGTCAGGGATGCAAGCGGTAATGTTAACTCAGACGGCATTTCTTACTTCACTACCGTAGCCGGCGGCACCGGCACCTTCGGAATCATCAGCACAACGATGACAAAATTAACCGGTACTGCTGATAATACTTATGGCAATGGTTGGGAGTGGGTAATCAGAATGACCTTACCTACAGACCAAAACAGTTTTGCTCTTAAGTTTAATGATTGGGTATCTGGCGCTAATACCTTAGCTACTGCTAATAACATGCAGTATTATTCAGAGCAGATCGCAGCTGGTACAGGCAGTTCTGGCAGTCCGATCACCATTACAGCGGCCAATACCTACCCAAGTAATGTAACAGTTTCAACAGATGCTGATGCCACAACCGCCGGTATCCAAACCGACATCCATGTCAAAGTAAAAATTCCGGCATCAACCGCAAGCGGCTCATACTCCACCAGCTACAGAGTGAATTACGAATAATTAAAGCTAATTAAGATTTAAGGCGGACCGGCTAAATGCCGGTCCGGCTGAAGATTTTTTTCACAACATTATGAATATAAAAAATCAAATAGTAATTAGCCTCTTCTTTTCATTTCTAATGGTTTTTGTTGGCGTAACTTCTGTTTCGGCAACGGAAAGCGCTTGGCAAAATTTGAATCCAACTTTTGAAAACGGCTTGACCGGTACAGCAAATAATTGTTCGCCGTTAACCGTTTCAAATGGCACAGTTGCTGCATTTCCTACCTGTACCATAACCTGTAATTCCGGATATTCATTAAGCGGCAGCACTTGTGTTGTAATTGCCTCAAACAGTGGCGGAGGCGGTGGTGGAGGAACTACTTATTGTACAACCGTTACTTATAGTGAATGGGGAGTGTGTTCCAATAATCTCCAGACTAGAACTGTTTTAACCAAAAGTCCAAGCAATTGTACTATGACTTCAGATCAACAGATTGCAGTCCAAAAAGCTTGCCAACCTGCGATTCCTGCCACTCCAGCAACTCCTGCTACTTCCACTACACCTAGCACGCCAGCCGTACCAGCCACTCCTGCTACTCCGGCTGTTCCTGCGGCATCTCAATTTATTTTTACAAAAAAATTGGAATATGGCATGAAAAATGATGATGTTTTGCAATTACAGTTAAGAATGGAAGCGGAAAAATTGTTAACCGCAACGCCGAACGGTTATTTTGGAAATGGCACACTGCAAGCAGTCAAAGATTTTCAAAAGAAGAATAATCTTAATGTAACCGGAGTTGTTGATGCAGCGACAATGGAAAAATTGAATACGACAATTCCTCCCAATGCAGGTATGGCATCTATCGCAGTAATAAACGATGCGCTTTATCTAAAGCTTAAAGGGAGGATAATATTGAAGGTTGAAGCGAAAGGCGAGGCATATTACATCAATCCAAGCGATAAAAGAATGTATTCATTAGGTCGTCCAGACGATGCTTTCAAAGTTATGAGAGAAAAAGGCATCGGGATAACTAATGCTAATTTGAATAAGATTCAAATTGGGTTAAGTGATTTATCGGGTGCTGATACTGACGGAGATGGTCTTTCTGACCTGCTTGAAACAGCCATAGGCACTGATTTGAATAAAGCAGATACTGATGGCGATGGTTTCGGCGACAAAGAAGAGTTGATTAACGGATTTAATCCAAAAGGCACTGGAAATATTTCAACCCAAATAATTCCAAGCTATGCCGGTAAGATATTCTTGCAAGTAGAGGGCAAGGGTGAAGCTTGGTATGTTAATCCGGTTGATAACAAGCGTTATTTCCTTGGCCGTCCTGCCGATGCATTTAATGTAATGCGCAAACTAGGCTTAGGAATCGCCAATAAAGATTTTGACAGAATGAAATAAGGTTATAAAACAAAAACAATTCACAAAATCCCTCTCGATGAGGGATTTTGTTTTGTAATCTTTTTCTTATGTTCAAAGCGTGATATATTTAATAGAGGTTAATAATTATTTTATTATGTATGATGAATAAAAGAAAAATTTTTACGTCATTATTTATACTCAGTTTTCTTTTTTTAGTAAATCCATCAGCGCTGGCGATTGATCTAGACACTGAATATCCGGATTTGGCTGCCACAGATATTACGGTGGTGCCTGCTAGTCCGGCTTTAAATCAAAAAACAATCGTCACGATATCGGTTAAAAATAATGGTAATCGGTCATTGATTTCTTCCAATGGTTTGGCATTCAAAAAAACTTTCGACAACTTCATCTTGACAGATAGTTCTTTTCCAACGCCTAATCTTACTTATAAAGTCTCGCCGGGCGCTACAATGAAATTCGTATTGGAAGGATATTTTACCCAGATCGGAGAGGCAAGTCTAAGCTTTATGATTGATAGCAATAATGATGTATTTGAATTGACAGTTGATAGTAGTGGCAAGGCGATATCAGCTGAAGCAAATAATACAGTAATCAAAAAAATAACCGTTGTCGACAATGAAAATACGGACATTGCTGTCGACTCCATCGCCTTTAACAATTTAAAGCCCTTGACCAGTAAAGATGTAGAAATCAGGGTGGGGTTTAAAAATATTGGTAAAGTTAGCCTGAATAGTGAAGAAGCTTTTGATAATAACGTGATGATAAATTCCCCTAACTTCGTTTTAAATAACACGGTTCACGATGCATATCCTAGTTCAACCAAACCGCTGAATCCTGGAGAGAAAATCTACTATACTTTTAAAGGCTTTTTTGCCCTGAAAGGTGAACAAAGTTTTTACGTCCGGGCAGACCATCGAAACGTCCTTAAAGAAATCGATAAAAACAACAATGCCTCAACTACCAAGATCATGGTATATGAAAATGCTGATGCGGCCAATGACTTTGATATTTTAAATCCTTTTTTGGGAATAGTCAGCTCAACCTCGGCAATAGTCAAGTGGGAAACGACCTTGCCCACCACAGGAAAAATTTCCTATCGTATATTTAATGAACCCAGATATATCGACGTGGTTGATAACGAGAAAAAAGCTAGCCATAGCGTAATCATTAAAGATTTGATGCCTTATGTTAATTATAATTTTAAATTTATTGCCAGCAATGATACTGTCAACAAAGGATATGAATTTCAAAATATCGCGACAATTTCCGATGATGATTTAAAAATCACGAAAATACCGACGGTAATTCGCTCAAGTAACAACGCGATAATAACCTGGGAAACGAATTTAATGACTATCGGCAAAGTGTATTACAAAAATAAAAATATAAGTAATGCCAATTTTTTGGTTGCCGGTGATAACGCGAGTACTTTTGAAAGGACTGTCAGCTTGGTAAATCTTGACCCCGGCGAATATGAATTTTATGTTGTGGCAACCAGTACACCAGGAATTGCTGTTCAGTCTGCAAAAGGAAGTTTTAGAATAGGGGATGCCCCGTTAATTCCTCCAACCCATCCAGCCGAATCAACAACCTCCACTCCTGCCGCCAAGCCGGTTGTTACGTCTGTCATTCCTCCGATATCAGTAAAAAACGAAGCTCTATATTCAAGATTGAAAGGCAAAATAATTTTAAAGACTGAATCCAAGGGAGAGGCCTATTACATTAACCCGAGTGATAAAAAAATGTATTTTCTTGGTCGGCCAGATGATGCTTTTAAGGTAATGAGAGAAAGGGGAATAGGCATAAGCAACACAAACCTTAAAAAGGTTCAGATAGGCATAAATGACATGTCTGGAGCTGATTCTGATGGTGATGGCCTTCCCGATAGTCTTGAGGCGGCTATAGGCACAAATTTGGCCAATAATGACACGGACGGGGATGGTTATGGCGATAAAGAGGAGTTGGTAGGCGGCTACAACCCCTTGGATTTAGGGAAACTAGTATTTGATAATGATTTTGCCAAAAAAAATTCAGGTAAGATATTTCTTCAGATAGAAGGGAAAGGCGAAGCTTGGTATATCAACCCGGCAGATAACAAACGTTACTTCCTCGGCCGCCCAGTCGATGCCTTCAACGTAATGCGCAAGCTTGGGTTGGGAGTGGGAAATAAGGATTTTGAGAAGTTGTAGATTTTCTCTAAAGAAAAGTAAATATTGACGATTTTTCTTAAGTCGTGGTATTATTTATTTATAAAAATACTTACAAAAGATATGACATTGACTCCTGAAGAATTTAATAAAATACCTTCAAAAGAAGATTTGAATCGTCTTGAGGAAAAAGTTGAAAAAATTGAGGAAAAAATTAATACCGTCATGGATGTTTTGGACGGAATTTCAAATAAACTTGATGTTATTTCACAAGAAGCTACTTCAAATATCGCCGCTCATGACAGAATGAGTGAAGAACTTGATAATCACGATCTCAGAATAAAAAATTTGGAATTGAAGACAATCTAATTTTTAAAATATAAAATGAAAAAGGAGGAGGAAAATAATCTTGATCACTTTGAGGTTGTTTTTTTGTATCCAAAATTAATTTAAGCTCTAAATAAAAATTATGGAAGTAAATCAAAATAGGCCCGCCCAAGGCGGTCTAAAAAAAGCATTTAAAATCTTCGGAGCAGTATTAGTAGTTTTAGCCCTGATGTTTGTCGTAGTCTTTGCTTACAATTATTGGCGTATTTCAACCGGCCGATTGATCAAATGGGAGGGACAATATTACACCAAAGACCAAATTAAACAAAAATACGGCGAACAAGTCTACGACGTACCAGCAAAAAACACTCCAGAAGAAGTATACACAAAGTTCCGAGAAGCACTATTGAAAAATGACATCGAGGGGGCATTGGGGGTGATTAGAGAGGAGAAGAGGGATGGATACCGAGAAGCGTTTAAAGATGAAGTCAAATTTGATAAATGGGTAAAGACGTTGCCGAAAAAAATTACAAAAGATAACGAAATGGGAAATTTTGCATATTATGACATTGATTATGGCACGGAAAACAAGAATTCTGTTGATTTTGTAAAAAATAAAGAAGGGTATTGGCAGATAGATGGAATATAATTAAAAAAATCCCCTCTTGAGAGGGGTGCCCGAAGGGCGGGGTGTGGAGGAAAGACAGCTAGGTAATTGTTAAAGATATTAACGGATATCTGGAAACAGATTTAACTATTCAAACCTCCTGTGTCATTCCTGCGCAGGCAGGAATCCAGAAAGGGGAATAATAGTTAGGACGCTTTATTTTATAGTATGAATAATTCATATTTTGTATACATAATGGCAAGCGAGAAAAATGGAACATTATACATTGGTTTTTCCTCTGATTTAAAAAATAGAGTAAATAAGCATAAAGAAGGAGCTTATGATGGTTTTACAAAAAAATATAATGTAAAGAATTTGGTATATTATGAAACTTATGGTGAGGTGGGAATTGCAATTTGCAAGGAAAAACAACTTAAAAAATGGAAAAGAGAATGGAAAATAAATTTGATTGAGAAAGATAACCCAGGGTGGCGGGACTTATATAACGATTTGTGATGTGGTATTTCTGGATTCCTGCCTGTGCAGGAATGACACGGAGGAATGTTGAAAAGAGTATGGAAAATAAATTTGATTGAAAAAGATAACCCAGGGTGGCGATATTTGTACAATGATTTGTGATGGGTGGTATTTCTGGATTCCTGCCTGCGCAGGAATGACACAGGGAGAATGAGTGAACCACAGAGGATAGAATTAATTGCACTTAATTTTTAAATATAATTTTATGGTTTTAAGGAGGGCGATAAAATTATCGTTAGCAAGCATTGTCTTGCTGTTTTTTGCTGTCCAGGTTTTCTCTTATGATAATCTGGTGATACACCCGGCATTGTCTTTGGGTGCAATTGAAATATATAATCAACAGGCTTCGCGAAAGTTAACTGAGGAACAAAAAAATTGGATTGTTCAAGGTTCCATTGATGAAGATGCTGATCCAAGGTATTTGAATCATTTTTTTGATCCGACCACAGGCAAGGGACTCGATGGTCGTATTTCCGCAAAAGATTGGTCACAAAATCAAGATGGCTTGATTGGGATGACCGGTGATTATTCTGAAGCAGCGATTCTAGATAATTACAAAATCGGGAATTATCATAGAGCTTATCAAGGCATTGGCCACATGCTTCATTTGATTCAAGATATGTCCGTACCTGCCCATGCTCGTAATGATTCACACCCTGACGGTGATCCATTTGAAAATTGGTCAAAGATTAACGGTAGAGTTAATTTAAATAAAGCAAAATTTATCAATTTGGAAAGTGTTAGTAATGCTTTTGATGATCTTGCAAGATACTCAAATAATAATTTTTTAAGCAAAGATACAGTAGTCATTGATTATGGGAAACATGAACTAAAAACGGAAGTAGTAGATGGTAAAAATGTATATTACACAATGAACGAAATCGATAAGACAACATACAGATTGGCCTTTGTTAAATATCCAGATTCATTAAAACCGATCATGCAGATAAGTAATGACCTAAAACTCAACCTCGACTATTGGAACATGCTCCATCCAAAGGCTGTTGGGTATAGTGCTGGGGTGATTGATTATTTTGAAAGAAAATTTGCGGAGATTGATGAGAATAGGACGGTAGAGGAGGTAAGTTTTTGGCAGAAAACAAAAAATTATTTTACATCTACCAAAAACGAGCTGGAATACCGGACAGGGGAGACGATAGCCTATTTAAGGGGTAATTTGCATTATTCAGTCGATAGTATTGCTGGATATGCCCGTGATTTCGGCCAAAATTTGGGATTTTTCGGTGAGGCGACTAATGAAACGATTACAAAGGTCGCAGAGAAAACAAGCGAGACAGCGATAAAACAAACAGATATATTAATAAATCAAGCGAAAAATGCCGGTGTGCTTGGACAAAAGATTTATTCGGACGGTAAAAAAGTCATCCAAAGTAATGTGGTAATAAAGCCAAAGAAAGCTCAAGCTTCGGATGCTGGCAATACAACGAATGAACAAAATTCATTAATACTAGTTCCGGATGCAGAAATAATTCGAGATGATTTAATTTTGCCTCCAACAAACAGCTCAAGTAGCCTGCCATACGAAAAAACTTCAAGTGGATTTAAATATTTTAGCATAGGAAGCGGCCCGATTTTTCAGCTTCCTCCACCAGTGCTTTCACCAACTTCTACCCCAACCACCACTCCCATAGTTAACACCACCAGTACTCCAGAAGAAATAATTACATCAATTATAAAATATCCAGATAGTATCTCCAGCTCTAGCGAGGCTGAATTTATTTTTTCCGCTTCAAAATCTGGCGTCGGATTTAGTTTAAATTTTGATGATTCAGGCTGGCAATCAGTTCATAAAGAAGTTACGATTACAGCTGCCGACGGAGAACATACCCTGAAAGTCAAGGCTATTGATCCTGCTGCCAGTTCAACAATTGCTGTGTGGAATTGGAGGATCGATACCCAAAAACCGCAACTGGACATTATTGATAAACCGTCAAGATATTCCAGCTCCACCAGTGCAAGTTTCCAATTTCAAACTGATGAATTGGTGATTTACAGTTGTTCATTAAACCAAGAACCTTTATTGTTTTGCGGCCCCAACACAATGATTGAAGACTTGATTGAAGATAGCTATTTATTTGAAGTAAAAGCGGAAGATCGATCTGGCAATTTTGCCACCAGTAGTTTTGAATGGTTGGTAGATCTAACTAAGCCGAACGTTATTTTGGCAAATCTGGAATCATCTTATATTCAAACTGGTTTTGGCTTGAATTGGTTGGGCGAGGATGAACAAAGCGGAGTTGATGTTTATAGCTTACAAAAACAAATCGATTTGGGCGAATGGGAAGATTGGTTTTCCGAGACCAATGCTACCAGCACAATTTTTGATCTGCCGATCGAACCTGGCCAGAGCATCGCGTTTCGTGCTAAGGCCAGTGACAAAGCTTTTAATCTAAGCGATTGGAGTCATGAAGTTAAGACAAAAATATTAAAATTTCCTGCAGACCATGCAGTAATCAGCGAATTATACATTGATGAAATCAATCAAGGAAGTGAGTGGATTGAATTATATAACCCGACGGATACAGAGATTTCTTTGACAGGCTGGACAATCGATACTAAAGCAAATAATAAAGATATTTCTTTGCCTGAAGGTGCAAATATTCCACCCCACGGTTTTTATCTGATAGGGGATAAGGCGGACAATAAATGGAATCCAGATTCAGAAAGCTGGTCCACTCCGAATTATAATGAAACGATGAGTCTGACAAATACTGACGGTTGGGTGAAATTAAAAGATATTACAGGCAAGGTGGTAGACGGAGCTGGCTGGGGAAACTCTAATTACTTTGAAGATAAAGCGATTAATACGTCTGGCTTTCTTGAAGGTTATAGTTTTGAAAGAAAAGCCTATTCCAGCTCAACTCTTGAATTGATGAGTTCTGGCGGTGAACATCAATTTTCCGGCAACGGTTATGACAGCGACAATAATGAAAAAGACTTCATTACCAGATCATTTCCGACCCCTGAAAATTCATCCGCAAGAATAGAGAAAACGGATACGGAAAATTTTTCATCAGACGACGTGGCTGTTTGGCACTTGGATGAAAGTGAGGGTAAAGTTGCTAAAGATAGCACAGAAAATGGTGGCGATATGGGCTGGGAGTACAACCCATATGCCGGTGGCAGAAATCTGCCGGAAAAATCTTCCGGTAAATTTGATCTGGCCACAAAATTCAGGCAGAATCCAGAACACTATTTAAAAAATTTTTCTCCAGAAATAGAATTGACTGATGGCGTAACAGTCGGAACATGGATAAAAACGAGTTTGGTAAATGATTCATCTTCAAGGGTTTGGTGGCTGGGTGATACCAGGAATTATGCAGATATCCCACAGAATTATTTAAAACTTTCAATAAAGAATGGCAAAGCCTGCCTGAGCATCAAGCAAAAATTTGCCGAAGAAAATTTATGTTCAGTTGAGAGCGTTAATGACAATTCTTGGCATCAAATAGTTGTTCGAGTGGATAATAGAGAGAAAAGGATGAATGTTTTTATTGATGGCGAAAAACAATCAGATGTGAGATTGGCAAATAAACTGCCCAAACTAGCTTTCTTCAGCGTCGGCTATAACGAAGGCGGAAGTCCTGCAGGCATAAGTTTTGATGGAGAAATTGACGAACTATTTATCAATAAAAGCGTAATAAGTGACAACGACATAATAAATATTTATCAAAGCAACAAGCCTTATGGCGGAGAAATCATCATTCCTGAATTAGAAGCAGCGGAAATAGTCGCGCATTATAAATTTGATGAGACAAGAGGAAATACAGCAATGGATTCTTCAGAAAATAATTATAATTTAAATTGGCAATTTAATGAGTGGAGTCTGGGCGCTTTTCATCCTCGTTGGAGTGAGGGTAAATATGATGGTTCGATCAGTTTTATTAAAGTGGAGGATTTATTTGATAAAACTTTTAATCCGCCAGTGGCGTTCAATCAAGCGATTACCTTTGGCGGATGGGTAAAGACAGTTGCTACTAGCAGTGGAAAGTCATCAATAGTGTGGTTGGGAGGTTCGATAGATTACGCGGTTAATCCTCATAACTATTTCGGTTTGTCAGAGCAAGGAGGAAGGGCAAGATTGGATGGATACTTTGAGACAAGACCGAAGATTGATGGTTATTTTGAAGGTAGAAAATATTTTGTAACCTCCGACAAGCTGATCAATGATGATCAGTGGCATCAGGTGGTCGCAGTTATTGATGCCCGACCTTATAGGCACTCCATGGCCTTATATATTGACGGAGATAAGGAGGCGGAAGCTTTTGTACCAAATCCTATTCCTAATATTGAAAAAATCAGAGTCGGCTTCCGGCCATCCGGCGGAGAGAATTTTTCGGGCAATATTGATGACTTATTCATTCTTTCTTCGGCAATAACAAGTGAGCAAGTAAATCAGATTTATAATCAAGGAAGTTCACTGGTTCGGCCATAGAAAAACCAAAAGGCTCTTAGTGCCTGCGGCTGCAGGCACTAAGAGCCTAATAGGTTGAAATCAAGAAGTAGTTACTCTATTTACTCCTCATAAACTTTCCTTGTCTCTTCCAGCATCTTATTAAAATTGAAGAGGTGAGATACGTCGTGGAGGGCGTGATCGACTAGTTTTTGTGCGCCTTCAGGGTTTTTAATCAGATCGGAGATTATTTTAGCCAGGTTCTTACTGTTTTTGGGGTCAATCAGGATGCCATTCACACCATCGGTGATCATATCTGGAATGCCACCTGTTTTGGCCGCAATTACCGGTACGCCGGCTCCCATGGCTTCAAGGATCGTATAGGGGAAACCTTCTTTAAGCGAAGTGTTTACATAGAAATCAAAGGCTGGTAATAGACGAGCGGCGTTATTTATCCTGCCCGGCAAGAGTATCTTATTGCCGACCTCGCCGTCCATGGCGTTATAATCCATCGGATGGAATTTAATGATCCTTTCTTCCAATTCTTGACGTTGGGGGCCTTCACCGATAATTACAGCGGTTATGTTGTAGCCATAATCGATAATTAGATAATGTAAAGCCTTGATCAAGCTGAGAAAACCTTTATTGGGGTATAAATTGCCAACGCTGCCGATTAAGATAGTTTTTTCTTCAGGGACTTTTGCATTTTCAATAACTGAAAATAAAGCATCTTTGGCCTCAGATTTGGTTAAATATTTCGCATGAACCAAATCTATGCCGTTATAGATTAATTTTAATTTTTTGTCATCAATCTTAAGTTGCTTTTTGGCTTCAAAATAGTCAATTTTATTTGGACAAATTATTCGATCTTTATATTTGGCAGTTCTTTTTTCTGCAAAATGATAAAATTTATTTTTAAAGAAACCGACCGGCTTATTAAAGACCCAGCCATGGACTGAATAAATAATTTTTGCCGGATGTTTTTTGTAAAGGCTTTTGGCAGCCAAGGATCCCAAAATCGAAGCTTTGCTAGTACTTAAATGGATAATATCAGGTCCGATCTCTTTGATGATGTTTCTAATTTTAAAGAATGCAAAAAGGTCATAAAAAAGACAAATTTCTCTTTGAAAATGGGGGATAATGAAGTATCTGATACCCGCTTCTTCCAAAAACTCAATAAGCTCATTATGCCCCTTTTTTTGACCGAAGGCCACGGTTATTTCATATTCATTTTTAAGATTAACAGCTAAATCAACGATATACCTTTGTGCACCGCCGAATTTTGATTCAGTAACCAAATATAGAATTTTTTTCATATTTTATTCCTCTATTTATGCTAGGTTGACTTTAATTGAATTATTTTCGATAATATATAGGTAGGTTAAAGCCTATCCCATGTACTATATCTGTCTATTATAGTATCATTTTTTTTATAAATTTAAAAGATATAGATATGAATAAATTGATCGGTTTTATCGGCCAAGGCTGGATCGGAAAAAATTATGCGGACGATTTTGAAAATAGGGGATATGAAGTTGTTCGTTACTCCCTGGAAGAGCAATATATCGGCAATGCGGAAAAAATCAAAAATTGCGATATCGTCTTTATTGCCGTGCCGACCCCGACCACTCCAGAAGGCTTTGACGATAGTTATGTCAGGAGCGCTTTATCAAATGTAGGTTCCGGTAAAACAGCTGTTATTAAGTCAACTATCTTACCCGGCACAACCGAAAAGTTGCAGGCCGGCTTTCCTGATATTTTTGTGATGCATTCTCCGGAATTCTTGGTGGAAAAAACAGCAGCTTTTGACGCCGCCAACCCAAGCAGGAATATAATCGGAATGCCAACTGATAATGAGGAATACAGAAGGCGTGCAACTGAGGTGCTTAATATTTTGCCTAAAGCACCGTTTGAGTTGATTTGTTTGTCCAAAGAAGCAGAGCTGATCAAATATGGGGCAAATGTTTTTTTGTATACCAAAGTCATTTATGCAAATTTGATGTTCGATTTGGCCGATAAATTCGGCTGTAACTGGGAAAATGTCCGTGATATGGTAGCCGCTGACCCAAGGATCGGTAATAGCCATATGCAGCCGGTAAATGACGGTGGCAGGGGAGCAGGTGGTCATTGTTTCATCAAGGATTATGAAGCATTTTTAAGATTATATTCAGAAACGACAGGGGATCTGGCCGGTGTTAAAGCGCTGGAAGCGATCCGAGAAAAGAATATCGCTTTACTGAAAGCAAGCGGCAAGAATTTAGATTTACTGAAAGAGGTTTATGGATAAGATTTAGGGAGGAAAATTATATTTGGTCTTTTTTAATGGGGAGGAGAAGATGGCATGTTTAGTTGATTGGGTCGTAAGAAGCAGTATCTGGTGTATTATGACGGATGGGGATCTAGTTTACCCGCGATTGGCGCTGGTAACTACGCCTGAATTGCTCAAAGATATGATCACACAACCCGCACATCATGTTTTTGAAGAAGCGGGGCTTTCTTTCGGTGAGCTCCGTGAGATTTTCACAAAAGGAAGTTTTTTAGATGCGAGCAATATTGCCCATCTCGGCGCTCTCCATCGGAGAGATTATGTTGGATGGCTTAAACTGTCCAAAGCCGCAGATAGGGAGATAAGGTTCCATCCTGATTCAAGACGGCATCCCAAAGTAATATTTTTTCCAGACGGGAAAAGCATAATTGCAAGAGGATAACCTCCTCTTTTTTAATTTGACAATCACTCTTGATTTGCAATATAGTTAAGGTAATTATAGATAAAGAAAACATTAAATGAAAAAATTAACCCAAGCAGATTTAATAATTTTACCTAATATTAAAGAAAATTTATTTTATTCAAAGTTGTTGGTCAAAGAGGTGATACGAGAGTTATTGAATAATAATGATATACAAATAATTAATGGGAAGATTACGGATGATATGGTTAAAATCAGGATCAGTTTTCCAACTGATTTAGAAATTGGAGAGGTGATCATCCGGTTGAAAAAAGAAAGTTCTAAGGCGATTTACGAAAAAATGCCAGGATTGAGTGGCGAAGTTTTTTGGACAGATGACAGTTATCTTTTACCGGTTAATATAATTAAGAAAGAAAATATGAATGAATCAAAAGCGGGACTTGCCCCAGCAAAATGTTTAGTGACTGGAGGCGCAGGTTTTATCGGCTCCAATTTAGTGGATGAGTTGATAAAGCTAGGTCATGAGGTGGTTATCATGGATGATCTTTCTTCTGGAAAACGAGAATACTTGAATCCGACAGCTAAATTTTATGAAGCTGATATTTGCGATGCCGATAAAGTGGAGGAAATATTTTCAAAGGAAAAATTTGATTTCGTCTTTCATCTTGCCGCCCAGATTGATGTCCGCGTGTCTGTTGCCAGACCGCAATATGATACCAAGATCAATGTATTGGGTGGATTGAATATTTTAGAAAGTTGTCTAAAGCACAAAGTTGAAAAATTTATTTTTATTTCGACCGGAGGGGCAATTTATGGCGGAGAAGAAAATTTGCCGGCAAATGAAAATTATCCCACCTATCCTCTTTCTCCTTACGGTATTAATAAATTGGCTTTTGAAAAATATTTGAATTTCTATCATAAAACCTTCGGCCAGAAATATATTACCCTGAGATTGGCCAATGTGTATGGTCCACGTCAGTTTAAGGGCGGTGAAGGAGCGGTTGTGGCAGTTTTCTGCGATTGGGCGGTTAATGATCATAGATTAAAGATTTACGGTGACGGTTTGCAAACTAGAGATTTTGTATATGTCGGGGATGTTGCTGAGGCAGCTATCAAGGCTATGGCATCAGATTATATCGGTGAGCTGAATATCGGTACGATGGTAGAAACAAATTTATTAGAAATTATCGAGGCGATTGAGGGGTCCATAAATAAATTAGTCGACACTGAGCATTATCCAGAAAAAGTCGGGGAACAGCGAAGAAGTGTTTTGGATAACCGCAGAGCCAAAGAAATCTTGTCTTGGCAGCCAAAGGTGGCACTGGAAGATGGAATCAAAAAAACTATCGAGTGGACCAAGAGTCAAGTAAAATAATCAAAACAAGAAAACAGGTAACCCCTGTTTTTTTGTTGATTTTTAAGGTCAGATAAGGGATAATTATTCTAATGGAAAAAACAAAAAAATATCATAATTTTTTTAAATTTCTTGTCAGTGGCGGTACGGCTGCGTTGATCTCATTCAGTATTTTATATGTACTGACTGATATTTTTGGTTTTTGGTATTTGATTTCTTCCATTATCGCTTTTCTGATTGCGGTAATTTTCAATTTTATAGTTCAAAAAAATTGGACATTCAAAGCTGATCAAGCGCGTGAGTCAAAGAATCAACTGATTTTGTTCTTAGTTATTAGCTTAATAAATCTTGTTATAAATTCATTGGGAATGTTTTTCCTGGTAGAAAAATTAAGACTCTGGTATATGCTAGCACAATTCTTTTTGACCGGTGCACAGGCCATTGTTAACTATTTTGTTTATAAAGGCGTGGTATTTAAAGAAAAAGTTTAAAACTCCTGTAAATAATATAAAAGCAGGCTAATTATAAATTAGCCTGCTTTTATATTATTTACCTGCGTGTCATTCCGGCCGTAGCAGCAGCGAAGAGCCGGAATCCATCGCTGAAAAATAATTAAACAAGAATATTGGCTTGAGGTATTTCTGGATTCCTGCCTCCGCAGGAATGACACAAGAGGAATCGGTATTTAGAAAATTTAAACCAGAAATTATTTATAAATACTGACCAATCTTAAATAACACTCTCCTAAGTATAAATAATCGAGGAACTTTTAAATTATTGACTGTCCAAGCTCTTTTTAGTTCTTGCCAGCCTAGTTTTCGTTGAGTCAAATTTTTACCGCTCTTGCCGCCAGTGCGCATGCAAACTAATATTTCTGGAATGTAGCCGACGTTAATTCTTTTTATTTTCAACATTCGCAAGAGGAATTCATAATCTGCGGCTATTTTGAATGACAAATTAAAGTCACCGAATTTTTTATAAATTTCATTCTTAACAAAAAAAGTAGGGTGGGGAATAATCCAGCCATTGTTTAATTTACCTTCTCGGTATTTACCGGATCTCCAGGTGCGGACGATTTTGCTCTTGTCTTGTTCATCAACAAATTCTAAATCTCCATAACAGCCATCAATTTTTGGATCATTGGTAAAACAGGCGACAACTTTTTCTAAAACTTTCTCATCTTTATAAAAATCGTCTGAATTTAAGATGCCAACAATTTCTCCA
>LBWY01000014.1 GCA_000995135.1 Parcubacteria group bacterium GW2011_GWE2_39_37 | reverse complement strand
ACCGACATCATGATAGATGAACAAATCTTCAGTCGACAAGAGAGCCTCTTGAACAGCGATATTTTGCCTTACCTTTTCATGAATAAAAGTGGCGAGTAATAACCGGTGCTTAATGGAATTATAAACTATCACCTCGTCTTGCCAAAAGACAAAGCGAATTTCTCCCGGTTTTATTGAAAGGGTTATTTCCCTTCCGATGCGCAACGCCTCAAATCCAGTCATGGCAAAAACTTCTTGTCTTTGTAAAGGATTGGCAAGTTTAATACCTTGTAATGCGCTCTCAACAGAATTAAAAACAATATCGCCGATTCTAAATGGGGCCTCGCTTGGATTTGCCAAGATTTTTGCTCGCCAGTCTTTTGCTCGTGAAGTAATGTTTAGTCGTTCTTTTAACATGACATCTCCTTTTAACTTCTTTGTTCTATATTAAATTTTAATAATGTCCAATTAAAACAAAAAAATAGCACGGAAAGTGCTATCTTGTCAACGATGCGGAAGGAGAGGGATTCGAACCCTCGAAGCCTTTTACAGCTTACCCGCTTTCCAAGCGAGCGCACTCGACCACTATGCGATCCTTCCAATTTATTTGTTTATAATATCTCTAATTTGTTGCCTCAGCAATCTTCTTCCCTCGGTTGTTTTTAAAAACTTTTCTCTGCGTTGCGCATCACTTTTCAACATATAACATTCATAATGTATCAATTTAAGCGGCAACTTGTGCTTTGTTGATTCCACTTTTCCTAACTTGTGATCTTTAAGTCTTATATTTAAATTTCCACAACTTCCCTTATATAAGTATCCATTACTTAAAGATAATACATAAACATAATACATATCTTTGTAATAAACAAGGGATTCGCCCGGTCATCCGACCGGGCGTCAGGTCGTATGACCTGACGAACCCTCGAAGCCTTTGACAGCTTACCCGCTTTCCAAGCGAGCGCACTTTTACCCGGTCGGATGACCGGGCGACCACTATGCGATCCTTCCAAATTTTTATTTCACCTCCCCTCTGTCATCTCGAACGAGCGATAGCGAGGAGAGATCTCGGCAAAAGGAATAAACAGCTATTTTAAAAAATCATTAATCAAATCATTGAATTTAATATTTTGTGTCTTTATTAAATCAATCTTCTTTTCTCTTCGCCATTTTTTTAATTCCTTCTCCCTATTAATGGCAGCTTCGACATCCCCAAAAATTTCGTAATACACTATTTTATTGATATTGTATTTCGCGGTAAAACAATCAGGAAACTTTTTATTTTTATGTTCACGGTAACGATTTAACAAATTATTGGTAACTCCAATATAAAATCTTAAATTATTAATGTTGGTAAGGATGTAAATATAATAGATATGTTCACGTGGCATTTTTTCTTATTATTCTTGATTTTACCACGTGCCGAGATCTCTCTCCCCGCTTCGCTTCGTTCGAGATGACAGAGGAGCTACCCAAACACCCTCACCCCAAATTCTTTCAAGACTGAATATAATCTTGCCAAAGGCAGACCCAAAATATTATTATAATCGCCCTCAACCCTTTCTATGATAAGGGCGCCCATTCCCTGGACACCATATGCGCCTGCCTTGTCTAATGGTTGTCCTGTTGCGATATATTGATCAATTTCCTGACCAGTCAACTCTATCATCTTAACCTTTGCTTGGTCAAATTCGTTGATAACCTGCCCGGTCTTACAATCGATAACCGCAAAACCGGTCACGATAGTATTGAACTGCCCCGATAAAGTCTCTAGCATTTTTTTCGCCTCTTCTTTGTCCTTCGGCTTACCCAAAAATTTGCCATCATAAATCACAAAAGTGTCAGCTGCGATAATGATTGCGTCTTCATAATGTCTGGCTACATCTTCAGCTTTTTTCAAAGCCAAAAATTTAACTAAAGCAAAAGGATCTGTCATCAAGGACATATCCTCTTCGTACTCACTTGGCCGGACTTCGAACTGCAAGCCGATCTGTTCAAGCAGCTGCTTGCGGCGCGGTGAACCGGACGCCAAAATTATTTTTCTTTCCGGATTATTTATCATTCAAATGTCTGCTGATAATATTCTTTAAACCTTCAATTTTTTGGCCGTCTTCCGCGGTGACATCTTCATAGGGCGTTGCGCCGATCACTATCTCGCCATTCACAAAAGTGGTCGGCGTGCCATTAACGTTAAAGCTTTTTGCCTCCTCTTGGGCAGCCACAATCTTTTCATTGTACTTTTGACCATCCAAACACTGATTGAATTTTTCCTGGTCCAATCCTAGACTGATCGCATCTAGTTTCGACTGCTCTTTGCTTAATCGGCCAGATTTATTATCTTCAAAAAGAAGATCATGCATTTCCCAAAACTTCCCCTGCTCCGCTGCGCATTCACTGGCATTAGCTGCATCGAGAGAAACATCATTCAAAGGAAAATGGCGGAATGCGATCGCTACTTGCTCACCGAAATCATTTTTGATCCGCCCTAAAGATTCTTTGAATTGCACACAGAAACTACAAGCAAAATCACTATAAACAATTATTTTTACCTGAGCGGAAGTACTGCCCAACACATGGTCGGCCGAATCAATGCCTTTGACTGTTTTGATTTTCCCTAAATCTTCTTGGGAAACTTCATAATTTTCGGCAAAGTTTTCAGTCGAGGTGGCAACCCCCTCAGTTGAATTATCGGTCGTCTTTCTTTTTTCCCAGAAAAAAGTAGTTTGCAGTGTGCATTGATGGTTCGTGTTGCATATTATTATAAATAATTTAAATATTCGGTTTTTGCTTGTGCCATTCTGTAGCTTGTTGATAGTTGTGGCCGATCCTGAATAAAGTTTTTTCGTCGAAACGCTTACCGATCAATTGGAAACCTGCCGGCATGCCGTTGGCAAAACCACAAGGCACTGAAATTGCTGGCAAACCAGCCAACGAAGCGCCAGTCACAAAAATATCTTCCAAATACATCTGTAAGGGATCGGCTGCCTTCTCACCGATCTTAAAGGCGACATGAGGCGCGGTCGGAGTCAGTAAGCAATCGACTTTTTCCAATTCCTTGTCCATCTCTTCTTTAATTTTTGTTCTCACCTTTTGCGCTTGCAAATAATAGGCGTCAAAATAGCCGGCGGATAGCGCATAGGTTCCGAGCATTATTCTTCTTTTCGCCTCCGGACCAAAACCTTGGCCGCGACTCTTTAGATACACTTCAGCCAAATCTTTTGCCCCATCATGAACTGAATAGCCATAACGGATGCCGTCATGTCGGGCTAGATTTGAGCTGACTTCCGATGGAGTGATGATATAGTAAACCGGTACGCCATACTTGGTATGCGGTAAACTGACTTTTACGAACTCAACCCCTAAACCTGTCAATTTCTCGATTGCGCGATTGATCAATTCCGCCACTTCCTTGTCGAGCCCTTCGGTGAAATATTCTTCCGGAATACCGATCTTCAACCCTTTGATATCTTTTTTTATTTCTGATCCATAATCATCGATTTTTTCATCAACGGTAGTCGAATCATACTTGTCCTTGCCGGAAATAAATTTTTGTACGATCGCTGCATCTACTACTGTCTTGGTCATCGGCCCAGGCACGTCCGTGGAACTGGTCATGGCAACCAAACCGAAACGAGAGCTTCTCCCATAGGTAGGCTTTAAACCGGTGATGCCGCAAAAGCTGGCCGGACAACGGATTGATCCTCCTGTATCTGTACCCAAAGCAAAAATACACATATCGGCTGCAACTGCTGCAGCGGGACCGCCGGAGGATCCTCCCGCCACTCGATCCAAATCGTATGGATTATGAGTTACACCGAAAGCGCTATTCTCAGTTGAGGCGCCGTGGGCAAATTCATCTAAATTAGCTTTGGCAAGCAATACTGCACCTGCTTCTTTTAGCCTGACTATGATCGTGGCGTCATATGGCGCAATGTAATTTTCCAATATCTTTGAGGCGGCCGTGGTGCGGATGCCTTTGGTTAAGATATTATCCTTAGCAATATAAGGGATGCCCAAAAGTTCTCCTACTTCCCCACTGGCACGACGTTCGTCGGCCATCTCTGCCTCTCTTAATGCCTCCGATTTGCAAACCGTCAAACAGGCATTCAGCTTTTCGTTCACCTCATCTATCCGCTCCAAACAAGCCTTAGTCAGTTCAACAGAAGTGATTTCACCTTTGGCCATCAATTCTTGAGCTTCTTTGATTGTTAATTCGTTTAATCTCATAACACATAACGCATAACGAAATGTCATGCGAATTTAATCTTTTAATTTATTTTAAATTTACGCTTTCACAGTGCTAATTATTTACTCCAAGATTCTTTTAACCTTGACCTGGTGCTCTTCGATCTCTGGTGCCTGTGATAAAGCAGCTTCCCTGATTTCCGTATCACAATATTCGACGACATCCTCTCGCCAAGCATTAACCAGCCCCGTCACTTGGGCGGTCGGCTCAATGCCGGTTACATCCACTTCTTTCAGCTGATCAATGTAATCCAAAACGCCAGACAGTTGACTGCCAAATTTTTCTATTTCCTCTTTTGGTTAATTTCATGTTTATTCCGTTTGTCATCCCGCACTTGATGCGGGATCAGGTTTTATAACAACGTATTAGTTATATCATCCCAATTTTTATTATCATTTTCAATTAATTTAATTTTCCATTCTCTTTTCCATTTCTTTAATTGCTTTTCTCTATATAGCGCCTGTCCTATGTCACCAAACAATTCGAAATACACTAATTGTGTTATTTCATATTTTTTTGCATGCCCATCCATCTCCTTACTTTTATGTTCTATGACCCTTTGTGCTAAATTATTTGTAACTCCGACATACAAGGCTCCATTCGGCCTATTTGACATTATGTAAACATAAAAAATATATTCTTTCATCCGCATGATCCCGCATCAAGTGCGGGATGACAAATATTTTTTTATTAAATTCTTAAATCTGCTAAGAGTTAAGAATTTCACCCCCATAATCACCTTCACCCAGAGGCATCCCCGACCAGTTTCCTTATTTTAGCCTTAGCCTCGTCTCTTGTCAATCCGTTAAACTAATATAAATTACTTTAAAACTCTTTAAAAAACTATCAAATTATTCTGGTCGAATCTCCTGCCAGCTAGGCAATTTATTTTTTATCAGGATATTTGTACTAGTACTGGTCTTGTAGCCTTGGTTGTCAGTAACTGTCAAAATAATCGTACTACCGCCGGCACTATTGAATCTAACAGATGGCTTCATGCTTGTTGCCGATCCAACATTGGCATTAGTAAATGACCAATCATATGTAAGTGGTCCGTATGCAGGTGATGTAGTTGAAAGACTGGCATCAAACTGAACCAGTTTCCCCGCATTAATTTTTACTGGATTAAAAGTAAAACTTGCGCTTGGAAATTCATGGCTAAAGGTTGAAAAGGTCTCCGGATCATTATCAATATTCTTATCAGTATCAGCAATGCTATTGTTGTTGTATTGAGTCAAGAGTGATGGCGTATCGGATTGATTCCATACCTGAACATACCAGTTATAATTTTTTGAATACCCAAGTAATGATTTATCAACTAAATAATCGCAAGAAAGAGAATTGCTTTTCAAGCAACTATTGCTGAAGTCTTTGCATCCTGGAGTAGTGGAAGCTGCTCCGCAGGTTTGATCTAATATGACAGGGCCATTTTTCTCTACAATCATAATTCGATAGGCGCTACCGATTTCCCCATTCGGATCATTGTAATAGAATCTCAATTTAGCACCCAATGCTCCGACCGAAGATATGAGAGATTGATCCCAAAGCGGAGCTTGCATTGTAGCAGTCGGAACTATCGGTGCAGAACAGGATGAACCATAGTTCAAGCCATCACCCGCGGATTTTCCATCGCCACAAGCACAATCTTTGGTATAAGTATAAGTTCCATCTATTGAAGAACTGCAACTGGCATCATATGAATCAAAAGCTGTTGTGGCGTAGTCATATATATTTGAGCAGATATTGGAACAAGAATATTTTTTTCGTGCTGAACATGAAACGCCTTCACAAGTCCAGCGCCAGGGATTCAAAGCGCTTCCATCGCCAGAAACTGACGTGGCTGTACCGGCTGTGCAAAGATTGGTAGGAGTCGAATAAAGATTTTGGCCATCGTCTGCACCGCAGCTACCTAATAAATTTGTGTGACAGCTCCTGGTTTGGCCCCCACTGATGCCGATGCAAGACCAAGACCAAGGACCATTACTGCTAACAGGTGATGGGCTTTGTATTCCGTTTGAACAAAGTCCAGTAGGTGGAATTGATGAAAGAGTTTTTCCATTATAGGCTGGATTACAAGTTCCGTTTGTACATGAATCAATGGTAATCGGATCACCGCCAGTACAACCAGATGGCGAGCTTGATATTACTGATCTTGTCCTAGTTCGTGTCATATCAGAACACAAACTATAAGAAGTATAGGTAAAACTTGTGCAAGGGCAAGATTGAGAAAGAACTGGAGAAACTCCGGGTACGCAAGACGCAGGATTGGTTGAGATGATTGTCCTAGTTTGAATTCCGCCAGAACAAGCGCTCCAAGGACTGTAATTATAACTTGTGCATTCTACACAAGACTGTGAAAGCACCGGTGCAACCCCATCTGAACAGCTTGCAGAAATGGTAGAAGTTATGGCTCTAGTTTGAGTACCTCCAGAACAAACACCCCAAGCAGAATAATTATAGCCGGTACAGCAATCTTTTGTCCCATTTACGCAAAAAGTCGTAGAGCCGCATGATGCAGGTACACCGGTTGTCTTTGAACAATATGAGGTGCCGTTCGTTGCCGGAGAACAGACAGTTGAAGGGTCGATCAATAAAGCGCAATAGAAAACACCTTTGACATAAGCGAGTGTGGCGCCCCCTTCATCTTTGCAAGTGAGAGTGAAGGTCGTATATGATGCAGGCGTAGAGATAGTGACTGTTTCAGAACCGGTTAATGCTTTAGGACCGCTCCAGCTTCCATTGGAACTGTCAGCAGAACAGGTTACTGCGTTGCTGGTATTCCAGGTCAAAGTGATCACTGACGGTCTGATTATGGAAGAAGGAGAAACAGAAAAACTTATTGACGGATAAGCTTGCGCAAAATCACCCAAAATCATAAAGGAAAAAAAAGAAAACATTCCAAAAATTATTTTTAATCCTAAATTCTTCATGTAGTTTTTTAAAAATCTTATTTAATTAATAGCACCTTAAATTTTTTTCAACAATGAAATAATCTTTATTCTTTTCCAGGACTTCTCACGATCAACTCTTCATTTCCGGTTAATGGAATTATTGTTTTCACACCACGATTCTCCACTTCCACAGAACTATCATTAACCGCCGTAATCACCCCTTCCAATTCTAATACTTTTTTGGGCTGCTCATCAGCTATTTCTTTTTCAAACCCATCTGTCTGGAATTCCAATCGCTGTGTATTTTCTTCTGGCTGCTCAACTTTTTGACTTTCAGATTCTGCCTGCAAAATTTGTTCCGGTTCAACACTTACTTGCTTTGGTTTATTATATAAATATACTGTCATCATCAATAAAATAACAGTAGCGACTAATGAAATTCCAATTATTATTTTTTTCATATTTTATCTAGATATTTTTAAAAAATTGCCTTAGGATCAGAGTTTCCGATAACTACCTTTATGAGAATTATCTCACTATCTGACTGATTGATAACAAGCGAAACCATTTGACCTTCCTTTAGATAATTAAAATCTTTTTTTTCAACTTTTTCACCTTTAGTTTCAATAACTGCCACGTTTTTATTCAATACGTATTCACTTTTTGTTTCACCTTCCAATAATTCAATCTTGTCATTGAGTATTGAAACGATTTCTCCATTAATCATAAAAGTTCTGTACACCTGATCTTGTTCCGTCTCGACTGATTCGATCAGATCTTGTGCTTCTTCAATATTAGTTTCTTCGGCAATAAAAAATTCACCCTTCTTGGATCGGCTTAACAAAAAAACAAAGCCAAAGAAAATAATTAAAATGACGGCGATTATTAATCCGGAGATAGTTTTTGTTTTTTGTCGCATTACCTTTAATATTAAATTAATTATTTTAAATTTTATTTATCAATCCCAAAAATTCTTCTTCTGACAATATTCTTACCCCCAACGCTGTAGCCTTGTCTAATTTGCTACCGGCCTCTTCACCTGCCACCACATAGTCGGTGTTTTTACTGACCGAAGATGACACATCCCCGCCCAATTCCCTTATCTTTGCTTTGGCCTCATCTCTGGTCAAACTCTCTAACGCCCCGGTCAAAACAAAAGTTTTACCGGCTAGAATCTTAGCTTTCTGTTCTATTTTCTTTATTTTTAAGCCGTTATTTTTCAATTCATTCAATAATTCCAGATGTTTAGGGTTATTAAACCAATCATAGATACTTTTAGCCATAATCGGTCCTACATCCGCCAGTTGTGCTAATTCTTCCAGCTTGGCATCTTTGATCTTTCCCAAGCTGCTGAAATGATTCGCTAAATCAATAGCAGTCTCCTCCCCGACATGTCTGATTCCCAGGCCATAAATAAATTTTGATAATTCAACCTCTCTTTTAGCATCGATCGCTGCAATCAAATTTTCTGCTGATTTCTGAGCAAAGCGTTCTAACGGCAGCAAGTCATCAATAGTCAATTTATAAAAATCAGCCACGGTCCTGACCAGGCCGATCTTCATCAGCTGTTCGATGATTTTTGGTCCCAAACCATCGATATCCATCGCTCCCTTTGAAACCCAATGGCTCATACTTCGCATATTGACTGCATAACATTCTTTATTGGTACAACGGAAAGCCACTTCTCCCGGTACTCTTACTACCTCGCTATTGCATATCGGACACTGTTTTGGCGCTTCAATATTTTTTTCTTTACCGATTCTCAATTTGGGCAAGACTTGAACTACTTTCGGAATCACATCTCCGGCACGCTCTAATATTATAGTATCGCCGATTTTTAAACCCAACCTATTTATCTCATCCATGTTGTGGAGCGTAGATTGGCTCACTGTTACGCCACCGACTCGGACCGGTTCAAGTACGGCAGTCGGTGTCAAGGTCCCGGTTCTGCCAACCTGCCAAAGTACATCTAATAATTTGGTCGTCACTTGTTCCGCCGCAAACTTATAGGCCATAACATATCTCGGTCCTTTGCCGACAATGCCAAGTTTCGGCCACAGGGCCAGATCATTTACCATCGCCACCACACCGTCACATTCAAAGGGCACCTTGTCCTTGTTTCTCTCTTCAAAATCATGGAATTCTATCACCTCCTCGATATTCTTGCAGAATTTATTTATCGCCAAGATCTTAAAGCCGATCAGTTTTGCCAACTCATGCTCTTGCTCATGCTCTGTCAGGCCAAGATCGGTAATCAAGGAATAGGCGTAAAAATCAAGTTTTCTTTCGGCAGTAATCTTCGGGTCCAATTGGCGGATAGAGCCTGCCGCGGCATTACGTGGGTTTGCCAACAGTGCCTTGCCTTCACGAGCGTATTTTTCGTTCAACTCTTTCAGCACATTCAAAGTCATTATCGCCTCGCCTCGAACCTCGATAACCCCCCTGTCAAAAGCATAGAAAAATTTTTTTATTATCTCATCATCCAGACCGATGACTTTCAATTCTCGCTCGCTTGGTCTTCTTAAAACCAAAGGGATGGCATCGATGGTTTTTAAGTTCTGAGTTACATCTTCGCCGACCTTGCCATCCCCTCTGGTGGCACCTTGAACAAAAATTCCCGCCTCATATCTCAGGCTCATAGCCAGACCATCCATTTTTAGTTCAGCATAATATGAGAATTCTTGGCTCGGCAAAATTTTTTTCATGCGATTTTCCCAATCATACATATCTTGCTTAGAAAAAGCATCGTAAAGCGAAAGCATCGGCTGGGAATGGGTGACCTTTTTGAATTTTGCTAACGGTTTACCACCGATTCTTTGTGTAGGCGAATCTTGGGTGATCAATTCCGGATACTCCATCTCTTGCTTAAAGAGCTCGTTCTTTAAACTGTCCAATGCCGCATCAGAAATCTCTTGCTTGTCCAAGACATGATAAAGATAGCGATGATGCGCTATCTCCGCCTTTAGCTTTTCAATTCTTTTTTTTGCCTGTTCTTTATCCATTTGCTAATTTATTCAAAACCTAAACTTACCGATCGCTTAGTTTCACCGAAGCTGCCCTCTGAAATAAATGTTGAAGAAGCATAGCTTACGACATAGGAACTGTTATTAGTGAGGGTAAGACTATATACATTAGTGGATGAGGCGGCTGGAAAATTACCGTTGACGATGGCATCATAGGCCGCGAGTTCTGCGCCAGATTCGGCAGCATAAAAAGCAAGAGTTGATCTTTCTTGAATGCCACTGATCAACACGCCGGAAAGTACGATGCTTGAAGCGTTCAGGGCAGCGATAAACAAACTAGTCAAAATCAATGTTGTAATCATTAAAGCTGAACCATGTTCATTTTTCAAATTTTTTAATTTTTTTCTATTCATAGAATCTTGATGATATTGTAGTTTGTATCTTCAACGGTACTTTATGCATATCCTTACCGATCGCCTCCACTTCCAACAGCACTGTAACATTCGGCTGACTTGGAAGTAACGGATCATCATTTACTGCGATGAATTTTAGATCCGTCACCATTATTTTGCTTGAAAGAGTCGATGCTGTAGTAGTGGCAGTCAAACCGATTTTACGATCCACCAGAAGATTATCGCCCTGTTGATAATAGCTGATACAGATATCAGCATTATCTACTATATCATGCTTTAAAAAACTCAATCTGGAAGCGTCTCCGCCATAAACTTTGTCCATACCGGCACAGTCGCCGACTGAATCCTTTTTCGCCAGGCGTAATTCTTTGGACAACGCCTCAAGAAGATATCTGATACTTTCTTGAGTATTTTGTGAAGCGATCGCTCTTCGTTGATTTTCGATCACGAATTGGAATATCCCGGTAGCTGCAATCATCATAAAGGCGAAAATCGTGACCGATACGACGATTTCCAATAAAGTCAAACCTTTATTATTTTTTGATATTTTTTTAAACATAGTTACTGTCGCCAATTATACAACATTGTCTCCGCCGAGTAGACTTTGTCATTTTGCCCTTCCTGATAATTAACGTTGACCGTGATACGCGAAGAAGAAGCAGTTACATCACTCACGATTATATCTCGGCTAAAAATAGAATCATCCCCGATTGTCAGATTATACAACCCGCTCCCTGGATCTATTTTCATCGGCAGTAGCAGTGGTTGTTGGATCAAGGTCCTGCTGTTGATATCCCAATTGTAATGCCCACTATCGATATCGAAGCCGGTGTTCCAAACCAGATTATTTTTCCAATTGTAGTCACGCAAATTCCTGACCACCTCTATTCCCTCTTGCGCCAATTGTGAAGCGATCAGATTGTTTTTATTTATATACTGATAACGCAAACTTTGCGTGGATAAAGATAATAAACCCAGCATGCCCATAGTGATTATGGCGATCACTGAAAGCACTTCAATAATAGAAAAACCTTGATTGTTGAGCCTGTTATTAGTCATAGCTTATTGCACATCGATTAAGCCGAAGTAGTTAACCAAAATAGTTCTGGTGGTTTGATTAATGCTATCTTTTAGCCACAATCTTAGCACATTATCAGTGCTGTCCGATCTATAATCAGTGGTTATATAAGTTTTTGGATCCGGTGGCAAAAAAACTGTACTTACGGTTGAACTGCCTACCACTGGCGTCCCGTCCCATTTAGTGACTTCAATTTTATCTACGTGAACATTGACAGGCAGATCGACGGATCGATAGAGCTCCGAAACAACATTATAATCTTTACTTTCATCATCGTCAGTAAAAATAATGTAATTCGCGGAAGTTGTAGCCAAGTAGATGCCCCAACCTCCCTTGGGCACTGAACCATTATTTTTTTTGGCTCCCGAAGCATAACCCTGGACTGCCCTAAAATCTCCTGCCAATTGATGGCTAGCAGCTGCTAAGACATTCTGCCGGGAGGTAGCACGGTAATTATTATAAAAAAGCACCGATACCATTCCGATGATAGAAATGCTGATCAATAATTCGACAATAGTGAATCCCGATTTATTTTTTATTATTTTTTTCATATACCATTATCATTGTATAATAACATTTTATCATTATTTATATGAAAAACCAAACTAAAAGCCACCCGATGAGGTGGCTTAAGCTGATTCTATTTTTTACGCTTTATTTCGGCTTCACTTCTTGCCAATTCGGCAGCCGAGTTTCAACTGAAATGGATGTACTGGTATTCGACTGATAGCCATTGTTGTCAGTGACTGTTAAGGTCACCTGATTATTGCCCCTGCTGTCAAATTTGGAAACAGCATCGGTGCTAGTTGCCGTTGGTGGAGTTCCATTGGCAAAAGTCCATGCGGAAACCAGCGGCTCATACGGGGCAGTCGTGGTTGATTGATTGGTAAAATTGATATTTTGACCCACAATAACTCTGGTAGGACTGTAGGTAAAAGAAATTACAGGAAATTCATGGGTATATGTAGTGAAGGTTCGAGAATCGGAATCTATATCATGATCGGTGTCTGCGACACTGTTATTATTATATTGGATCAGAGCAGATGATACATCAGCCTGATTCCAGACTTGGACGTACCAATGATAACTTTTGTTGTAGTCGATTCCATTAAACCCAAGTCTGTTGTTATCAACGATATAAGAACAGGTGAAGCTCGGAGCATTTTGTAAGCAACCACTGAAATCATAGCACAGGTTGGAAGAAGAACCGTTTTCGCATTTCCCTGTATCTGTAGTGGTTGCATTGGTTAAAGCATCCTTAATTACGATCCTGTAGGCCTTGCCGCCATTACCGATTGAATCATTATAAGAAAAAGTAAGTTTCGCCATCAGGGCGCCCGATACAACTGCTGTCGAGGAAGACCATTGTGGCGCTGCCATCGAAGCGGCATTTACACTGGGAATAGAGCCCAAACTGCTCGCTACTACCTTGTAGGGGCCACCGCCTGCTCCCGAATCGCTTGAATTAAAACTGACCCAGCCTAATCCACTATTATCACTATTGCCATTCCAAGCCCAGCCGCTGAATTCATAAGTACTGCTACTGATCTTTACACCATTGCCAAACCAACCGATCCTGGAGTCGTCACTCATTTTTATCCAACCATCATCACCTAAAGACAGCACTTTGGCCCAACCCGTCACGTCACCAGAAGCCAAGTCATAAGTGGCGGCCTGCAACGGAGCTGAAGGAAACCCGCTAGTCGGACCGAAATCAATCCAACCGACATTTTCACTCCAGGCATGTCCTGAAAAAAGGCCGGTTGTATTATCGATGCTGACACCATAAGAATTGACTGCTGGCGGACTGGAAAGCGGGCAGCCTGTAGGCAAACCATTGAAAGCGCCATCATTATCAGGGTCACAGTCTTTTGAATTGAAGCTGATCCAACCGAAATTCTGGCCCCAGGCAAAACCGCTGACGTTCGGGTTGGCCGCATCAGCATTG
This sequence comes from Parcubacteria group bacterium GW2011_GWE2_39_37, assembly GCA_000995135.1. Lineage (GTDB taxonomy): Bacteria > Patescibacteriota > Patescibacteriia > Patescibacteriales > GWE2-39-37 > GWE2-39-37. Next base: position 16,562 of record LBWY01000014.1, on the reverse strand, counting down.
ACTATGTTCCCCTTGAAATTAGAGTAAAAATATCCTCCGGTAACTATTAAAACAGCAAATAGTAAGCCGATCGACCAATGGATCTTTTCCGACTTGACCTTCTTGCCTAAAATATAATCTGAAAATCTGTCTTCAATTTTTTGGGTAGCCTTTAATAACTGTCTACCCTTTCTTGAAAATATCATTCTTTTTCTAATTAATTTTTATTTTAAAATATTCAAATACCAAGTTAAGATCTGATTGCCGAAAAACAAAGTTACCAGTGTTGAGACAGAAAGAAATATGCCAAAAGGAATTTCAGAACCCCATTTTTTTCTGCCAGCCAAAATCAAACCGATACCGATTACCGCTCCGCAAATATAAGCAAGAAATAGTGCGACTAAGATATTTGGCCATCCTAAGGCCACCCCCATCAGCAAACCCAATCTGATATCTCCGCCCCCTATCCAACGACCGTTGGAAATAATAAACTGCAACAGGAAGAATCCTCCTCCTATTATACCAGAAATCAACAGCTGTTGCCAATAAAAATTTGCTGATGCGTCAGCAGTCAAATGCCCAATAATAATATTTAAAAGCAAAACAATGATGATTGAAGGCAATGTCACTATGTCCAGAATAAGATACCATCTAAGATCATAGATAAAAATTATCATCATGACAGAAATCAAGAACCAATCCCTTATTAAGGACAAAAAGCTTATAGTGGGAAACTGTTTGGCCCAAAAAAAACTTGGGCTTACAGATTGGAAATGATAATAAAACGCGAAGGCGAATAACAAGCCGACGATCAATTCAACCATAGGATATTGCATGGAAATCGGCTTAGTACAATATCGGCATTTTCCTCTTAAAAATATATAGCTAACCAAGGGAATGTTATCGAACCAAGCCAGCTGATGTTTACAATTCGGGCAATAGGAACGACCAAGGATCGTCTGCTTTTTGTGCAGACGCCAGACCAGGCAGTTTATGAAAGAGCCGATGGTTAAGCCAAATACGAAAACCAACAAAGAAATCATATACATAGTTTTATTTTAAATTTATTTCTTCTAGCCATTTTAACTTCTGCCTGATTTCTGCTTCTCCAGGATCTATTTCCAGTGCTCGCAGACAAAGATTTTCTGCTTGCTGATATTTCTTCTGCGCTATCTTTACATCAATGATTCTGGCATAAACATAGATGATCTCTCTGACTAGCTGCTGCCGATGTTCATTGTTCAGTTCCGGCCGATCAAGAGCAGGGTATGAAGCAAGCGCCTGATAATACTTGTCCAAGGCTTGGTCATATTTATGCTGGAAAAAATAAAGATTACCCCAATCGAAATACAGGTGGGAAAATCCGGGTGCTTCCTTGATCAAATTTTTCAAGATGGTTTCCGCTTTTTCTGCCTCTACTTTTGGCTCTTTACCGATCGATATATTTAATCTGACGATATTGGTCAGCACTACTGCTAAATTCATCCTTGCCTCTGGGATGGGTTTGGTTGAATTTTCTAATAATTTTTTGACAAATTCCAAAGTAGCGGCCGAACCTGCAGAACTGCTCAAGACGTGAGCAGCAAATTGTGAATGATAAAAACTTTCTCCAGGCTGGTACGCTAATGCCTTATTCAAATGATTGAAACTGCTTACATATTCTTTTTTATTATCCGCCTCTAGAGCATTGCGGTAATAATAGCTTGCCAAAGTTATCTTCAAATTATAGTTCCAAACAAGAAAAATAGAAAAGATTACCCACAAGATCAAAAAAGATCGAGTAATGATCGGTGAAAGTTCAAGCTTTATATTTTTTGTTCCATTATCTTTTGTAAATAAAGCAAACAATAAAGCTACATAAAGCCAAAAATAAACAGACAAAGCTATGGTAAAAAAACCGAACAATAAAGAAAAAGAAAATGCCACTAAACCGAATAAAAGACAAAGTAAAAGCCTTTTTTCCTCTTGCAAGTTGCTTTTTATCAATAACTTGCTTCCTTTAATGATTTTAAAAAACAAGAACAACCAAGCTGAGATTCCCAAAAGACCGCCAGTAATCATGATGTCCAACGGTTCGCTGTGGGCGCGATCATTATAGGAATTGATTGTTTCAAAAATTGCATAATCGGGTCGATAGAATTTAAAAAAATGATATTGCTGAGTATCGAGTCCATAACCGATCCAGGGTGAAAGTCTGATTAGATTGGCAGCGGCGTCATAATAGTATAACCGGATCATAGAGCTGCCTTGGTAAACATTGGCCAATGACCTTATTCTGCTCGATAGATTCAGGCCACTGTCAGCATTTACCTGTACCGGACGTACAAAAGAGAAATAAAGAAAGGCTCCTGTGATAATGGCGGCTGCAAGGATTGAAATATTGAAAACAAGCCTGTTCTTTTTATAAAAAAGAACAAGAAGAAAAATTATGCTAGAAAAAATCATACCCAACCAAGCTGCCCTGCTGAGAGTAGCGAATAAACAGGCTACCTCTGACATAATAACCAACAAATAAATAAATTTTTTTAAAAAAGATCCAGCAGTGATTAAAGCATAAACTGACAGAGGCAGAAGTAATAAGATTAATGAAGCCAAAATATTCGGCTGCCCCAGTGTTGAGCTGGCGCGCATGGTAGAGCCGGCAGCTATCCCCTGCCATTTCAAAAAATCCAAACCAAAAAATTGCAAAATGCCATACAAAGAAACGGTCAAGCCGACAATGGTCGAAGTGATGATAATTCGGCCTAAATTTTTTTCGTTTTTGTTTACATAATCAAACATTAAAAAAGCAAAAACATACAAATGGATATAAGTGAACAGACCAAAACTTCTGGCATAAGTACCCCAGAACGCCACCGCTCGATGCTCACTGAACAAAAAAGATATTATCTGAGTCAAAAAGATCAACGACAAGACAAAAAAAAGGCTGCTCTTCTTGATGAAAATTTCTCCCACAAGGAAAGTTTTTATCAAAAAAAAGCCGAATGCTAATTCGACTAAAATTCGGAATAATACAATCTTATCGATTTCAAAAGTGCTGTAGGTGTATATGTTAAAAAAAAGAGGAATTAAAAAAATAGTACCGAGAATAATTATCTCCGTTAAATTATTAATAATTTTAATGGCTTTTTCTTTTAACATAATATTATTATAGCCTGAAAATCTAAAGTTGTCAGGGAAAAACGGAGTCGAGCTCCGTCAGCTGACGGAGCTCGACTCCGTTATGTCATAATTTATGTCAATTATTAGTTAAAAGTTAAAAAACAAAGACGGAAAATTTCCGTCTTTGTTTAAATTGAATAAAATTCTTAATGGGATCCTTTTAAGAACTCAATTATGGGTTGGCGATTCCACCTGGAGTAGCAGTATGCTGACCAGGAGTCAATCCTCCAGTTGCGTTTTCCAAACTATAGACTATGCTGTAACTAGTCGTAGTAGTCGCGGTATAGACATAAGTTCCTGGAGCCTGTGCTGCCGGTACTTGTTGCATGTAAGTAACAGTCCCGTCAGGGCTTTTTAAAATATTGTTCGGAGTAGTGGAGGCCATATTAAGTGCGCCTGTTTCCGGATATGCATTCCAGTCATTGAAATACATTTCCAAGGCAGTCTGCACTTGTTTGACGTCTGAAACACGCTTTGCATCTCTTGATCTTGCTCTAGCGTTGTTCAAAGAAACCACGGCCAAAGTCGATAGCAAACCGATGATCGCGATAACGACCAACAATTCAACCAATGTAAAACCTTTTTGTTTTTTCATTATTTCACCTCCTTCCTTTTTTCACACAGATTCCAAAGAAAAAATGTGATATTAAATTTAACTATTTAAAAAAGTTAAATATCTATAAATATTATAGCATCAATCTCGCAACAAGGAAATTATCCCTGTGCCGCCATGTTATACATCGGCAGGATGATCGCTGCCACCATGATTCCGACCGCCACACCCATCACGACCATAATTATCGGTTCCATCAGCGTCATAAGATTGGTGACGGTGTTATTGATTTCTCTGCCGTAAAAATCGGTGATCCTCTTCAGTATAATATCCAGCTTACCGGTTTTCTCCCCGATGTTCATCATCTGGGAAACCATCTTGGGAATCTCTTTGCTATCAGAAAAAACCATCGAAATGGAGTTGCCTTCCTCGACCTGTTTGACCGTTTCTTCAATCAATTCTTTATAAACTTGATTACTGACTACTTCAGAAGCGATCTTGAGGCCCTTAGTGATGGTAACACCGCCGACGATCAAAGTATGCATCGACCGGGTAAACCGCACTAGATATATCTTTTGAAATAGCTTGCCGAAAATCGGCAATCTAAGTTTGATGTAATCCAGCCTTCTCAACCCAGAAACAGTACTGCTGTAGTATTTTATGCCGAGAAACACTGCAATTACTAACATTATCAAAAACCACCAGAAATTCTTTAAAAAATCAGAGACGGCAATCAAAGCTCTGGTAGCGAAAGGAAGCTCCCCCCCTGTCTCAATCAAGATCGCAGTCAACTGGGGAATGACAAATATCATCATGGCGCCACCGACTACGACCAAGCCGGACAAGACAAAAATCGGATATATCATCGCCCCCCGGATCTTGCTCATCATGTCGTAATCTTTTTCCATCTCGTCAGCTAGATAACCGAGTACCTCTTCGAGCTTACCCGATGTTTCACCTGACCTGACCACACTGACAAAAAAATTAGAAAAAACTTTCGGATATTTTGCCAAAGCATCTGATAATTTTGTCCCCGAATCTACCTCATCCGATAATTCCGAAACAATCAGTTTCAACTTCATGTTTTCAGTCTGCTCCACCAAGACTTTTAAAGACTGAACCATAGCCACATTTGCAGAGATCAATACTGAAAACTGCCTGGAAAAAATTACAATATCCTTAGGCTTGATCCGATCTAAAATAGTCGGACTTTTTACGCTGCCCTCGTTTTCCTCTTTGACAAATAAGACAGAGAAGTTTTTTTCTCTCAATACTTCGACTGCCGCTTCTTCATTGACTGCCTCAACTAAGCCTTTGATGGCTCTGTTTTCGCTGTCCAATGCTTTGTATTTGAATACTGTCATGGATTAAATTTGATTTCTTGAAATTAAATGTCTTCTTGTCTGATATCATTATTACGCACCAACTCTTCCAATGATTTTTCCATCATGATCATGCCCTCTTTCCTTGAAGTCTGGATGATGCTTTCTAGCTGATAAATCTTACCTTCTCGGATCAATGATTTGATCGCTGAATTAGTTAAAAGAATCTCATACCCGGCTACCATACCCCCGCCTCGGCGCGGTAGTAAGCGTTGTACCACTACTCCGACCAAAGAATCAGCCAAGCTGTATCGTGCCGCCTCATCTGAAATTTCAAACTCTGCAGCCGTCAAGACCTTCTCAATCGCTCTGGTGGTATTATTGGCGTTGACTTCCATGATTACCAAAGAATTACCGGTTGCCAATTCCAGGATCAAGCTCATGCATTTTTGCAATTCTTTCCTGATTTCACCTACATAAACCAGATCAACATCCTCCTCCAGACAATAATTCAAACCGGTAATATAAGACTTGGTATCGCTGCCGATCTGTCGCTGTTCAATGATGCTTTTCTTACTAATGAAAGAATATTCAATCGGATCTTCGATAGTGATTATATGTTTTTTCTGCTGGTTGTTTATCTCTTCAATCACTGCGGCAGCGCTAGTGGTCTTGCCCGAAGCATGAGTACCGGCCAAGATGAAAAGCCCTGATGGTATTTTAGTGAGATCAGTAAATATCTGTGGCAACTTTAATTGTTCGATGCTACTAACAGTTTCTGGCACATAGCAGAAAGTCATTGATGGTAAATTTTTCTGATAAAAAACATTAATGCGAAAACGGAATGTCCCGGCGAAATTCTTGGCCAAGGTAATCTCTTTGTCTGTAGCCAATTTTTCTGCTTCCTCTGGAGTAACGAAAGAATTGATTATCATCTTGAGAGTGTCCGCGTCCAAGATATTTTCACCTTCTATTCCGACTAGTTGGTTATTAATCCTTAAAGTAGGAACATTTCCCGCAATCAAGTGCAAGCTGGATGCTTTTTTCTTTGCAGCCTCTTCCAATAAGCGGTTCAATAAAATTGTAGGGACTTCCATCATGGATTTTTTTTAAGCTTGGCTTAATATTTTTTTGACTTTTTCCACCACTTCCGAAGGCATAAAATGGGCTTTGATCAGATAATCAACCGCTCCCATCGTCAAGCCTTGTTCCACCTCGCCTCGTTGGCTCAAGTTCGTTAATAAGATCACTTTAATATCCTTGGTCTCCGCCGTTTCTTTGAGAGTTTTTAATACTTCAAAGCCGTTCATCTTGGGCAACAGGATGTCGAGCAATATTATTCTGGGCAATTCCTTGGCAGCAATCTTCAGACCTTTTTCTCCGTCCTCAGCTGTTATTACCTCAAAATTTTCTAATTCAAATTTGGTTGCATACATGCTGAGCAAAAAAGAATCATCTTCAATAATCAAAATCTTTACCTTTTCCTTGGTCATAGTTTATTAACTTATATAATAATTAATTTCTCATCACCCTAAGCACCTCTTCAATAGTAGTGATGCCATTCAGCACCTTAATTATACCATCTTGCTTGATAGAAATAAAATTCTGGCTTGCCCGCACATCCTTAATGTCAAAAGATTTCTCATTTGAGGTGATTTTATCTGCTAATTTATCATCAATATCAATAACCTCACTGATGGCGACACGCCCGCTATAACCGGTATTGCCACACCTGGCGCAGCCGTTGCCTTTGTAAAATTTTAGTTTAGTAAGATCTGTTTCTTTGATTTCAGTCAATCTATTTTGTGGTATAGAGTTCAATTCATTCTTGATATCACTAAGCAGGTCACCCGGAATGACATCTTCCACTTTACAAAAATTGCATATCTTCCTGGCAAGTCTTTGCGCGACTACGGTATTCAAGGTGGAACCGAGTAAGAATGGCTCAACTTTCATATCCAACAGTCTGGGGATAGCTCCAAAAGCATCATTAGTGTGCATGGTTGATAAGACAAAATGGCCGGTCAATCCGGAATGGATGGCCAGCTCAGCAGTCTCATCATCTCTTATTTCTCCGACCATGATGACGTCAGGATCCTGACGTAAAAGTGAGCGTAGTCCGGAAGCGAAATTAAAACCGATTTCCGGCCGTGTCTGCGAATGGTTAACTCCGGAAATATAGTACTCTACCGGATCTTCCAAAGTAGAAATATTTATACCTTCTTTATTCATCAGATTCAAAATCGCATAAAGTGTAGTCGATTTACCGGAACCGGTAGGACCGACAACCAAGAACATTTTATTCGTTTTCTGAATATTCCGCTTAATAATTTCCAGCCCATAACCGGAAAACCCTAACTCCTCCAAAGTGGGTGCTCCCTTGCTCATATCCAAAACCCTCATCACCACCTTTTCCTCTCCCACCAAGGGCAAGACTGAAATACGGAAATCAATTTCCTTGCCATTCACCATCAATCTCATGCGGCCATCTTGAGGTAATCTGGTTTCGTCCAATTTAAGACTGGCCATAACTTTTATTCTGGAGACTATCGCTTCGTGTATATTTTTTGGCAACACCAAAGAAGTTTTCAAGATTCCATCAACTCGGTACCGTATTCTGGTTTCTTTATGCAATGGTTCGATATGGATATCGCTTGCGCCACCTTCGACTGCATGCCTGATGATTACTGATACGATTTTGATAACTGGTGCGCTAGCGACCACCTCTTCCACGTTCTCGTAAGCTCCTTTTTGCACCTCTTTTAAATCTTCCTCTTCCTTGGTTTTTAAAGCGACCGAAATCTCGTCAGACAAGGTCTTGTACTGCCTTAACGCGCTTAAAAAACTAGCGGATGAAATGACAAAAAATTTGGCTGTAAATCCTGATTCGTTGGCCAAAAAATCTACCGCTTCAATCGCTTTGAAATTATCAGGATCCACCAGGCCGACATCCACCCGATTGTCGGTTTTGTTGAAGCTGATGATCTTATAATTGTTAGCGACTTCAAAAGGGATTATATTCAAGACTTGCTCTTCGATCTTTTTTTCAGAGAGTGATTGATATGCGAAACCATATAAAGAAGCCTTCGCCTCTGTGATTTTTTCTATATCAGTTATTTTTTTTTCCAAAAGCACTTCTTCCAACGGCCTTTTTAGCATCAACAACTTTATTTCTTGAAGCTTCTCCTCGCTGACAGTATTCTTTTTTATGAGAATTTCCAATAATTCTTCTTGCTTATTCATATCTGATATTACTAAGGGCTTATTTATTATCAATTTTTGAATTGAAAGGATCTTTATTGCCCACCATAAAATTCTTCTGTTCCACAACAGTTTCTTTCAAAGCTTTGAAGCTGGGGTTTTCAAAAATCTTAAAATTCGCAGTATTGATGTTGTTTATCTGGACATTGCGGACGGTTGGGCTTTCTTGTTTTTTGAATACATTACTATGAGTATTACCGACTAATCCGTAGCGATACAATAAGATTACCATACCGCTAATCATGGTTAGTATGATCAAAGAATACAACAACAACTTTTTTTTATCTAACTTTTTAAAAGTCAGCATCTTATTTTTTTAGATAATAAGCTTCAAGCACAAGCTTGGCGCTGCCACCGCTCGCAGTAAAGTTTAAATCAGTTACGTTTATCAATCTGAGGTTGTTTTCCAAAATGCTTAAAAAGTTTTTTATCGATCCATAATCAACACCGGACAAACCTAAAATAATCTTCACCCTTGACAAACCACCTTTAGCATCTTCAACCAAGCTATAGTTTATCGAAGTCAAGACCACGCCGCTGTTTGCCGTGATCGCTTCGAATTGCGCCAATAATTTTTCTCCTCCCGGTTCATTGGGCAATAAGGCATCGATTCTTTTTATCTGTTCATTACTGATCCCTTTATAAGTCTTATTCAATTTCTCCAATTGGGCTAAATACTGCTTACGCTCTTCATAGATCTGAATTTGACTGCTGACCGTCGCTCCGATCTCTTCTGCCGATTTCTTATACTTTGGCAAGATAATCATGTAGTAGCCGAACGCAAGCACGATCAATACCCAAGCAGCTAATATGAAATTAAAATAATTAATCAAAAAAATATTGATTTTTTTCATCAGCTGCTGTTGGATTTTCTTCTCTTTATTTTCCATTTTTATTGCTGCTATCTGTTTTTTAAAAACACCGTCGGATCCAAGGATAGCTTAAGATCGAAATTGACTTCCTTGGCATCATCTGTGCGAAGGACTGTCCCCCCATTAGTACTCACTGATCTTACCAGCTTATTATTGCGCAATACTTCTATCTGTTTCACAACCGCGCCGAAATCCTTGGCGGTGGCATCGAAACTGTATTCACCTTTCGCATTGCCATTAAAAACGCTTGAGAACGAAATGTCTGTCAAAGTATTTTCTTCCAAAAATTTAAAAAAATTGGTCCAATAGACATGATCATTGATCAGAGAATTCACCAAGATGATCTTCTGTTGGAAAATGTCTATTTCTCTTATCCCCACTTCTTCTTTTGATATCTTTTCATTGATGAGTGCCAATTTTTTTTCAAAGTCTTGAGCGTTCTGCTTCTTTATTTCGATATTATACAACAAAATCAAATATGCGAACCCGATCAGTAAGAAAGAAATCAACGTCGCAGCGACCAGATAGATGAAGCTTTTTTGCCAATCGAAAAAGGTAATCACCTCGCCTTTTATCAAATCTGTAGCAACGATAGTTTTGGTTTCGTGATTTTTGAGTTTGATCTTGCTGATGATATATCTGAGCCAGCTTTTTTTATCGATTGCCTCTCCAGAAATCGGTTCAACCCTTTCTTCAGTCTTTACTTTTTCTGCTGTAGGCAGGTCTGCAAACTTACCTTCTTCCGCAGCATTATTTATATTCAATTCAGAAACTTTTTCTTTTTTGATCTCGTCATTTTTTTCTTCCCCGATTTCTTCCTTGTGTCTTACATAATTCTTGATCAAATCAAGTGTTTCCTTGCGTGAAATCATTTTTTCTACAAGTTGTTCTTTTTTATCTTCTGTTTTTTTGCCTTTTTTAAAAAAACTAAAAATATCAAAAATTTTTGATTTTGTTTTTTTCTCAAGTTCTGGTCTAGACCATTCCACCTCTGGAACAATCTCCTCTTTTTTTGTTTCTTCTTCTTTTTTTGAAATAAAATCCATCCTTATATTTTATATTTATTCCATCTGTCTAAGCGCCAACCCGACTGCGATAGACATTCTTGGACCAACTTCATCCAAAACCGGCTTAAGTTCAACCGGATAAGATACCCTAGCCCAAGGATCACCGATAATCACATTTATATCTAGAATTTTTGATAAATAATTTACAAAATTCACTAACAAAGAAGAACCGCCAGACAAAATTATCTTTTCTACCTTTTTATTATCCCTGTTCTGATACAGATTGATAACATATTTAATTTCATTGATAACCGGATTTAGCGCTTCGATTATAGTCTTAGGTACTATTTCTTGACCGGCGGTTCCTAAAGAATTCATACCGAGATCATATTTGAATTGTTCCGCTCTTTCCAGCCCGATGTTTAGATTATTGGCTAAGGATTTCGTGATTGTCAGACCGCCGATATCGATGCTTCTGTTGAGCATCGGGATGCCTTTGTCTACTATCGAAATATTCGTAGTGTTGGTGCCGATTTCTACAATGGCAACAGTTGTTTTATCACGACCGAGTAGGGAGCGAGTTAAAGAAAAGATTTCAGTCTCTAAACTAATCAGATTAATCTGTGCTTCTTTAAAGATATCAATATATTTTTTCACTAATAACTTGGGCGCGCCGGTGATCAGAACTTTAAAATTGTCAGATTTTTTACCAACCTTCTTGTCATCTTCTTCGATTTTCTTCCAATCCAGAATGATTTCATCCAAAGGAATGGGGATGACTTTTTTTGCCTCCCAATGTACTGTGGATGCGATGTCTTTCTTGTCCACATTGGCAAGATTTAAAATGGAAGAAAAAACAGAATAAGTCGGTAAAGCGGCAACTGCAGATTTGCTGGTCATGCCTGCTTCTTTGCAAATTTTATTTATCGCCTTGGCCGTTTTTTTAATATTAAGCTGCCAATCATTATTCAGCTTGCCGTCCAAACCTTCGCTAAAACCATAGGAATTCCAAGATAGCCCTGAGATGCTTTAAATAAACCCATATTACTCTTTATTATCTTTCATTATTATTATATAATAAATAAAAGGAATAGGCAAAACAAAATTAATAACTTTATTATAACATAATCTTAAAAAATTTAAAAACTATTTTAAGATATATCGCCGAATATGGAGTTTTTTACAAAATATAAAAAAATATTATTAGTTATCGGTTTTATTCTTATAGTATTTATTTTGGGCTATCTGCTTTATGCACTATTTTTCAAATCATTGGCGCCTAGCGATCCCCAAGTCAACCCCATAGCGACAACCACGCCATCAGGTGGCCTGCCAAAATCATCCGAAGGAGGAGAAAAAAATACAGCGTCCACCGAGGGAGGAGCATTAACTGACCCAGGTCAAAAAGCCGGCCCTGAACCAAGTGAGAAAGCAAATGGCGGTGTAACCAAGACTTATGATCTGACCAAGACCGAAAGTATCGGCGCCACTCTCGACGGCAACGGCTCCCAAATCCAATACTATGATAAAGAGGCAGGCAAATTTTTCCGCATCGATAACGACGGCAATGTCACTGAATTATCCGACAAGATATTCCATCAAGTGAAAAATGTCGTTTGGTCACCCAACAAAAACAAGGCAATATTAGAATACCCAGATGGTGCGAAAATCATTTATGACTTTTCCAGCAATAAACAAATCACTCTCCCCTCTCACTGGAAGGATTTTTCTTTTTCTCCAACCGGCGACAAGATCGTCATGAAAAGTATGGGGGAAGATCCCAACAACCGCTGGCTGGCAATAGTCAGCGAAGATGGCAGCAAGGCGATGGGGGTTGAGGAACTGGGAGATAAGGATTCTACAGTCTATCCGATGTGGTCACCTAATAACCAGATGGTAGCGATGTTCACCGAAGGAAAAGATTTTGATCGACAGGAGGTTTATTTTGTCGGTTTGAATAAAGAAAATTTCAAATCAACAATCGTGGAGGGCAGAGGCTTCGTTCCTAAATGGGCGCCGACAGGTGACAGATTACTTTACAGCGTCTACTCAACGCAAAACGAATTGAAACCCAGTCTTTGGATCGTTGATGCCGAAGGCGATAATATCGGCAATAATCGGAAAAGGCTGAATATAGAGACCTGGGCAGACAAATGCAGTTTCGCTGACCCCAAAACCCTTTACTGTGCCGTGCCACAAAAACTTGAAGAAGGTTCAGGACTATTTCCTGAGTTGGCAAAAAATACTATTGACGATCTTTATAGGATCGACACGCAAACCGGTTCAAAGAAAAAAATTGCTATCCCTGAAAATAATTTGACTATTTCAAACCTTATACCTTCCAAGGATGGCCGATATCTTTATTTTAATGATCAAGCTAGTGGCCGGTTGCATAAAATAAATTTAAAATAATATGCTGAACTTCAAAAAAGATAATTTTTCAGTTTCGTTATTCGTAGCCTCTTCATTGATCAGTTTGTTACTACTTGGCATTTTATTCACTTTTTTAAGAATCATTTTAATCACGCCAGATGATTTGGGTCAGGATTTGAATCAAGCCGGTCCTGATCCGCTAATTACTGTAGTCCCATAAATAATGGCCAACAATATAAAAACAATCTTTAGTTGTACTAAATGCGACGCCCAATCTCCCAAATGGAGCGGGCGTTGTTCAGAATGCGGCACTTGGGGCAGTATGAAAGAGGAAATTGTAGATACAAAAAAAGACAGAGCAACCAACAGCAAGCTTTCAGCCATGGACACGATCAACCTGGATAATATTGAAACGAAAAATGAAAAACGTATTTTAACGAATATATCTGAATTAGACCGAGTACTTGGAGGAGGCATCGTTCCCGGCTCCCTAATCCTTTTGGGCGGCGAACCGGGCATCGGCAAATCAACCTTGGTAGCACAGATTGCCGGCGCAGTTCAAAGCAGCAACAATGTTATTTATGTCAGTGGCGAAGAATCAGCAAGCCAGGTCAAAGGCAGGATCAGCCGGCTTAATATCGGCTATGAACGGATCGGTTTTTTAAGCGAGGTTAATGTTGAAAAAATTATCGCGACTGCCGAACAGCAGCGGCCGGCATTAGTCATTATCGATTCGATCCAGACTGTTTATTCCTCCTTGGTTGAATCAGAAGCCGGCTCGATTACTCAAATACGTGCCTGCGCTACAAAATTTTTAGAGCTTGCCAAACAGCATGAGATTGCCGTAATCTTGATCGGCCACATCACCAAAGATGGCGCCATTGCCGGCCCCAAAAGTCTTGAACATATCGTCGACACTGTTGCCTACTTGGAGACAGAGACCACTCATGATTATCGAATTCTACGGGCAAGTAAAAACCGCTTTGGCTCGGTGAATGAACTCGGTGTTTTTGAAATGACCAGTACAGGTTTTAAGGAGATCAGCAATCCCAGTGCGATTTTTATTGAGAATGAAGATCATCAGATTGCCGGTTCGGTGATCAGCTGTATCATCGAAGGCAGTCGACCCTTCTTGATCGAGGTTCAGGCCTTGGTTACCAAAACTGTCTTTGGCTATCCGCAACGCAAAGCCTCCGGTTTTGATTTGAATCGCCTGCAAGTCTTGATTGCGGTTTTATCAAAACGCGCTAAAATCAATCTGGCCAACCAAGATGTGATCCTGAACGTAGTCGGCGGATTAAAAATAAACGATCCCTCACTCGATTTGGCAGTCTGTCTTGCCATCACCTCTTCCTTGTCTGATTTATTCATCGATCGCAAAACTTTGATTTTTGGTGAAGTCGGCTTGGGCGGAGAAATGCGCAACGTCAGCAAGCTGGAGCTGCGCTTGAATGAGGGGGAAAAACTTGGGTTTACCCGTGCGATAGTGCCTAATAGCTCTTCAGTTATAAATAAAAAAATCAAATTGGAAAAAATCAAAAATATCAGTGAAATGGTTCAACTTTTCAAGCTAAAATGATTTTACCTCAATCTTTCTACAACCAAAACACATTAAAAGTCGCCCAAGATCTCTTGGGCTGTTTTTTAGTCAGAGAGCTACCTTTTGGATTCCCTCTCCTTACCAAGGAGAGGGTTAGGGTGAGGTATAAAATCGTCGAAACCGAAGCATATGATGGACCATTCGATTTAGCATCCCACGCCAGTCGTGGATTAACTTTAAGAAATAAGATAATGTTCGGCGCGTCTGGACAGATCTATGTATATCTCACCTACGGCCTGCATCACATGTTAAACATCGTAACCGGACCGGAAAATTATCCAGCAGCAGTCCTGATTCGCGCAGTTGAACCTATCTTATCGTGTCATTCCTGCGAAGGCAGGAATCCAGAAAAAAAATTTTCAACTAATGGGCCGGCTAAACTAACCAAAGCCTTACAAATCAATAAATATTTTAATGACTTGCCGATTTATACAAAAAAATACGGCCTCTGGATCGAAGGCCGTAAAGAGATTATCAAACCGAGCCAGATCATCAAAACCACCCGCATCGGCATTGACTATGCCGGAAAATACAAAAAAAATGGCGTTTTTATTTGAAAGACAGTTTATTTATTTCGAAAAAGTAACTCCTAAAAATTCCCCTCTTGAGAGGGGTGGACAGCCAAAGGCTGGCGGGGTGTGTTATGAAGGTGGATAAATAACACAATTGATTTTTTGGCCACGCTCGCAACACACCCCGCCCTTCGGGCACCCCTCTCAAGAGGGGAATTCTTATTACTCCAAATGCAATTTCTCGTCCCACTCTCCAACTTTATTTTTTAAACCCGGCCAACCCTTCAGGCTAGAGTCAGTATCGACAATCAGTTGCGCCCCCTCTTTAGCTTTTTTCATCAAATCGAAATCGAACAAAGAAGCAACTTTAAGCTCTGGAAAACCTTTTTGCATAGTGCCATAAACTTCCCCCGGTCCGCGCAGTTTTAAATCAATTTTTGCCAAGGTCACTCCGTCGTTATAATCGACTAGCGCCTTTAGACGCGTATTGCTTGGCAAAGAATTAGATTCTGAGAACAACAAACAATAGGATTGATGCTCGCTTCTACCCACCCGTCCACGAAACTGATGAAGCTGGGCCAGACCGAATCTTTCCGCACCTTCAATCAGCATGATTGAAGCATTGGGAATATCAACCCCCACCTCAACTACAGAAGTCGCTACCAAAACTTTTATTTTATTGGCAATAAAGTCATTCATCACGCTTTCTTTTTCCACCGTTTTCATTTTTCCGTGCAGCATGCCGATATTCAAATCAGGGAATATCTCTTTATTTAATTTTTCATATTCTTCCTTGACCGACTTGGTTCCCAGGAAACTGATCTCCTTCTCACTAAGCTGCGCTGGGTCTGTCATTTCAATCAAGGGGCAGATAACAAAAGCTTGTCTGCCCTTGCCGATTTCCTTGCGGACAAAATCGTAAGCAACTTGGCGATCTTTTTCCAAAACAATTTTGGTGATTATTTTTTTTCTGTCCGCCGGCATTTCATTGATCACCGAAACGTCCAAATCACCATATAAGGCCAAAGCCAAACTGCGCGGAATCGGCGTGGCCGTCATTGATAGCAAGTGCGGCGACAACTTCGTCGGGACAGAACACTGTTCTGTCCCTACCTTATTAATCAAAGTTTTTCTCTGCCCGACGCCGAAACGATGCTGTTCATCAATCACAGCCAAGGCCAGATCATTAAATTCAATCTTTTCCTGGATTATTGCATGAGTACCAACTACAATTTGAGAATTTTTTAATACGAATTCCGGAGATAAAGTTTTTTTCTTCTTTTTCCCATTCTCATTCTGCGCTTCTAAATTCTGGCTTATCTTCTTCTCAGTTCTGGTAATCAGCCCGACCGTAATATCATAATCTTTCAAAAGATTAGAGATAGTAGCATAATGTTGCTTGGCCAAAATCTCGGTCGGGGCCATCAGCACAGCCTGCTTGCCGCTCCAAGCGACGTTGAGCATAGCGAGGATTGCAACCAAGGTCTTGCCACTGCCCACATCCCCTTCCAAAAGACGAGTCATCGGTTTCGGTTTAGCGATATCCAAAAGTATTTCCCAAGAGGCCTTCCGCTGTGCGTCCGTTAATTTGAATGGCAATTTATTCACAAAGTCTTTGGTCTTTTGTTCATCAAATGGAATGCTGCTGGCAGTGCTGGCAGAAAATTCCTGTTTGGCCAAAATGGATTGCAGCTGGACTAAAAATAATTCATCAAAGGCCAATCGTTGCTTGGCGATTTCAACATCGTCTAATTTTTGAGGAAAATGGATTTTCTTGATCGCTTCCGGCAAACTGACCAGGTTATATTTTTTCATAACTTCCTTCGGCAGCCAATCTTCCAACCACTCGGCTAAGCCGATAACTTGCTTGATTAAATAACGCAACTGCTTTTGTGTTAAGTTGCCGGTCAAATGATAATTC
>LBWY01000013.1 GCA_000995135.1 Parcubacteria group bacterium GW2011_GWE2_39_37 | reverse complement strand
AGCCTCTCAGCCCCGATGGTACTTGGGCCTGAGCCCTGGAAGAGTAGGACGGCGCCAGGACAACGCAATTAAAATGACAAGTCAAAAGAACACCATAATTGGTGTTTTTTTGTTTTTGTAAATTAATGGATATGGCGTTGTGGACAGAACAATGTTCTGTCCCTACCTTTTAGTTGTGTTTTTTTTGTTGGCGTTGTAGGGACAGAACAGCGTTCTGTCCATTCAAGGATTTTTTTCATTGTTTCTTAACTAGAGCAGATTATTATGATAAAAGCATTTGTCGAATGCTAAAGCTAAGAAATTTAAATTACAATCATATGAAACCATCAAATCTAATAATTTTTGCAATCATCGGCGTGATAGTAGGATATTTGCTTGGCTGGACTGTTTTTTCGACACCAACCGGTACAACAGCGCAAGAATATCCCACTTCAACTTTTGGCACTACTACACCAAATACCATTGAGCTTACCGAATCAAGTTTAAAATTGATCGTTGAAATGAGAAGATTGTGGGCAGACCAAGTTATGTGGACTAGATCATCAATTGTAGCGATACATAATGATTTGGCAGACAGGGATCAAGTTGCTACTCGTTTATTAAAGAACTCAGATGATATCGGAGAATTGATAGCTCCTTTTTATGGTAGTGAAGACACTACTAATTTCAACAGTCTATTCAAGAACCATCTAGCAACCACCCTTGAACTGGCAGTTGCCGCCAAGGCAGGAGATGAAACTAAAATGAATGATGTCGAAAAGAGATTGAATCAAAATGTTGATGAATTGATTTCAGCGATCAGCACAGGCAATCGAAGCTTGAACAAAGAAGAATTAAGGACGATGCTTTATGATTATAACAGGTTGATCAAAGAAGATGTCACAGCTCACTTTAGCAACAGCTATGAAACTGAAATTTCTACTTTTGATCGACTTCACGATCAAGCGATGATAATCGCTGATGTATTTTCTACCGGTATATTAAAACAATCACCGGAAAAGTTTTAAGCAATTAGAGGATAGTAATTAAACACATGGACAAAACGAGTTCATGTGTTTTTTTGTTTATTTTTTCTACTTTAAAGATAAAAAGTTGACATTATTAATTATTTTTTAAACCTAATATTAAATAAATTAATGCAAGTATATAAATGTTGCAGAAATATTGTTGACAAATAATACATTCAGCTAGTATAATTAAATTAATATGTACCTTAGAATCTGATTAACTGGATGTGTGATCATTTTTAAAACGATCAAGCTGGACAGAATTCTTATTTTGTCCAAAGAAAATAGTTGCTATTTTCTCATCCTTCTCATATTAGAGCTTACTCACCCTAAGCTCTAAATTTTTTGTCATATGGATTTAACCATCTTAAAAAAAATCGGTTTGAATGATAAAGATATAAAGATTTATCTTAAGCTTTTGGAGCACGGTGCGATGTCAGTCAGATCTTTGGCTGAATTGGCAGAGTTAAACCGCGGCACTGCCTATGATATATTAAAAAAGTTGCAAGAACTGGGCTTGGTTGCTTTTTATCACCAAGACACTAAGCAGCGGTTTGTGGCAGAAGATCCGGAGAAACTTTTAAAGATTTTAAAAGAACAGGAGGCAGAGTTAAAATCGGCAAAAGAAAAATTTTCCGAATTAATTCCAGAATTAAAATCTTTACAAGATAAAGATGGTAACCGGCCAGTGACAAAATTTTACGAAGGTAGTGCCGGAATAAAATTTATTCTAGACGATGTGTTGAGCTCTATGAAAGATTTGGATAAATATTTTGTTTATTCCTCAGAAGGAATCAGAGAAGATGTTTATGCCGCTTTCCCCGAATTCAATAATAAGCGCATAAAGCAAGGCATTACTGCCAAGACTATTTCTCTATCTGCAGGCGGCGGTACTTATGGGTTGGATGAAAGGAAATGGCTAAAAGCATCAACCGCAACTGAAGAAAATATGACCTATATCATTATTTACGCCGATAAGTGCGCCTTTATTGCCAGAGATTCTTCTAATAATCCGGTCGGCGTGATTATTGAGAATAAAATGATCTACGAAACGCAAAAGACTATTTTTAAGCAGTTGTGGGGATTGCTAAATTAAAAATTAAAAATGAAAAATTTAAAATTAATTTTGAATTTTTACTTTTAAATTTTAAATTATTTTTATGTGTGGAATTGTTGGTTATTTTGGGAAAAATGAAGCTTTGCCTATCTTAATCGATGGATTAAAACGTCTTGAATATCGTGGTTATGATTCATCTGGCGTTGCTTTGTTGCATCAATCTAAAGTTTTGTGTTTTAAGGCAGTCGGAAAGATTGTGGAATTGGAGAAAAAGATCAGCGAAGATAAATCCCCTCATCCCCCTTTGTTAAAGCATGCCCTCGACCCTGAACAGGGAGGGGCAAAAATCGGGATTGCTCACACTCGTTGGGCAACTCATGGCGTGCCTTCAGAGCAAAATGCACATCCCCATTCCGATTGCAGCGGTAAGATTTGGTTGGTTCATAATGGCATCATTGAAAATTATCAACAAATAAAAAAACACTTGATTGAAAAAGGTCATATTTTTAAATCCGAAACGGATACCGAAGCTTTGGCACATTTGATTGAAGATTTATATGATGGTGATTTGACCGAAGCTGTAAAAAAAGCTTTAAAAGTCATCACTGGCACCTATGGAATTGTTGTTTTTCATGCAGATGAGCCAAACAAAATCATTGCCGCCAAGAAAGGCTCGCCGTTGGTAGTCGGTCTGGGTGAGAACGAAACCATTATCGCTTCCGACGTCTCGGCAATAATGCGTTATACTAAGCAGGCAATATATCTTGATGATGGTGAAATGGTGGAGATTGACGCTAATGGCCCAAGAATTTTTGATTCTTTTAATGCTGAAATTACCAAGGATATAAGTGAGATTGAGTGGGATATTAACCAGGCAGAAAAGGGTGGCTATCCGCATTTTTTAATCAAAGAAATATTTGAACAGCCAGAAACAGTCATGAACAGCGTGCGTGGAAGACTGGTGCTTGAAGAGGGTATGGCCAAACTGGGGGGCTTGGATGCCGTGGCTGATAAAATCAGGAATATAGATCGAATAATCATTGTTGCGTGCGGTACGGCTCGATGTGCTGCCTTGGTTGGCGAGTATATGTTGGAGGAATATGCCGGCATCCCGACCGAGGTGGATTATGCTCATGAGTTCAGATATAAAAAACAAATTTTAAATGATAAGACAGCGGTCATCGTGATGAGTCAATCCGGTGAAACAGCGGATACTTTGGCGGCAGTCAAAGAAGCTAAAGAAAAAGGTGTTTTGACTCTGGGAATTGTAAACACGGTCGGTTCTTCAATCGCCAGAGAAACAGATGCCGGCATTTACAACCATGTAGGCCCTGAGATCTCTGTGGCCTCGACTAAGGCATTTACTTCGCAGATATCTATATTATCACTTCTGACGCTTTTTATGGGCAGACAGCGTGACATGTCTCTGGTCACAGGGCAACGAATTGTCAATGAAATTCAAGCATTGCCAGACAAAATAAGAAAAATTTTAGAAGCCGATGGGGAGATAAAAAAAATTGCAGAAAAATACAGTAAGGCAACGAGCTTTGCTTTTCTGGGTAGAAAATATAATCACCCCCTGGCTTTTGAAGGGGCAATCAAATTAAAAGAACTTTCCTATATTCACGCCGAAGGTTTTGCTGCCGGAGAAATGAAGCACGGTCCGATTGCCATGATCGATGAAAACTTCCCCTCATTTTATTTTGTGCCGGAGGATAGTGTTTATGAAAAGAATGTTAGCAATATGCAGGAAATAAAAGCCCGCGCCGGCAAGATAATCGCAGTGGCGACCGAGGGGGATGAGAAGATTAAAGATATTGCCGATGATGTGATTTATATACCGAAAACTTTGGAAATGCTCACTCCGATTCTGTCTGCCGTTCCCGCCCAGCTTTTCGCTTACCACATGGCAGTGCTAAAAGGTTTGGATGTTGATAAGCCGAGGAATCTGGCGAAGTCAGTGACGGTGGAATAGGAATAAATTCAAAATTTAAAAGTCAAAAATCAAAATTGCAATTTAAAATTCAAAAGTAAAGGTCGTTTGTCATTGCGAGCGAAACGAAGTGCAGCGCGGTAATCTCAGGTTTGTTAGTATTTACATAAATATAGATTATACTAGTTAACCTGAGATTGCCAAGTCCCTCGGATCGAGCCTGGGGTTAAAAGCACTCTCCTCGCAATGACAGAAAAAAATAAAAAAAAGCCGCCTTTATTTAGGCTGGCTATTGGCTGAATCTTTCCTTGCTTCAAGCAGAGCGATGAACATAAAAATCGAGATGATCAGGAGGATTATTCCCGTTACAGTCATGCCAAAAGCGAAGAAGACGGCACCTGCATTCATTTGGTTGACCGGATCATTGCTGATCTTGTAAAGAGCATCTGCCCCCCAGAAGAATCCGATTGTTATTAAGAAGAAGCCAAGAGTTACCATAATGCTTTTTGTTCTCTCATTCAATCGCATGCGGAACTCCTTCCTCGATTATATCTTTCTTGATAATTCCAGCGACTTCCAAGAGAATTATGGCGTAAATCAACGCGCCATCACCGAAAGCTATTAGAAAAGTTTGCAAAAGACAGAGAGGATAGGTGAGCGGTTTACTGTTGTGCTGGTAGATGAAATAGACGGCTCCCCAAGCTATCGGAGCAAACAATGCGATTAGCCCAGACGCGACACAAAGATGTTTTTTTATTTTTTCCAAAAGAGCCTCCTCCACTACTGAATTATATACATTAAAATAAATTTACTATTATTAGATAAAAAAGTCAATAATATGGAAATAACCCCCAAAAATAATCTAGCAGACCTTTTTTTGCCCCTACCAATATATTCCTCTGTTCATATTGCTGATGCGATTTGTAAACATGAAGAAGAGTATAAAGTTTTTATTGGAATTGAAAAAAAGTATGCAGAGCAGTTAAAAAAACTCTCTTTAGATGATAGTGATGTTGATTTGCAAAAAAATACTGGTGATAGAAGGCGTTTTGGTGAGGGCTCCTATGAGGAATGGTATGAGAAAAACCGAACGCCGTTTATTCTTGTTCATAAGCAAACTGATAAACTGGCCGCATTAGTTTGGTTTGGTCCAAAATCGTTGGGTAAAAAATCATTAAAGTTTGGCGAAGAAGAAAAAGATAAAATCCAAAATGATTGGCACACGGCAGTTTGGCGTTCTTACCCAACTTTTAGGGGTAAGGGTCTTATGAAAGCCTTTACTTCTTTTGTTATGGAAATATACAAGGAACATTATCCAGATATCGGTTTCTGGCTAGGGACAGATAGTAATAATGAAGCAATGATTATGTTAGGTTTGAAACTTGGTTTTAAAATTGATAATGAAAATTCTGATTTGTCCAATAATTGGCAGGTTATGGTTAAGAAATAGAGAGTTGTTTTTCGTCCTCTCCTCTTAGACAAGAGGAGAGACAGAGTGGAGTTGAAGGGAGGTAAATATTCGCTATGTCCGAAATCAAACTCCATCCCGTCCTTCCTCTTGTCCAAGAGGAAGGGGGCGATAACAGCAATTTTATTAAAATTTATTATTTATGAAAAAATTATTCGGCACTGACGGTATTCGTGGTATCGTCAATGAGGCAAATATGAATGTAGAGCTGGCCTTGAGATTCGGTCAGTCTTTGGTTGTTTATTGTCAAAAAAATAATATCGCCCCTATTATATTTATTAGCCGAGATACCCGCGGTTCTGGACCGATGCTGGAGATGGCAGTCTCTGCCGGCATAATGTCATTGGGCGGCAAAGCAGTTTCATCGGGTATTATTCCCACTCCCGGGCTGGCATTTATGGTAAAACAAATGGGCGTCGGCATGGGTTTGATGGTTTCTGCCTCGCACAATGATTATAGCTATAACGGTTTCAAACTTTTTAAAAATGATGGAACCAAGATGAATGAGCAAGAGGAAGAAGAATTGGAAAATATAATCCTGAATGATGAATTTGATTTTTCAACCGGTAAAGAATTCGTAAATTCTGACCTGGAAATTGTTGATGTGCAGCCGATCAAAGAATATGCGGAATTTTTGATCAAAGCGCTGCCGGAAAAGGTTGGAGAGAATTTTAAAATCGTCTTGGATTGTGCCAATGGTGCAACCGCTGAAGTTGCGCCAATCGTTTTTGAACAAATTGGCGCAGACATTGTCACGATCGCCGACTGTCCAGACGGCAAAAACATCAATGATGATTGCGGATCGCAATATACCGCCAATCTTTCTCGTAAAGTAGTTGAAGAAGGAGCACATCTAGGTCTGGCTTTTGATGGCGATGGTGATCGCATGATCGCCGTTGCAGAAGATGGCAGTGTTTTGACCGGTGACCAACTATTGTACATTTACGCTCAGCTATTATTAGAGCTTGAACATTTTACAAATAAGATCGTAGTTAGCACTGTCATGAGCAATATCAATTTTATTAATAATTTAAAAAAATTAGGCATTGAACACGTTGTTACTGAGGTTGGTGACCGAGCAGTTTTTCAGGCAATGCAGGAAAGGGAAGCGGTAATCGGCGGGGAAGAGTCCGGGCATATCATTTTTTCTAAACATCAAACAACCGGAGATGGAATATTGAGCGGCTTGATGCTGGTTTGGGCAATGAAAATTTTTGGCAAATCATTATCTGAAATGTCCAACCAATTCAGTTTAGCGCCAAAAGTCCTGGTTAATGTGCCAGTCAAAGAAAAAACCTCACTTGATTTAATTCCTGAAATTGTTGAGGAGATACGACAGGCGGAGGAGGTTCTACAGGAAACAGGCAGAATTCTGGTGCGTTATTCCGGCACCGAAAATTTATGCCGAATAATGGTGGAGGGAGAAAATGAGACACAGATTAATAAGATCGCCGAAGCCATCGCACTGATCGTTAATGAAAAATTAAATTAAAATATCATGACTAAAATAGTAATTCTAGCAGCCGGCAAAGGCACGAGGATGAACACTGAGATGCCTAAGGTTTTGGTGCCGGTTTGCGGTAAATCAATCATCCAGCACTTGCTTGATTCAGTAGTTGATTCTAAAATCGATCCAAAGCCGATGATTATTGTTTCGCCTGAAAATCAAGGCTTAATCCGGCAATCTTTAAAAGATTATAATGTCGAATACACAGTTCAAGAACAACAGCTAGGCACTGGTCACGCTGCTTCTTGCGCAGTTAATAATATCAAAGACGAGTGTAGCAAAGTTTTAATTTTTAACGGTGATCATCCCTTCATCAAGGCTGATACGATCAAAAAATTAGCAGCAAATGATAGTGAGATAACAATGTTGGTTGCCAAGTCGGATAATTTTTCTGATTGGCAGAAAATATTCTATCATTGGGGTAGAATAATCAGGCATGGAGATCAGATCCGGCAGATAAAAGAATTTAAAGATTCGGACGAAGAAACTAAAAAAATAAATGAAGTTAACCCGGCGATGTATGCATTTGACTTTGACTGGCTTAAAGATAATATTGGTAAGATAAGCACCGATAATGTGCAAAAAGAATTTTATTTGACTGATTTAATTGGCTTAGCGTTTGAACAAAAGAAAAATATCGATTCTATACTTGTCGCACCGGAAGAAGCGATCGGTATTAATTCATTGGAGGAATTGGAAATTGCGGAGAAGATTTTGAAAAAGACTGAATAAAATCAGCAAAACAAACATTGATTACTGCTAACCCTGGATTCCCGCTTTCGCGGGAATGACGGAGGGTGGGGTAAAGAGTAAATAATAACAAATGCGACAAATTCTTGACTTACATATCCATTCTAAATATTCTCGTGCTTGTTCAAAAGATTTAACTTTAGCAAATCTTGATTCGACATGCAGAATCAAAGGGATTGATATTATTGGTACGGGGGATTTTACTTATCCTGCTTGGTTTAGGAGTATCAAAAAAGAGTTGGTGGAAAATACAGGAAGCGGATTGTATGTATTAAAAACGGCAAATGATAGCAAAGTTAAATTCATCTTATCTTCCGAGGTTGCTTTGATATATAAAGATGGTGGCAAGGCCAGAAGGATTCATTTGGTTATTCATGCGCCAAACATAGCCGCGGCTGAAACATTGAATAATTTTTTGGATAAAAAATTCAATATCAGGTCGGATGGTCGTCCGATTCTTGGTATGGCAGCGCCTGATTTGATTAAACTTTGTCTGTCTATTCATCCGCAATTTTTAATTTACCCCGCTCATATTTGGACGCCTTGGTTTTCCGTCTTCGGTTCTAAGTCCGGTTTTGATACTTTTGAAGAGTGTTTCAAGGAACAGACTGAACATGTATATGCTTATGAAACTGGGTTATCTTCTGATCCGGAAATGAATTGGCGCGTTTCTGCTCTAGATAAATTAACCATGTTATCAAATTCAGATGCTCATTCATTGCCTAATCTAGGCAGAGAAGCTAATATTTTTGACTTGGATGAAATGAGCTATAAAGAAATTTATGAGGTCATCAAAAACAAAGATCAGAAAAAAATAATAGGCACGATTGAATTCTACCCTGAAGAGGGAATGTATCATTTTGATGGCCACCGATTATGCAGAATAAGCTTTTCTCCTTCAGAAACACAAGCTTATCAAGGTATCTGCCCAGTATGCAAAAAATCATTGACTATCGGAGTTGCTAATCGCGTTGAAGAATTATCAGATAGGCCATTGGGTTTTAAGCCGGAAGAAGCTCCGGGATTTGTTAAGCTGATAGGGTTGGATAAGATTATTGCAGAAATATTGGGAGTAAAAAGTCGTAGTACAAAAAAAGTCCAGGTGAATTACGATAATCTGATAGATAAACTAGGCAATGAGTTGTCTATATTGATGGAGCAACCGCTAGAAAAAATTAAGGGTGTAGCCGGAGATATTTTTGCTGAAGCAATCAAAAGAGCAAGGGAGGGAAGAGTGATAATAAATCCTGGATTTGATGGACAGTACGGTAAAATTAAAATCTTTAACCAGGATGAATTAAAGAAGAGTGGCGAATGGAGATTACTTCTATAGAGACGCAAGATTTTGCGTCTCTACGAATAAAAATTTAAGTGAAAAAAGAAAATCCCGGCTTTATGTCGGGATTTTCTTTTCCTCCTCTCGCCAATTATCTATCCATCATTTTTTAACTGTTGGACAGGTAGTTGGCGAGGGTGAAGAGATATTATTTTTTCTTTTTTGCAGTTTTTTTTGCAGCTGGTTTTTTTGCAGCAGCTTTCTTTACTGTTTTCTTTGGAGCAGCTTTTTTAGGAGCAACTTTTTTAACAGCTTTCTTAACTGTTGCAGCAGCTTTCTTTACAACTTTCTTAACAGCTTTCTTTGCAGCTGGTTTTTTCTTTGTAGCCATTGTATTCACCTCCTTTCAATAGTGCGTATACAAATTTAATTGCATTCGCGGTTAAAAATTTATTTTTTTTCAAAATATTTTTGAAAAAATATTTTCTTGTACCTTTATAGAAAAAAAATTTTAAAAAATATTTTTTATCTATAGTTATATTTTAACACAAATAGAAAAAAATAAAATAGTTTTTTAAATATTTTTTAGTAAATTCATTTTTTAAAATAATATTTTTTTATTTTAAAAAATATTTTTTAGCGTATCCTTGATATTTTTATTTTTTTTAAAAACGTTTTACTTTAATAAAGGGTTAATATTATTTTAGTATGTTTTAATTAATCGGAACTTGAAAATACTTTAAATCGACAATTCTACCCACTCTTTAGTTTTAAAACTCAAAATACTAATCTAATAAAATCGGCAATACTATAATTACTGAAAAAATGCTAATCTAAGATAAAATTAATAGTTAAACAGCCATATGTATTGACAATATTTAAGTACTGTGCTATGATGATTAATCGTTGAAAAAGCAAAGGTCAGCTACAGCGGGCTAGGCACGACAAGCATGGGGATTTTCTTTCTAGGTCCTTGTCCGGTTTAACTACTGGGTATTTCCTAGAGGAGATTTTCTTGCCTACCCGCTAAAGCTGATCTTTTTTGTTGCAGAACTTGATTGTTATATATTCAAAATACAAAAAATAAAAAATCACCAAAATATTAATTTGGTGATTTTTTTATTTGATTGTGGATAACTTTTAAAAAATAATTAAAATTTTGTTAATTTTAATTTTGTTGAACGGTTGAAGATGCAGCAGTCTCGGTCGTGGTGATTGCAGATGATGTGCTTACGGTTGAGGTCGCGTTGTTTGAATTTTCTGGAGTAGAAATTTTTTCAACACCGATCAAACAAACTTCTTGCCAGGGAACATAATGAGAAGAGAATCGTTCTTTTTTGATCGTTCCGTCAGGATAGGTGACCTTGTAATCAAAAAAAGCATCCGCTCCATTATGTGCGCTTTCCGTACATCTCTTTTTGCCGACTGGTAGGTCGGTAGTTTCGATCAGTTTGGTCGGTTTCGGTTTGACAATATTGTAAATTGTCGGTTTGGTGTTCTCTGCGACCCTTCCATCTTTGGTGCCCCAAATATCAAAAAATAATTTAGTGCCTTCGATCCTAGTTTGGATCAAGATATTATTTCCTGTATCATTTTTAAATTTGAAATCCGGCGCAGGGTCATATATGGTAGCGTCTGTTCCCGCAGGCTCATAATAGCTTACTCGGTACGAGTGGTTTCGTCGTTCAACTATAGGCAGGCCGCTATTTACTGCGGCTCTAAAAATAGTCGTGCCTATCTGGCATAGACCGCCGCCATATTCAGGTATAGTCTTTCCTTCTTTGATTACCAATTCTTGCAAATATCCATTAGAGGCATCAATTTTGCCCAAAGTTTTGAGCAGAGAAAAATTCTCTCCCGGCTTAACGATTATTCCATTTAGGGAAGCAGCGCCGACCGAGATATTCTTTACTCTGTTCTTAGGCGAGCCGGTAAAAGCGGATTCCCCTGTGCCGATAATCTCTTTTATGCCTAAAGCGTTAACGTCATCTATATCGTTTGTGGGCTCAATCTTTTTGATTATCAGATCTATATCTTTTTTCTTATTGCCGATGAACTGTTCTTCTATGTTCGACAGGTTCGCTTGGATATCAAGCGCTCTTCCTTCTTTGCCTGCTTGGAATTGGGTAACTCGACCGTCAGTTATCTGGAATCTGGCGTCAATAAGTTTTTGATCAGTTTTGGTTGCAACTTGATCAAATAAATATTTCTCAACATAACTTCTGTTTAAGGCAATTTTTGCTTTACCGCCGGCCAGAGAAGCGTCGCGATCGGGAACAAGAGCAAGCCAATGACCAAGCTCTTCTTTTTCGATATTCCAGACATCCTTTCCATCTTTAAGAACCAGTGGCGCCAAATTTAAATATTCTTTTGCGAAAAGATCTGCATTCGCAATATCAGTTTGTCGCAACTGTGGCAGTTGCTCGACAAGATTTAGCTGTATGGCCGAATTGTCTAAACGTGATAAGTTGAAGTCTAACTGTTTGATCGATTTTTCATAATCAAATCCCTTGCCAGATTTTTCTGGAGAGATAAAGAAAGAAGAATTTTTAGAGTCATAATTAAGTGCTGCATCCTTGCCTGGGTTTTCTAATTGGGAGAAATTAGCCAACAGTTCTTTCTTGATCTCACTTTCGTTTAAGGTATAGGCCGCATCAATCGATTTATTAAATATTAACCCTGCAAGCCTATTTTTAAGGTCGATTATAAAGTTTTGGTCCCTGCCAAAGTTGATTATCCGGTCAACAGTTTGATCAATATCAAAATCAATGATGTTGTAGGCACCATCCGCAGTCGCTGTTGAAGCTAATGGATATATCACGGCTTGCTTGTTGGCATATTTGAATATGATACCGTCATTGTTTATGGAATTGATTTCTTCTAAAACCAAGAGTCTTATCTCTTCAGACTTTTTTCCGCCCAAATCTAATCTGCCGATTCTGGCTCCGGGATAGGCTCTGCCGTTGAACCAAGCTTCATAAATGAAACACGCGATGACCAGGGTAATTAATACGATAAAAAAAATGATTGCTGTGTCGCGCAACCATATCGGCGTTTCTTTTTTAAGATAATGCTTTAACATGGTAATTTATCTATCACTCTTTAACGTTTAAAATTTCATTCAATAAGTCTTTGGCTTGTTTTTTGTTTTTTGCTTCAACCTCTTCTTTGGTGGAAATTTGGAAGCTTAAAGCTTCTCCTTCGCGCATAGTCTGGGGTAATTTATTCTTTGGCCAATTGATTGTAAAATCGTCTGCTTTTAAAACTGCAGTCTCGCCTTCAATTCGATCGATGATAAAAATTATTTCCATAGTCTTACCTTTCTTTAACCTTGATTGTTAGCTGATTTTTCGGCTTTTTTGCCTTAAGCATGGAAATGGTTAAAACGCCATTTTCCAGGAATGCCTCCAGCTTATCAGTTCTTACCTCAAGTGGCAAGATGAGTGAACGTGAGAAGGATCCCCAGTAACATTCTTTATATAAATAGTCAGCCTTGGCGACTGTCTCTTCCATTTCGCGCTTGCCGCGAATGGTTAGCATGTCGTTGTTGATCGAGATATCAATATCTTCCGGTTTGACTCCGGCGATGGTGGATTTTATGATCAATTTTTCTGCAGTTTGATAAACATCGATCGACAACTGCCCTTCTTCATAATCTTGGTCAAACCATGATTCTTCATTATCATTTTTTATGGTTTCAAAATATTGCTCTGCATTTTTTAATTCCATGTCTGTAGCAGTTTTTAACGCTCCCTTTTTTTTGAATAGTTTCATATATAAATGAGTAAATAATTAACTATATTATATAATGAATGGTGATATGGTGGCAAGGGATGAGTAGGTGTAATATGCCAAATCACCTTCATGCAATTATCACGACATGCGAAACATCCACCGTAGGGACAGGTGTCCCTACCATCAGACGTGAAAATAAAACATTGCCAGGATTAGTAGGGCGTTTAAAACAACCACATCAAAATTAGCCCACCTTGAAAACTTGAGCATTCCTTTTGGCAACGTGGCTAAGCCCCACACCAACTGGATGGTTCATTCACCATCAAAAAGCACAAATATAAAAGACCTGCTAACGCAAGTCTTTCATACTTGTGCTCCCAGATGGATTTGAAGGGGTTAAACCCCACGCCAACTGGATGATTCATTCACCGTCTAAGAGCACAAACAACAAAACCAGCTATCGCTGGTCTTATTATTTGTGCTCCCAGATGGATTTGAACCATCGACCCCGGCTTTATAAGAGCCGTGCTCTAACCCCTGAGCCATGGGAGCGTGAATAACGAGTTACAGTTAACAATTGACAATTAACCCAAAGGTTAAAAGTTAACTGTTAATTGTTCGAAGGGTGGATGATAGAGGATTCGAAGGGCGTAAGCCCCACACCGAACGTCAGGTTCTCTTAGCCACATACATCAACAATTTTTTTAGCCTACTATCGTAGGCTAAAAAACTTGTGGACGATACAGGATTCGAACCTGTGACCTCTACAATGTCAATGTAGCGCTCTAACCAACTGAGCTAATCGTCCCTATTTATCCTCCATAGTTTTTAACGACGGGGACTTCGCCAAGGCTTCGTAGGGCAAGCCCCAGGAAGCGCAAAGCTTTAGATTTTATTGCTTGTCCTCCGAAGCTTTAGCGTAGGAGGATCAAATAAAAACTGCTTTTAGAGCAGTAATATTCTTATTCTATACTATTTTGATGGAAATTGTAAAGACAGGGCTAAAGCTGGAGTAGTTTCATTTTCTCATGAACGGCGTTAAGGATTATTTTTTCAGCTTCATGGATAGTCTTATCAAGCATTATCTTGGCCGAGGTTTTGGTGCCTTCTGGCGAAAACTCTTTTGTCAGGCTTAGAGCATCGATGTTTCGGGTTGCATAAATCAAAGCATTGGAAGTTATCTTGCTATCTTTGATTGTTTCATAGATGAGAACGATGACTTTTGCTTGGGGAATGTTAATGATCAATTCATCGATCACTTCGTTCAAGTCGTTTTCGGAAGTTTCGGTTTTGATAAAATCATTATGGGTGATCAGTGAGCTGATCAGGCGGTCACTCTCTTTGCCGGAAAGTCGGGCGAGAACGATGCCCCATAATTTTAAGACGTTTAGGCTTCTAGATCTATAAAGCCGGTTTACGATCTCTTCCCTGCGTGCGCCCATAGATATGAGCTGGGAGGCCACGGAAAGAGCGATGGGGGTAACGTTCTGAGTCTTAAAGCTTCTGGTTTCTGCGATCATACCGGTCAATAGGCAGGTGGCGATGTCCTCATCAATCACATCGCGTGAATAATTTTCAAACAAGGAAAAAAGGATTTCAGAAGTGGATACAGAGGTTAATTCGATAATGTTAACCTGACCAAAACTTTCATTGCTGGAATGGTGATCGATATTGATGACCGGCATCTGATAGAAGAATTCCGTGTCATTGTCATATATCTTTCCTAAAGATTCTAGGTCATGGGTGTCTAAGACGACAATCAAGTCATATTTGAAACCGCTGGTCTTGCTGGTGATGTCATCACTGGTAAAGAAGCCGTCTTGCGGGGAGACGATAAAATCTAAGGTATTTTTCTCCACCTTATATTTGATTTGACTGACCTTGGTATTGCTGATATCAAGTGAGATAATGAATTTGCGCAGATTGTCGATTGATTCTTTGATTTCGCCATAGGCGGGGAGAAAAGAAAAGGCGTTGGAATGATCAGCTTTTTCTGCCACTATCTCTGCCGTCTTGCCTATCTTTTTCAAAAATAAAAACAGGGCAAGGGCGGATGAGACCGAATCGCCTTCCCAATCTTTGTTGAATGTAATCAGTATATTGTTAGCTTTTTTGATCTGTTCAAAAAACTGTTGTTGTTGGTTTAGCATTTTTGACTAAATAAATACCAGACTGAAATTTCTGGACCAGTATAATAATATATAGGAAATAGAGGGTAGTGTCAAGGTATTGCAGTAGTGCACGTTTTGTGGCTTAATTAGCATATTTTTCTTGCAAAAATAGGGGGTTTATTATATTGTTAGAATACGTTGATTGAATGGTTAAATCGCAGTTTCTACAGAAATGATTTAAGCATGAGTGTATTATAATAAGAATAAATTTAGTATTGATTAAAAAACTAAAAATGTCCAAGGAAATAGCAAAAACTTACGAACCCTCTTCGCATGAAGATGAAATTTACAAAAAATGGGAAGAATCCGGTTTTTTTAATCCGGACAACCTAACCGGAGAACCCTATTCAATAATGATGCCACCGCCAAATGTGACGGGTGTTTTGCATTTGGGACATGCGTTGGAAAATTCGCTCATGGATGTGATGATCAGATATCAAAGAATGAGAGGAAAAAAAGCCTTGCTGTTGCCGGGTACGGATCACGCAGCCGTTGCTACCCAGGCAAAAGTTGAAAAGTTGCTAATTGAACAGGGGATAAAAAATCCTCGAGAAGAACTGGGCAGAGAAAAGTTGTTAGAAAAAATAAGAGAATACTCGGAACAATCTAAAGCTACTATTTTGACGCAGATAAAAAAGATGGGCACCAGTTGTGACTGGTCGCGTTTGGCCTACACTTTTGACGAACCGAGAAATAAAGCGGTCAATGAAGTGTTTGTCCGTATGTATAATGACGGTTTGATTTATCGCGGCTATCGGGTAGTCAATTGGTCGGTCAAGGGACAGTCCACCTGTTCGGACGATGAGCTGGTGCATGTTGAACGTCAGGCAAAGCTTTATACTTTTAAATATGGTAAAGATTTTCCGATAACAATCGCCACCACTAGGCCAGAGACCAAACTAGGCGACACCGCAGTGGCTGTAAATCCGAATGACGAAAGATATCAGGAATACATCGGCAAGACCTATGTAGTTGATGTTGGCGCTGCCAAACCTTTGAATATTAAAATTATTACTGACGAGAATGTGGAGATGGCTTTCGGCACCGGCGCCTTGGGAGTTACGCCAGCACATAGTGCTGTGGATTTTGAAATGTATGAGAAACAAAAAGCCAAGGGAGAACCGATTGAGTTGATTCAGGTCATCGGCCAAGATGGCAAGATGACTGCGGCAGCAGGAGGGAATTACGTTGGCTTGAAAGTGACTGAGGCCAGAGAAAAATTTGTTGAATGGTTGAAAGGTGAGGATTTATTAGAAAAAGAAGAAGACATTACCCAGAGCGTCGGCACTTCCGATCGTTTCGGTGATGTGGTTGAATCTTTGCCTATGACACAGTGGTTTGTGGATGTAAATAAGAAAATACCGGGCAAGGGCAAAAGCCTTAGAGAATTAATCAAAGAGGCGGTAGAGATTGGCCATAATAATAATCCGGAACAAAAAATAAATATTAATCCTGAAAGATTTGAAAAAGTATTCTTCCATTGGATCAACAATTTGCGCGACTGGTGCATCAGTCGGCAGATTTGGTGGGGTCATCGCATCCCAGCTTGGTATAAGGTAAATTCAAAATTTGAACCCGAGATTTATGTCGGCGAAACACCGCCTTCAGGCGAGGGCTGGCTTCAGGACGAAGATACTTTAGACACTTGGTTTTCCTCAGGCATGTGGACTTTTTCTACTTTGAACAAAAGTGGTGATGCAGAAATGTTTCATCCGACCAGCTGGATGCAGATGGGCTATGAAATCTTGTTCTTGTGGATGGTGAGGATGATTTTGATGTCGACTTATGTAAGAGATGAGATTCCTTTCAAAGATGTATACATCCACGGCATGCTTCGGGATGAAAAGGGAGAAAAGTTTTCCAAATCCAAAGGCAACAACATTGATCCACTGGAAGTGATTGAAAAATATGGTACTGATGCCCTGCGTTTCAGCCTATTAAATAGTATAGCGCCAGGCAATGATGCTCGCTTTTATTTTGAAAAAGTCGAGGGGGCAAGAAACTTAGTAAATAAGCTTTGGAATATTTCACGCTACATCTCCGGCAATTCAAACCAGAATGAATTGGATAAAGAAATTGATAGCAAGCAATTTACGGCGTCCGATATTTGGATTTTATCCAAAATGAAAAATTTGATCAGCGAAGTTACGGATGATTTTGAAAAATTTCAATTTTCCCAGGCCAGTGAAAAATTACGTATCTTTACTTGGGATGATTTGGCAGATTGGTATTTGGAAGCCGCTAAGTTTGAGGACAACAAAGAAACTAAAGGCCAATTGCTTACAAAGATAAATAAAGATTTGTTAAAGCTATGGCATCCCTTCATTCCTTTTGTAACTGAAGTGATTTGGCATGAAATGTTTAATGGGGAATTGTTGCTGGCGGGAAAATGGCCGAAGACAGATAATTATGAATCGTTAAAAGAAGAAAAATTTGAATTAATTAAAGATGTTATAACTTCGATCCGCAATGCGCGCAGTGAAAATAAAGTTGAACCGGCTAAGAAGATAAAGGCAGTGATATTTGCGGGCAGTCATATGGAGTTAATAAAATCTCAATCTAAATTGATCATAAATTTAAGGACCGGTATCGAAGAAATAGAGATTTTAGCAAAGGGTGACAAACCCGATAATGCTATTTTTATTACAGTCGGAGAAATTGAAATCTACTTGCTTGGCGCCAGAGATGAAGCCAAGGAAAAAATCAGACTTACCAAAGAAATTGAAAATTTAGAAAAGCAGATCAAGATTGTTGAAGGAAAATTAAATAATCAGGAATTCGTAGAGCGAGCACCAGCCGCGATCATTGAAAAGGAGAAGGCTAAATTAGCTGGTTGGCAGATAGAATTAGAAAAGCTGAAAAATATTTCAGAATAAAAAAACCGGAACTGTTAGGTTCCGGTGGGAGAGAGCTCGAGCTGCTTGATAAACGCATTATGCTCTTGTGCGGAGAGGGGTCTGAAAGCTTTTGGATCGAGTTCCGGCGGGACATTTTCCTCCAGACTTTCTCGTGTACCGCCGAGCCGTTTGAATTCATCCACTGCTTTGTTTATTTGAATCTGTGAAAATACATTCAGCAAAGCCGTGCTGGTACAAACTACCAGCTCCGTTCCGCTGTTACCACTTGGGTCGATAGTCCCAAAAACCATTACTTTCTTCATGTTTACCTCCCTCACATTCAATGGTGTTGCAAAAAGCAAATTATACAGTTTTAAAATATATAATCGATAAATTAATTTAACAACATTGTTGGCTTTTGTCAACTTTTTCAAGAATTTATGTCACTAAAAACCTATCTAAACATTTTAAAAGGCGGAATTTTTCTTTCTTTTCTGTCAATTTTCTTTGTTTTTGATCATCTATTATTTCCTTATATTACATCAAAGCAGATACCTTTTAATATTTTGATAGAAGTTTTGGCAGTCTTTTGGCTGGCTTTCATCATAAAATTCCCTAGTTATCGTCCGCAAAAATCTTGGATCACCTTTGGACTGATTGGTTTTATGGCAGTATTGATTTTAACCAGTATCACTGGGGTTGATTTCAACATGAGTTTTTGGGGCAATATCGAACGGATGTTGGGAGTTTTTCATTTACTTCATTTCTTAGTTTTTTACCTGATCATAATCACTGTGATGCGCAGTTGGGAGGACTGGCGTAATCTATTGATGGTCTCGGTGGTAGCCGCCACTCTGCAAACTTTGTTTGTTATTTTTAAAGTCAATTTCGGTACCCTTGGCAACACCTCATATATCAGCGGGCAGATGATTTTTAATATTTTCTTTGCCTTGATCTTATTTTTTCGACAAAAAAATATCGGTCTGCGATCATTCTATGTGGTCGCAATTTTGTTGATGTTACAGGCGACAAAGATTGCCAGCACCCGCGGAGCTTTTATCGGACTTGGCTTAAGTATCGTCACGATGTTTTTTATGTTGGCCATGTTCAACGATAACAAGAAAATAAAATATGGCAGCCTGGGAGTTGTTGCCGCCTTTGTCATTTTCATTGCTTTGATTTTTTCAAACGCTGATAGTTCTTGGGTAAGAAATAATGGTCTGTTCAACCGAATTACTCAAATCAATTTTCAGACCGGTACTTTTCAGACTCGTTTAGTCTCTTGGCGTTCGGCGATCAAGGATTTCCCTAACCATCCATTTCTTGGTACCGGCTATGGCAATTATGCCATCACTTTTGACAAGCACTTTGATCCGATCTTCTACAATTTCACCGCCAGCGAAACTTATTTTGATCATGCTCACAACAATATCCTAGATTTGCTTTCTACCACTGGTGCTATCGGTCTTACAGTTTATCTGTTGATTTTCGTTGCCACACTCTATTATCTGATTTCCGGATTCCGTGCCGGTAAAATCAAGCTTAGCGAATTTATCATCTTGATCGGTTTGATCGTCGCCTATTTCGTACAAAACATCGTATTGTTTGATTCTTTTATCACTTATCTATCTTTGATGGTGATGCTCAGTTTTGTTTATTGGCTGTCAGTCGATGAAAACTTTTTTGCCGAGACCAGCGGCAAAGTCAAGCAGATTTTTAAAGGCAATGACAGTCGAGAATTCTATACATTAATTATCGCCGGCTTGATTATGCTGGCTGTAGCATATCAATATAACATCAAGCCCTTGAAAATGTTGTCTGGCACGATTGATGGACAAATCGTGGCGGCACAAGGCAGCAGTATTATTGAAATAATTAAAACCTACAAACAAGCCTTGATCTATGATACTGTTCTTGACCGCGACAGTAGAAAAAGCCTAGTCCAATTAGCAATGCAAAGATCGGAACTGTTTTCTGATCTGGATAAAGAAAGTGCCAACCAAGCGTTCAATTACATCATTGAGCAGGCAGAAAAAAACGTGGCTTATAACCCGAAAGATAGTTTTAATCTGATGATGCTGTCTCAAATGTATAATTTGGCCGCTTCCCACAATACAGCCGATAAAGAAAAATTCATCTATTATTCTTCTCGGGCGGAGGAGGCGATAAACAAGACTATTGAGGCAACACCACGCAGGATCCCGGTTTATTTTATCAAGGCACAAATATATTTATTGCGAGGAGACAAAACTAAGGCGGCAGAAATAGTAAAAATGGCAAGTGAATTCAACACCAAGTATCCGGATAGCTATTGTCAGCTAGCAAGAATATATTTCTATGATGACAAAGAAGAGCAGGGTAACGAAGCCATGGACAAGTGCGTAGAATTAGGAGGCGCAGGTCAGTTAGGGTCTATTGAACAATTAAAGGAAGTATTGAACAGGTACTTAAGAAGTAAAGATTTAAATAAGGCTTTGATGGTTTTACAACAGATTACTCAAGTCGAGCCGAATGTCGGTAAAAACTGGGCAAGTCTGGCGGAGGTTTATCGACAGATGGGAGATAATGCCGAGGCAATCAAGGCCGCAGAAAAAGCGATCCAAGTAGACCCAAGTTTAAGAGCGGGGGGAGAAGAGTTCATTAATAGTTTGAAGTAGGGAAAATCTTTAAAAATAAAAACTCCATTTTTTGGAGTTTTTTTATTTTTAAAAAGATCACACCAGAGGACTTGCGCGTTTTTAAAGTGAAGTTTACAGCTACGATTCACAAATGCCTCCGGCGGGTCCTACCCGGACGGGGGTTACTTTTTAGAAAAGTAACCAAAATCGCGAACTAGGAAAAAATTCACCAGAAGTTCTTCACTCGGGCCTAAGGGAATGCGGCAAACTCCCCCGGGTGCTCCCGGGGTCAAACAGTGCCGCATTCTCCTTGGC
>LBWY01000012.1 GCA_000995135.1 Parcubacteria group bacterium GW2011_GWE2_39_37 | reverse complement strand
TAATGTACCGTCCGTAGAGCCGCCGTCGATAATGATGTATTCTATATCTTGGTGTGTTTGCGTCACAATACTTTCGATGGTGTCACTTATCGTTTTTACACTGTTGAAGGTTGGAGTTATTATTGATATTTTCATCTTCAGATTTATTTTCAGAGATATTTTCCTTGCCCAGATTGTAAATTATAAAAAAAACTTTTTTATCTTATCTATGACCAAAGCCTGTTCGGTGTCTGTAAAAAATGGATAGCAGGGAAGAGAGAGTATTTCCTCTTGCAATTTTTCGGTATTTTTCAAGACAATCTTGGCATATTCCGCTTGATAGCAAGGTTGCTGATGTATTGTTGATGGATAATGAACCAATGTAGTGATTCCTGATTTATCAAGGTAATTCTTTAATTCATCTCGTTTGCCATTAAGTACTCTTATTACGAATAAATGATAAGAAGAGGTAATGTCAAAAGGGTCAATGGAGAAATCATGGATTTCTGACAACTCATTGATGTATCTCTGGGCGATGAATCTGCGTCGATCAATAAAATTATCCAATTCTTTGAGCTTGATATCAAGGAATACGCATTGCAAGGAATCAATACGATAGTTGTTGCCTTTAATTAGATGGTTATATCGTTCTTTTTGGCCATAATTTCTAAAAGCGATAGCAAAGTCATATACTGCCTTATCATTGGTTACTATCATGCCAGCCTCTCCCAAGGCTCCAAGATTTTTTGTTGGATAAAAACTGAAGGCTTTAGTATTCTTTAAAGACTCGCCGGAAAAATTTGCGCCATGTGCCTGACAGGCATCTTCCAAAACGATCAGAGCGTGTTGCTTGGCCA
The DNA here is from genome assembly GCA_000995135.1 of Parcubacteria group bacterium GW2011_GWE2_39_37. GTDB lineage: Bacteria > Patescibacteriota > Patescibacteriia > Patescibacteriales > GWE2-39-37 > GWE2-39-37. The sequence continues at coordinate 32,140 of LBWY01000012.1, read as the reverse complement.
GTCTGTTTATTACACGCATATTGCAGATTTTTCCAAAAAGATGGACAGGTAATATGGCTTTGGTTTTTTTAGTGATTAAGCGTTCAATCAATTTTTCATCAATCAAGAAATCATTTTTGACATCACAAAAAACCGGCTTAGCTCCGATATTAGAAATCGCCAGGCTGGTGGCAACTGCACTGTTACTGACGGTGATAACTTCATCATCTTTATTGATGCCATGTGCTAATAAAGCTATTTCAAGCGCGGTTAATCCTGTGGAAACTCCGATCGCATATTTGTATCCGATTTGATATGCAAAATTTTTTTCAAAAATTTCTGTATACTTACCCAAGACATAATGTCCATCACGTCCAAACTTCTTGAAGCCAGTCAAAAAAGCTTTTTCAAAAAATTGCCATTCGCGTGTAAGATCGATAAATGGTATCATCATATTTTTATATATTCTAAAAAGTCCTTATAATCTCTGATATAATCACTTTCTTTGAAATAATCATCAGCCAATACTAAGATTACACAGTCGCTGGAAAATTTAGACATCGTGTGCCAGAGCCGGGGACCTAGGCGTACGCCGTAATAAGGGTTGTCCATGGAAATTTTTTGTTTAATGGTACCATCATCCAATATCAATTCAAAAGAGCCATTGATGCAAAAAATAATCTGCTCTAATTTCTTGTGCGCATGTTTGCCACGAACCGCGAGCTTGCTAAAAAGATTGTTGATATAATAAACTCTTTTTATCGGGAATGGAATATTTTTTTTTGCTTCGCCGATTACAAGATTGCCATCAGGGAAATCATCATAGAATTTCATGTCGACAATTCCAGAATTTTTGACTTTTATCTTGGGAATTTTTATTTTAGGAGTTTTCATATTTTTTTCGTGAGTAATAGAGTTTGACCAAAATTCTTTTACATTTTTGCTTGATTTTTTCTTTCCAGTCTTCTCCTTTACTATAGCCGTAAATAAAGCTAGGGTCAATTAGATCGATATCTTTAATTATTGTCTTGATCTCATGAAGATAGGGTGAATATATCAAGTCTATGTTTCCTCGACTAGTATCATAGAAAGATGAAAAGAGCTGAAATTCTTCCGGTGAAATTATTTTTAAAGTATGGAAATGATAGAAAATCAAAGGTTCATCATTGACCAAAATCTGTCCATCTTTTTCTGTGATTTTATAATTGTTGATATTCCAAGGAGCGACATTTGCGCCCAGATATTGCAAAACATGTACCCCTTGAAATTTTTCCGGCCAGATATCCAGATATTTCTGATCACCGAATTTACCGTCTTCGTAGCGATTGTAGCACCAGTCGATACAGGAATTTTGCCACCATTCCAAACAAGCTAATCCACGTTCATCATTTTTGAAGATCACCATGGTGACATTGTAGATGCCGGATTTTTTTTCTAAATATTTTAATTCTTGGCAGTAATTATGCTTTATAATCAAAACTGAGTCATCGGCCATTTCCTCGTAAATCGGATCCACAGGAGAAAAGTAATAGGTGTCGCTATCAAGATAAGCAATATTTTCAAGTTGAGGCTCCGATTTTAAAACGTAGTAAGTGAAAACTGAAGCCAATGTCCAGCAATATTCCCCTCTGCTTCGGTTGTTCTTTGCCGCCAATAATCGACTATCTTCGATCTGGGATAGGGGGATCAGCTTGACTCTCGGTAATTCCATCTTTTGCAGTAACGCAAAAGTTTCATCGTCCATGCACAAGATCCAGAGCTCGAAATCTGAACAATGACGCGAAAGCGAACGATATAGAGCTAACCCGCGGGTGAGGTAGTTTTTGTCGAAAAGGGTGCAAAAATTGTAAGTCATAATTATTTTCTTGCAGTTATTATATAATCTAGGGTTATCCAGGAATTTTTAAAGATAAAATCAAGGATTATAAAAATTGTTTGGACAGGGAAGCATAGTAGCAGGGAAACAAATATTTTTGCTATGATGTTTTTGCCGGCTAAATTTTCAAAAATGAATGCTGATATCAGCTGTCCGCAGACCCCGAACACACCGCAAGTATGTTCTATTTTAATTTCTGAAAAATTTGTTTGTTTGATTATTCTTTCATGCTCGAAACGGGTGAACCTCCTGAAATCAAAGGGAGTTTCATGCTCATTCCAAACAAAAGGCATCGTAAGATAAAGCTGACCATCTTTCTTTAAGGCTCTATTCATCTCTTTGAGTAAACCTATCGGATTCTCGGAGTGTTCAAGTACTTGAGTACAGATTATCAGATCAAATGAATTTTCTGCGAAAGGAATGTTTAAACCATCAAAGTATCGGTCGACAAATTTAGCCTGATTAAAGTGACCACCGCCTTTTATGTCGATTCCGATATACTCATCGGCCTGCTTAAAAAGATTTTGGTACGGTTTTATACCACAGCCTACATCAAGGATTTTTTTTCCCGACCAATCTGATTTAGAGAATTCTTGAATCTTTTTGAAAAGCTGATATCTGGCAATGAAATATGGATTTATCAGGATAGAAAACCAAGAAGGTTCAAAAAAATTCTTGTTAATTATTTTTTTTAACATAGCTGCCATTTTCAAGATTTAGATTTTAACCTAGCTATCTTAATCATATTCTTAATCCTGAGATATTTTACAAAAAGAAATAATTTCGGACTTTTGAAATACTTGATTATTGCTTCTAAGGCTTTTCTATTCTCTTCAATCGGGATATTTCCGATTGTAACCGGACGGTCTGATATATTTACTTGAAAAAATTTATTTGAACCGGTATGGGTACCACTGTCGTCAAAACCGATATTGGAAACCAAAGATCGTCCAGGGTAAAGCGTTAGTTTATCTTTAAGAAAAGCAGAGGCATACCATCTTATCGCCCAAGAATTATTAAGCCTGTATACTTGGCTTTCGAGCATCTGGGTGTACGGATAAGCGCCGTTTAAATCGAAGGTCTTGCTTAGTTTTTTGGATCTTATTTCTTCGAGTAATTTCTTTCCGTCAGCTTCAAATAAATCCCAACCTCTTTTCCAAGTTGCCCAACCCCAGCAATCAGCGCCTTTGATAAAGTAGGTTTCTGGTAATTCCTCTTTGCAAGGATATGAGTAGCCATGAATGCTGATTATTTTTTCTTCTTTTTCATATGTATCCAAGGCCTCGTTCATGTATTTTAAAAAATAAGGCGAAGTTATCAAGTCATCTTCCAAAACGATGATCTTGCCGTATTTATTCACTATTTCTGTTACTCCGTTAATGATCGATTTGGCCAGTCCATGATTGATATCTCTTTCAAAGATGCTTATATTTTTAAAACCTGTAATCGTTCTGATATAACTTCTGACATTCTTTACCGCTTCTTTTGCCTGATCATTTTTCGGTGCATCAGAAAAAATAATCAAGTCTGTTTGACTGGCTAATTCATTATTTTTTAGCGCTTCGATCGTCTGTTTGGTATGCTCGGGTCGGTTGTAGACAAACAAGGCGACAGGGGAGATTGTCATTTGATTTTCCTTAATATATTAATTATTTTTTTACATGAATCTCCGTTACCGTATGGATTGACTGCTTTTGACATTTTTTCGTATGCAATCCGATTATTTAGCAATCGGGTAGTTTCGTTGACGATTTTCAGCCTGTCGCTGCCGACTAGTTTTGCCGTTCCCGCCTTGATGCCTTCAGTTCTTTCAGTGACATCTCTGGTTATCAGGATCGGTTTTCCTAGTGTCGGAGCTTCCTCTTGAATGCCACCGGAATCTGTGATGATTAGATACGACTTATCCATCAACCAAATCAGATCCGGATAATCTAACGGTTCGATCAGATGGATATTTTTTACCCCCCCCAAATATTTGAAGACGGAATTTTTTACATTTGGATTCAGGTGGACCGGATAAACTATCTCAACATCTTTATATTTTTTTGCGATTTCCTTGAGGGCAAGACAGATATTTTTCAGTGGTTCACCAAAGTTTTCTCTGCGATGACCGGTTACTAAAATAATTTTTTTATTAAAATCAATATAGTCAAATTTTTTATAAAAAACTTTTTGGTCAATTTTTTTTATTATCTTCAAACCCATCAACAATGCATCAATGACTGTATTGCCGACATTATAAATATTTTTTCTTACTCCTTCTCGGTGTAGATTATTAACTGCTTCTTTTGTGGGTGTAAAATTATAATCAGCTAATTTTCCGACCATGGATCGATTTATTTCTTCTGGGAATGGTGAATACTTATCATGGCTTCTTAGGCCTGCTTCGACATGAATTATCTTTATTTTATTATAATATCCTGCTAAGGCTCCAACTAGGGCAGTGGTAGTATCTCCTTGTACGATTATCATATCTGGCTTATTAACTTGAATAACCTTGTTGAAAGCCTCAAGGCCTTTGCTGGTTATATCGAAAAGAGATTGGCCTGGTTTCATTAATTTTAAATCAAAATCCGGTTTTATCTTGAAAAAATGCAATACTTGCTTCAGCATCTGTTGGTGCTGCGAGCTGATACAGATTGAATATTTGAATATTTTAGGGAATTTATTCATTTCCATGATCAAAGGAGCCAGCTTGATCGCTTCTGGCCTGGTGCCGAAGAAAAATAGTATTTTTTTCTGATTATTTTTGGACATATGCTAATTTTATCAATGGCCATAGCCAATCAAAAGGTTTGAAAAGGAATGGAAATTTCTTATATAACTTTAACTGCCAACTGGCACGGTTGTTTTCATAAAGCATTATATTTTTTACTACATCAATTTTAGTTGATTGTGGAATTATTTTGAAACCCTCAATCAACTCGCTCAAATGCATGCTGTTTATTTTCCAATCAAGATGCTTGACCGCGTATTCTCTTGCTGATCTCTTGGCATCAGGGATGTTTTTGATATTATTCGCATATTCAGTCAAAAGATCGGTCAGACTCTCTGCCTCAGGTTCGCACATCGGCCAATAGTAATTGTCATTTCTTTTTGATTTCACGCTAATTTTTATAAGCTTAGAGTTTGCCTGATCAACGAATTCATTCATCGGTTGACAATCGGTGGTGATGACGGGTAGACCGCAGGCCATTGCTTCTGGTAACGAAAGCCCGATACCATCCAGTCTTGAAGGATAGACATATATGTCGCCCAAATGATACAGGCCGGGAGCAGGGACGGTTTTTTCTATCAATGTCAATTTACCGCTTTCTTCAAGTTCGTCTATCAAATCCTGCATATCCTTATAAAAATCTTTCAGATTTATCTGTGAATGGATGATTAGCTTTGCCGGTATTTTCAGATCGTAAAAAGCCTTCAATAAAATATCCGTACCTTTTCTTTCTGGGCTGACGCCTGCAGAATGAAAAAATGTTACTAGTTCGGGATTAACCAATTGTTCAGATTTCAAATCAAAAATATCAGTATTTGTACCCCAAGGTAGGTAAATTGCTTGCGGATGCCATTCAAAGACACTAAAGTGCCTTTTGGTGTTGCAGATCAAAAAGTCAAAAACTTGAAAAAAGGGAACAGTCTCCTGAGTGTAGTAGTCAACATAGGTGCCGGTCATAATCCCCATAGAGTTGCAAAGCAAAACCGGTTCCCACCATTGCTGTTCATTAAAAAAAACAATGTCTAATCCTTTTTCAATAATCCACTTTTTGAAATCAGCTAGGTCGATTGACATAGGTATATGCAGCGGGATCTTTTTTCCCCAAGTGACTGATGCATCGTCCCAATTCTTATCGCCGATCGCATAACCCTCTCCGCCCCTGGCATATATAAAAACTTCATGGCCATGCCTCAAAGCATCCCGATATTGTCGGGAGACATATGCTGCCCCTCTTTCTTGCCAAGTTGTAACTATGCCGATTCTCATTTTTCTGCGATTAAATTATCGAATTGATCAAGCATTGAAAAAATTGAAGCAGGGTATAAAGCTTTACTATTATCCATATCCAGAACCTTGATTCTAAAATCAACCTTATTATCAAAAGGATATTCTTTATTTTCTACAGCCTTTTCTAGGATTTCTTTTTTTGCTAAATGGCCATAGTCTTGGTGATGGCTGTATTGGTTTAATTTTTTAATCATCTCATCGGTTGTCAAACACCAGGAAAAATGACAGCCTGCGTATTCTTTATATAACCAGCCGTTATATCGCCAATTTGCCGGATATTTATTCTTATAGTACTTAGCAAAACAAACTGTCGGTGCAATGAATTTATTATTTTCCCAAAAGTAATTAATTTTGTAATAAAATTGATAAAGAGGTAATTTTATTGCCGGTCGCCAAAATTTAAGTTTGGAAATGATTTTTGGATATTGATGTGAAAAGATAATCTCGTCAGCATCAACAGAGAAAATAATGTCTTTATCATTCAGTTTTATTTGTGACGCAAAATAGCCACGGATCAAAGTCTCATTCAGGTTATGAATAATATTTTTATCAGTTTTGCTGAATTTTGTTTGTTTTGAGATATCACCCTTGATATAGATGATCTTGCTTTTTTCTTCTTCGGTAAACAGATTAAGATAATTTTCTAAAATATATTCTCTTTCACTACCTATATGAGTGCGGTTAAATTCACAAATAATAAATTTATCAATATGGTCAAAAGCTTCCTTAAGATTCAGTCTTAAATATTTTACTTCGTTAGGCTCAGAAAAAATTGTTTTTAAATATATCATATTAAAAGGTTTTCCAAAGTGAATAATAACTATTCGTTGTTTCAGCTAATCTTACCCAAAAAGTATCATTTTGAGCAATGGCATAATCCAGCCAAGCTTTGTTGTGTATGATTTTTTTTTCCTTACCTATAGCTCCTGCAAAAATCGCAAAGGTGCTGGGTGAGGATATTAAAACGTCGCATCGTGACATCTGATAAAAATCTATTATAGGAGAGGATATGTTGGTGCTTATATGGAAGTTCAATCCATTCATTTTTAAATGATTAGTCGTTTCTAGGAAAGGAGGAAATTTGTTATCATCAGTAAAAAGCATAAATATGATATTTCCACCTTTATAATAATCCAAACAATGGTTGATTGCGTCTCTATAGTATGAAAATTTTAAAGAAGCATTATGATTCCATTGTTCAAAATCGGTTCCTCGAAAGTGAAGACCAATGATTGTATCCTCGGAATATTCAGAATTAAAGGGTTTTTTATATTCATCCTTGATATTGATGAATTCTGATGTGGGATAGAATAAATAATCAAAAAAAACTTCTCCAAGCATGGGTGGATTCAAAACTAAATCTTTGCCTTGTCTGTCCTCAGAAGCGATCAATCCTAAAAAATCTTCTGGCGTATAAGATAGGATTTTTTTCGAATTAAGCTTGGTTTGTTTTTTAAATATGGAAAAAGGCCTGGATTTTTTTTCCATATTATTAAAATATTTCTTGTCCGGTAGATCCGGGTGGAAATATTCAATACCGGTTTTTTTTGAAACTTGTCTTAAGAAATGATAATGGAAAAGTCGATTTCCCATCCTGCCAGGAGAAATTTTTGTTATTCCAATCATATTATTTTTTTTCCCAAATTCCAACAAAAACACCGACAGAGGGAATGTAATTATGAAAATTTAATGTAAGCAAATTTTTTATCCGATTCTTTGTACTGTTACTATTTTTCCATGGTAACCTCCAGTCATTTTTTCCGATAAAAACATCAGAAGTGATAAAATCATCATCTCTAGTCAGGTTGAAGTCAGCTACTTTATTAAATTTTAAATTCAATATATCGATAAGCTTGGCCAAATCTCCATAGTTGGGAGTAAATTCATCCATATTAAGGTTTAAATCACAGTCCATTGTAAGTATTAATTTGCCTTCAGGTTTTAATAAATTGTAAATGTTTTCGACGGCCTTGGCTTTATCCGACAAATGCTCAAATACAGAAATGCTGTAAATAATATCATACTTATCCTTGATTTTCGTTTCTTCTATATTGTCTCTGATAAAACTGACGCCGCTTCCATTGTACAAATTTTCTAAATCCAATAAATCACTACAGGTTATATCAAAGCCCAAGCTTCTAACATAAGATGGAAAAAAAGAATAGCCTGATCCAACATCAAGAATTTTTAAATTTTTATCACCGTCTATTAAGTTTATTGCTACATAAGGGTACTCATATTGACGACTCCAATTTGAAATCAAATCGCTTCCAAAAATTCTTTGATCGTTAAATAATATCCAGCCTTTATGATAGTTTTTATCTTTCCCAACAAAATTAAATTGAAAGTTTTCAAGCTCAGAAATAATTTGATCATATCCTGGCCCAGAAAATGTTTTTTTATTTAACCAACCGCAATAATTTTTCATAGATTTAATTAGAAATTTTTTTCATAATTATAAAACTGGCAGAAGATATGTTAACATCAAATTTTGGCTCAATTTTAACAATTTCAAACCCGTCAATATTCTTCAGGTATCGTAAGGTGTCTCTATGCCTAACGTGAGTTCCTGCCTTGTATGGTTCATCGGTAAAGCGATCAAAGCTGGTAAATAAGATGACAAATTTATTGGAACAAGAAAAAATATCATTTATAGTTTTGATAAAATCTTCCTCATCAATTATATGGTAAAGAACATCTAAGGAAATCACCAGTTCAGAGCCAATGAAATTATTGTTGCTGAAGTAATTGGGATCATAAAGCATGAAACTTTTATTCTCATCATCGTTATAAGAGTTCCGGCAGATATTTATTGATGACATAGCAACATCAAATCCTAGATATTTTATAGGAGCAAGGCTTTTGATCTGATTACCATCACCGCAACCGAAATCTATCAGACTTTTTATATTATTCGTTTCAATAAATTCATTTATATAATTAGTTTTGTATTCGAATAATTCTCCATAACTACCTTTGCCCGAATTTCCTCCTTCTTGATATCTTTTGTTCCAGTATTTTTTATAATCTAGATTTTTGTTAAAAACTAAATATTTTTTCGCTGCCTTAATTATTTTCATATAGTTTTTAAAATAAACATCCTATGTCTTATTTCTTTGAAAAATATCATTGAAAAAGGCACAATCGTATAAGATATTAATGTGGCAAAAGCGCTTCCGGTAATACCAAACTTCGGAATAAATAGCAGATTCAAAGCTACATTTGAAATCGCACCGTTCAAAGTAATCAGAAAATAAATTTTAGTGAAGTTTTCAGCAATTAAATAATAATTTATTATCACCATCACAAAAGAGGGGACGATAGACCAAATGTATAATTTTAAAATTAAAGCGGATTCAGTGTATGGTTGTCCAAAGATCAGGTTGACAACTGGGGCGGCTAATAGAGTAGAAACTGCCGCGATGATAAGCGCAGAAGAAATTATCAAATAAAATAATCTCTTAAACCTTTGTGCATAAAGCCTGCTATCATTTTTTGAATTAATAATAGCGGGAAAAAGAGATGCACAGATGGTTACCGGAATAACATACCAAATTTCAGATAATTTTACAGCAACTGAGTATATGCCAACAGATGCTTCATCCATCATGTGTTTAATTATGATTTGGTCAATCTTAGAATAGAGCGTTACCGTAATAATGGTGAACATTAAGGGTAGTGAATCCTTTAGAAGAATTTTTATTATAGCTTTATTTATGGACCAATTGAAATATTTTTTATAATTTTTATAGTAAAGCATCATTAAGCCGATGGCTAAATTTATACTATCAAATAGATATACCGCCATGATCCAAATAACTCCGAAGTTCAAGTAAATTAATATCAGTTTAATTAAGGTCGAAAGTATGGTGATTATTATCTGTACCAAGACTACTTTTTTTGCCAACACCTGAGCCTGAAAATATATAGTCACAATAGTGAAGCTCTGGAAGACAAAAGTTAAAGAGAATATAAAAATCAACAATCGTGTCAGCGTATCATTGTTGGTAAAAAAAGAAACAATGTTAATTATAATGATTGCAAAAATTCCACCGATCAGTTTTAACCAAAAACCGTTGCCTAATAATTCATCTCTTTTTTCGGGATATTTTATCAATTCACGATTTAATATATTGTCAACGCCAAAGCCGGCTAAAAAGCCGAATAAACTGGCAAAGCTGATCGCATAATTCATCAATCCATAGTTTTTCGGTCCCAAATATCTGGCAATATAAGCGCCAACAAAGAAAGCTATGGCCATGTTAAAAAATTGACCGCCAAACATCCAGCCGGTATTTTTGAAATATCGCTGGAAGCCTGGGTGGAAAAATTTTTCTTTTAAGTTATTTATCATTTTTTAAATACCAATCATAAGTTAATCTAATACCTTTTTCTAATTCAATCTTGTGCTTCCAGCCGAGATTATTTATCTTGCTTACATCCAAAAGTTTTCTTGGGGTACCATCTGGCTTGCTGGTGTCCCAGACAAGTTCGCCTTTGAAGTCGGATATCTTTTTAATGGTTTCTGCTAGTTCTTTAATAGAAACATCTTCACCGGTTCCGATGTTTATAATTTCCGAGTCATTATAATTTTCCATTAAAAAAATGCAGGCTGTCGCCAGATCATCGACATGCAAGAACTCTCTTTTGGGCGCTCCCGTGCCCCAGACTACAACCTCTTTTGCATTGTTGATTTTTGCTTCATGGAATCTGCGTATTAGGGCGGGCAAGACATGGGAACTATTCAAATCGAAATTATCATTAGGGCCATACAGATTTGTCGGCATGACTGATATGAAATTGGTGCCGTACTGCCGGTTGTAACTTTGGCACATCTTGATACCCGTAATCTTGGCGATGGCATATGGTTCATTAGTCGGTTCTAATTGTCCAGAGAGAAGGTATTCTTCTTTGATGGGTTGAGGGCAGTTTTTAGGGTAAATACAAGAAGAACCTAGGAATAAAAGTTTGGTTACATTATTCAGATATGCATTATGGATGATGTTGTTTTGGATCTGTAAATTTTGATAAATAAAATCGGCAGGGAAGTCGTTGTTCGCCAATATGCCGCCGACTTTGGCGGCTGCTAAAAATACGTATTCAGGTTTTTCAGTTTGGAAAAAGTTTGCTACGGCAACACCATCTAATAAATCTAATTCTCGCCTAGTTTTAAGAATTAAATTATCGTAGCCTTGTTTAGTTAGTTCACGAACCAGGGCGGAGCCGACTAAGCCTTTGTGTCCTGCTATGTAGATTTTGCTATTTTTGTTCATGTTTTAGTAATTTTCTCCTTTGTCATCTCGAGGAGTCAGCAGACGACGAGAGATCTCTGGTTAAGTAAAAAGGATGGCTGCGCAATTAAACAATTTAAAATGATTAAATATTTTTAATAATGGTTTCTTGTACTAGTTTCTGCCTCGCTCCGAGATCTCTCACATCGCTATCGCTCCGTTCGAGATAACAGGGAGGGGATTTTCATGTTGTATTTTGACTTTAGACTTTATAGATATTATGACTTTAAACTTTCTCTCTCATTCTCCAAATCTGCTTCTGCCATTATCTTTACTAATTCTTCAAATTTAACTTTCGGCTCCCAGCCAAGTTTTTCTTTTGCTTTTGAATAATCACCCAGTAGAATATCGACTTCGGCGGGTCGGAAATATTTTGGGTCAATTTCTATGATTGTTTTGCCTGTTTGTCGATCAATGCCTTTTTCATCTACTCCTTCGCCTTGCCAAACCAAATCAAAATCTAAATGCTTAGCAGTCTTTTCGACAAACTCCCTGACGGTATGCGTTTCGTTGGTAGCAAGGATGTAATCGTCACTGATCTCTTGTTGCATCATCAGCCACATGCCATAGACATAGTCCTTAGCGTAACCCCAATCTCTTTGAGCGTCCAAATTGCCGAGAAATAATTTTTCTTCCTTGCCTAATTTGATTCTGGCCAAGGCGCGAGTGATTTTTCTGGTTACAAAGGTTTCACCTCGGCGCGGTGATTCATGGTTAAAAAGAATGCCATTACAGGCAAACATATCATAGCTTTCGCGGTAGTTTTTTGTTATCCAGTAGGCATATACTTTGGCACAGCCATATGGAGAGCGGGGATAAAACGGAGTTGTCTCTTTGAGCGGAATCTCTAGCGCCTTACCATACATTTCACTGGATGAAGCCTGGTAGAATTTAGTTTTTAATCCCGTCTCTCGTATCGCATCAAGAATTCTTAGAGTTCCTAGTCCGGTTACATCGGCAGTATATTCAGGAATGTCAAAACTGACTCTGACATGGCTTTGAGCGCCAAGATGATAAATTTCATCCGGTTTAATTTTCTCCAGCAGACGGCTGATATTACTGCTATCGCTAAGATCGCTATAATGTAAAAATAATTTCACATTGTTCAAGTGCGGATCTTGGTATAGGTGATCGATCCTGGAGGTATTAAAAGTACTAGCGCGACGGATAGCGCCATGGACCTCGTAGCCTTTCTCCAGAAGTAATTCCGCTAAATAGCTGCCATCTTGTCCAGTGATTCCAGTAATTAATGCTTTTTTGTTCATAATGTATTATGTAAATGTTTATCTGCCTCCTTTTGAAAAAACCGTGTAAACTGTTTTTAAAATAATAGAAAAATCTAAATAATAGGATCGGTTTTTGATATAAAATAGATCATGCTGTAATTTTTTCATTGTATCCTGTTGGGTAGGTGAGTGGTATTCTCCGGAAACTTGATCCCAACCTGTTACCCCTGGTTTGACAAGCATTCTTTCTTGGTAAAATGGAATTGTCTTGATGAGTTCATTAACTAATTCTGGTCTTTCCGGTCTCGGTCCGATAAAGCTCATTTCTCCCTTGAGGATATTAATTAGCTGGGGCAATTCATCAATCCTGGTTTTTCTTAAAAAAGATCCTATTCTGGTCACCCTAGAATCATTTTCAGCCGTCAAGGCGCGGTCATTGTTGGCTTCTCTCATGGTTCTGAACTTTATCATGGTAAAGGGTTCGCCGTTTTTGCCAAGTCTCGTCTGAGTAAAAAAGACTGGCCCTCTGCTGTCTAGTTTGATGATCAAGCTGATGAAAGGCAGTATAATTACAGTAATAAGTAATAAAAATAAGGCTAAAATCAAATCAAAAAACCTTTTAAGGATGTCAAATGTTGCCTTGTTGCCTTCACTTAGATTATCCAGAAACCACATTTGGTTGATTGCCTTGATGGGGACCTTACCGGTGATATTCTCATAAAAGATAGGCAGACTGAAATAGCTGATTTTAAAGGGCAAACAGGCAAAAAGAGCCTCTCTTAGCTCGGCAGACTCATTGGGGTCGGCTGAAATTATAATAGCTGAGATCTTATTTTCCTTAACTACCTCCTCAAGATTCTTATATTCGTTAATAATCTTTACTCCTGCAAATTCGCCATCTTTACTATTTTGGCTAATAATAAAAGAAATATTGTAACCAAGATGAGATTTATTTTTCAACTCTTGGATTAATTCCTTTGCCTCTTCATTTAAGCCGATTATCAGTAGGTTATTTTTTGGCAAATAGGATTTAAGAGACCAATTATAAAATTGACGCCAAAGGAAGAACAGAAAAGCAAAAATAAATACGAATATTAATAGATTGGTTTTTGGTGCAATGCCAACATTAGGCATTAAATAGAAAAAAGTGACCGAAAGAAGTGATGAAATTAGCCAAGAACGACTGCTGTTTTGCCAAAAATAGCTATTATTTACGGCCAACCGCAGATCATAAAGATTGGTGATATAAAAAATTAAAAGCCAGCCGATAAAAATCAAGGTAAACGGCCAAAAATGCGATTGCCACAAATCAACAGAGGGCAACTCTTGATAACGAATAAATAAAGCTAAGTATAAAGAGAAATATAAAAGAAGGATGTCGCCAAGCAAGAGTAAGATTTTTTTTATATTATTTGATGCTTTCATGGCTATGATAAAACAAAAATCATATTTTTCTGGTGAAGTCTAATATGATCTTAAAAATATATAAATTGCTATTTAACTATAATAATTTTGGGCAAAAAAAGCAAGCAGACAGTAGTGCAATGTTATAAAGTTATAATGTTATAAAGTTATAAAGTATTGGCGCCGCATTCAAACTTTTAACATTATAACTTTATAACTTTAAACTTAGTCTAGGTTGCCTTTTGTCTTTGCTTCGTAGTATAATATGTTTATGGAAAAAACTGAAAATAATTTGAATTGGCCTATTTTAGGTAATGAACATATTGTGGAATTTTTATCAAAAAGCCTCAAAGACGGCCGAGTTTTTGGTACTTACATATTTTCTGGTCCGGATGACTTGGGTAAAACTACAGTAGCAAAATATTTTGCTTATAGCATGTTGTGTCAAAAAAATGATTCATCTAAAGCTTCCGTTGAAATTAAAAAGCTACCTTGCGGCGAATGTACGACTTGCAGACAAAATAAAGTTGGCCAAGCATTGACTACGGAAGATGATAATTTCATGGGAGTGCACCCGGATCTTCACATTATCAAGAGAGAAAAAGACAAAAAAAATATCTCGATCGATCAAGTCAGGAGTTTGATCCACTCATTGAGCATGAGTTCTTTTTTGAATTCCTATAAGATTGGTATTATTAAAAATGCAGAAAGTTTGAATGATGAATCCGCCAATGCCTTGCTTAAGACTCTTGAAGAGCCAAAAAATAAAGTGATAATCATTTTGATCACCTCTGATGCCGAAGCATTGCCGGCGACCATTCTTTCTCGCAGCCAGTTGCTTCGCTTTAGGCCGGTCAAAACGGATCTGATTTATGACTACCTGATCAAAACATTCGGAACCAGTAGGGTAACGGCGAGAAATCTGGCACGATTGAGTCTTGGCAGACCAGCATTGGCAGTCAAGTTTTTGGAAAATAAAGATTTTTATGAATCGTATTTGAAAAGGGTAAGTGTTTTTTTGAATTTTTCTACCAAGGATATAAATGAGCGCTTTTTGATGATCGAAGAATTATTGGGAACCAAAATTACCGGTCAAGAAACTGTAAAGCTAGCCAAAAGAATTATCGAAGTATGGCAAGGCGTAGCAAGGGATTTGATTTTGGCAAATTACGGCCAACACGATTTGATTCAGCATGAAATGATGGACCAGGAATTAATTCGAGAAAAGGCTAAATTAACTATACCTGTTTTGCTTAGCTTGTCAGAAAAATTGAGCCAAGCAGATAAATATTTAAAGGCCAATGTAAACCCGAAGTTAGTACTCGAGGGGGTAGCTATTTCGTTTTAAAATTTTTCAATTTTAATTTTCAATTTTCAAACAATTTTCAATTTTTATAATTGAATTAACAGGTTTAGAAATTGGAAATTAGAAATTGAAAATTAAATTAAAAATTATGAACAAGAAATTTATTTTTCTTACTCTTTTATTGCTGCCTTTTGTGCTTTCCGGCTGTGGTGTTACATTCAGCAACGGCGGCGGTGAGCTTGGAGGAGGTAATGATGGCGGTATTTATCGAAGCGACAATAAAGGCAGTACCTGGATGCAAAAAACATTGATCCCGTCAGTTGCCGGCAAGCCGGGAAATTTTGGTTTTCTTGATTCTTATTCTTTAGCCATCGATCCTTCAGATTCTAAGGCGATTTATCTGGGCATGATTGAAAATGGGCTTATTTATAGCTATGACCGCGGTGATGGTTGGCACAAAGCTAATGGTTTGAGTCAGGCGACGATACGTTCAATAGCGATCGATCCTAATTATAAATGCACTTTGTATGTGACGGTTGATAACAAAGTTATGAAGTCAAACGATTGCAGCCGTACTTGGGCTCAAGCTTTTTATGATAACGACCTGGCTTTGAAAGTTAATACCATTGTCATTGATCCAATAGACGGCAACAATGTCTTTATCGGTACCTCAAGAGGAGAAGTGATTAAAAGCACCAATCGTGGCGGCAGCTGGCAGACAATCAATAGGTTTGATGCCAATACGACTCGCTTGATCATCAGTCCGGAAAATCCAAAAATAATGTTTGCCGCAACTGAAGGCAGAAGCTTGCATTTTTCTGAAGATGCCGGCAATAATTGGGTAAAACTTGATGAAAGCTTGAAAGATTTTAAAGATAGTGTAAATTTCAAAGACTTGGTCTTTTCCACGGATAAACCGAACAGGGTCTTTTTAGCCAGTCGCTATGGTTTATTGCGTTCAGATAATTTGGGCAGGTCCTGGGAAAAGATTGAATTGATCACTCCGGAAGCAGAGGCAACCATTAATTCATTGGCCGTTAGTCCAAAGAATGATAATGAGATTTATTACGTGACCAACACTACTTTTTATCGGACTGCGGATGGAGGAAAAAGCTGGACCACAAAAAAATTACCTACTTCACGAGTCGGTTGGCGCTTAAAGATTGACCCTGATAATCCAAGTATCTTATATTTAGCAGTTCGACAGATAAAATAATTTTTAAATTAATATAAATCATATGAATAAATTCGTACAAGAAAAACAGGAAGGTTTTATCAAATCAATAGAATTTTTTGTTAAAGAAATTTCTACTCTAAGAGTAGGACGGGCAAACCCGAGCTTGTTGGATGGCGTATTTGTGACTGCCTATGGGGTAAAGACGCCATTGAATGGATTGGCCAGTGTCAGCGTTACCGACGCTCGCAGCATGGTGATCAGTCCTTGGGATAAAAGCGTGATAAAAGACATTGAGAAGTCCATTGTTGAGGCAGATTTAGGTCTTGGGGTAGTCAATGAAGGGGACAAGATAAGGATATCGTTGCCCATCATGACAGAAGAAAATAGGAAGAATTTAGTTAAAAAATTGAATGAAAAAATGGAGGAAGCAAGGATTGCGGTCCGGAAGGTAAGAGACGAAATCAAGTCCGCAATTGAACAAGCAGAAACCGATAAAGAGATCTCTGAAGATGAAAAATATCAGTTTATCAGGGAGTTAGAGGAAGAAGTGGCCAAGAAGAATGAAGAAATCAAGAAACTGAAAGAAAAGAAAGAGGAAGATATAATGACGATTTAATTAATTCGTAATAATTACTTAGTAAGTTAAAATATTCAAGTAATTATTAAACTTAAGACGGAATAATTTTTAATTTCCAATTTTTAATTTTTAAATAATTTTTTAATGTTTAAATTTTTAAAAATTAGAACCCCTCTGCCTGTCGGGCAGTATTTAAAAATTACAAAATAAAAAATTTAAAAATTTAAAACATGCTAACGACACTTATATTTTTGATAGTTCTCTCTGTTTTAGTTTTCGTCCATGAACTGGGCCATTTTTTTACTGCGCGTAAATTTGGCATTAAGGCTGAAGAGTTTGGTATCGGTTTTCCACCACGGGCTTATGGTGTCTACAAATCAATAAGTGGCAAATGGAAGCGGGTACGAGGCTCAAAAACTGTTGATGATGCCGCCGATACTATCTATTCTTTGAATTGGCTACCATTGGGGGGATTTGTGAAGATAAAAGGTGAGGATGGGGAGAATGTTGATCCGGACAGCTTTGCCAGTAAAAAAATCTGGCAAAGAGCGATTGTTTTGTCTGCCGGTGTTTTTATGAATATGGTGTTGGCGACGGTTTTGATTTCTATCGGCCTAATGATCGGTTCACCTCAGGCATTGGATGGCCTGGGCAAGGGAGCGATAGTCAAAGATCAGCAGATACAAGTGGTTCAGGTAGCCGAAAATTCTCCGGCAAAGCAGGCAGGAATCATCCCTGGAGATATAATCCTTGGCATCGATGAAAAGAAATTTGCCACATTTCAAGAGATTCAGAATTTTGTCGATGAAAATAAAGACAAGGTTTTGAATTACAAAATAAAAAGGAATAATGAAGAGCTGAACTTCAAAATCAAACCAGAAATCAGAGAAGAAACCGGCAAGGGAGGAGTCGGTGTGGTTTTGGTTGAATCTGGAACTGTCAGATACCCATGGTATGCGGCGATTTGGCAAGGCATCAAACAGACTGCTTTGTTGACCTGGGCAATACTGGTAGCTTTTTATGAATTGTTTAGGAATCTCTTTACCGGCCAGAGCGTTGGCGCTGATGTGGCAGGACCGATCGGCATTGCCAAATTAACAGGACAGGTAGCGCGTTTAGGCATTATGCATCTGATACAATTTACAGCACTTTTATCCATCAACTTGGCAATAATTAATTTCTTGCCGATTCCAGCCCTTGATGGTGGCAGAATTCTATTTCTCATAATCGAAAAAATAAAAGGCAAGCCGGTAAAAAAAGAAGTCGAAGCAATAATCCATAATGTTTTTTTTCTGTTATTGATGGCCCTAATCCTTGTCATAACCTTCAAGGATGTCTTGGGACTCTTTAGGTAATTTTCAATTTTCAATTTTCAATTTCTAAACAATTTTTCAATTATCTAATTGTATGAATTATGATTTAGAAGAAAGGACAAAGAAGTATAGTTTTAATATAATTGAATTTTTATTGAAAATTAATAGAAATGACATAAATAAAAATTTAATTAGCCAATTAATTCGTTCGTCTACAAGTGTCGGCGCTAATTATTCAGAAGCAAATGCGGCAAGTTCTAGAAAAGAATTCAAAAATAAGATAAGTATTTGCAGAAAAGAAATTCAGGAGACAAAATACTGGGTTGAATTAATAGCAAAATCCAATCCAGAAGAAAAAGAAAAGTTAAGGAAACTGTGGGCAGAAGCCCATGAACTAACCCTAATTTTTAATAAAATTTCAACAAGTCTAAATAAAATTGAAAAATTATAAATTGTTTAGAAATTGAAAATTAGAAATTAAATAATTTATCCCATGCCCAAAGAGAATACTCACTTATATTTTTCTCACAAACTGATCAAGAAAATAGAGGAAAACAAAATTGTTGAGATTATCAAGAATAATCTTAAATTTTTTTATTTCGGCAGTGTTATGCCGGACACTTTTTATTATAGCGGCAATGACGATATCGTTAAGATTTCTGAAACTATCCATGGTCGGTTCGGTAATCCGACTAACGAGATGGTCTTTGATTTTCTGGATGAGGCAAAAGCAAAAAAAAGCGAAGCTGATCTGGCATTTACTTTCGGTTTCTTGACTCATTGCGCCCTGGATATGGTTTTTCATCCCGTCATATATTATTTATCGGGTAACTATTATGATCCGATTCCAGCCAAGGCGGAGGATGCAATCTATCTTCATCGTCACTTGGAAACCTATTTAGATAAAAAAGTTAATCATAAATATTATTTCAATGACATGGTTGACTGCTCTATTGTGGATAAGTTGAGTTTTGACGATATTATTGAAAAAAAATTCAACCTGACAGAGAAAGATATCATTAAAGTCTTAAAAAGAAAATCGCTACTGCTCAAGCTGTTAAAGCTAGATTTTATTTATTATCCTTTATATTTTGCTTATAAGCTGCACCTAGTAAAATTGAAATTTTTATTAGGCATTTTTTATGGTAATATAAAAAGAGACTCAAGGATAATTCCAGATAATATAAATTATCGGGATCTGATCACTGGAGTAAAAAAGCATACTACCGTAGAAGAGCTATTTCAGCGTGCCGATGAGCTGGTCAAGAATATGATTTCTGTCGCATATGGATATTATCAAGGCAGATTGAGCCGAAAGGAAGCCAGCGAGTTCATCCGCGGCGAGAGTCTGAATACCGGTAAATTGAATTGCCCGGTTACCGATATTAAATATTTTTACAATTCTTAATGGAGTCAATTTATATAAAATTTAAAGAAGTTGCCGTTAAGCATCAGTCACGGCCGATCGTTTATTGGCGCAAAAATCGCCACTGGCACCATATTCATTATAAGGATCTATTGCTTTTGGTTGATTATTTGGCCGAAAATCTGTCTGCTCAAGGCATAAAACAAGGGGATAGAGTTTCTATTTTGAGCGAAAACAGGCCAGAATGGTTAATAAGCGATTTGGCAATCAACAAATTAGGTGCTGTAAGTGTGCCAATCCATACCACGGCAAATCAACCGCTGATCGAATACATTTTAAATGATTCTGCCAGCGGTTTTTTGTTTGTAAGTGAAGCTTGCTTGATTAAGTATGAGAGTTTTTTGGTTTTATTAAAAGAACGCAAGCCGGACTTGAAAATCGCATTATTCGATGATTCCTATGTGCTAAAAACTGATTGGCAGAAAAATTACCCGAGTATAATTCTTTATTCTTCCTTAATCAAAAAAACTAGCGTTGACGATCCTGTAGTAAATGAGTTGGCAAGCATAGTCTATACCTCTGGTACCACCGGCGAACCGAAAGGAGTTATGCTTTCTAACAAGAACTTTATCCATGACGCGTTGGCTTCGACTGAAAGGATTCCCGTAATGCCCAGTGATAAATTTTTGTCTTTCCTGCCATTATCCCATGTATTGGAAAGGACGGCCGGCTCCTACATCCCGATTTTATCCGGAGCTAGCATCGCTTATGCGGAGAGTATAAAAAATTTGCCGGAAAATCTTCGTGAAGTCAAACCGACGATCATTATCAGCGTGCCTAGAATTTTTGAGAAGATGCAGGAAAAGATTTTTGCCAAGATCCAATTGAAAGGCCATTGGGCAAAAAAACTTTTTTTCTGGTCATTAAGGCAAAAGCCAGGCACACCAGGTAAAAGAATCGCAGATATCTTGATTTATAGGAAAATCCGCAAGCTTTTTGGCGGTCATCTGCGTTTTGCGATGTCCGGGGGCGCCTGTATCAACGTAAAAGTATTGAAATTCTTTAAAAATGTCGGGGTAAAAATCGCCGAAGGCTACGGCCTGACAGAAACATCGCCGGTATCATGCACCAATTCATTGGAAAATAACAAGATCGGTACTGTCGGTCCGGCAATTAATGGCGTTATGGTAAAAATCGATTCAGATAAAGAAATTCTGATCAAGGGTGAAAATCTGATGATGGGTTATTGGCAGAAAGAAGATAAGACAAGGGAAGCGATAAACGAAGATGGCTGGCTAAAGACAGGAGATCTTGGTTTTTTGGATTATGAGGGTTACTTGACGGTAATCGGCCGGAAAAAAGATATAATTGTCACTAATAATGGCAAAAATATTTTCCCTGAAAGGATAGAGTCCTTGCTTAATCTAAGCACTGCCATCAATCAGAGCTTAATTGTCGGCCACAAGAAAGATTCTTTATCCGCCTTGATCGTGCCTGACTTGGAAGCGATCAGCCAAAAATATAGTGGAGTAAAAGTAGATCTGCAAAAGCTGATCGAAGATGAAATAGTCAAGGTAAATGAGCAACTGATGGCCCATGAAGTGATAAAAAAATTCCATTTATTGGATAGGCCGTTTACCATCGAGAACGAAGAACTGACCCCGACCTTAAAAATCCGCCGCCATCACATCGAAGCAAAATATGGCGGGGTGATTGATGGGTTGTATAGATAAATTTAATTATGACACATAAATTAGCAGTAAAGGGCATAATTAGACGGAATGATGGTAAAATTCTGATTGTTAAAAGAAGCAAGAATGATGATCACCTGCCTGGAGTTTGGGAAACTGTGGGTGGCACAGTGGAGGAAGGTGCAACCCCGGAAGAAGCATTAATCAGGGAAATTATGGAGGAGGTGGGGTTGGATGTTGAAGTTGGAGAGCTTTTTAATGTATTTAATTTTACCAAAGACAATGGCGAGAAAAAAATCGGCATTACATTTCTTTGTAATTACCTTTCTCGAGATGTGATGTTAAGCGAGGAACATTCAGATTTTCAGTGACTGATCCGTTTGATTTTAAACAGTTTGATTCTGTCCTTTGTCTGAAAAAATTAGGGAATAACAATGTAATTTGCTTGCATTATGTAGAGCAAGGTGATTAATGTGTGCGCATGTGATTGTTTCTAGTTTGGTGTTGATAGTCTTGTTAATTGGAGAATTGTTATTAATAATTTAAGTGGATTAATCTATGGTTATTCATCAAATGAAATTGGCTAAGGCGCCATTTGAAAAAATTATAAATGGAAAGAAAATAATTGAATCTCGGCTGTTCGATGAAAAAAGGCAACGAATTAAGGTCGGGGATTTAATTGAATTTGTAAATAATGATGATCAAAATATTAAAATTACAACAAAAGTATTGGCGTTGTATAAGTATAATTCATTTGAAGAATTATTTTCTAATTTTCCTCCTGCGTATTTCGGCGGTGATTCAAAAGAATATTTAATACAAGAAATTCATGAATTTTATTCGTTAGCAGATGAAAATGAATACGGTGTTGTTGGAATAAAATTTATAAAAGAATAAAAAATCCCGGCCAGTGTTGCTGTCCGGGTACTTTCTCGAACTATTTCTTGAGCAGGTCAAGTTCGAATGCTATGACCCCGAGTTTTTCTTTTTCCGGAGGGTAAATAGCTTTAAGTAGGGAAAGCACCTCTTCCCTTGTGGAGGCGTCAGGTGCAATTCGATTATAAGGCTCATTATCAAGCATGGTTTCGAAAGAGGGGTAATGATGAATTGCGTTAACGCGAACATTAAGGTGAGCAGTGTGGGAAATGAGTTGAATGTGCTCGCCATTTTTTATGCGTTTTATCGAGTCATAACCCACGCGAACCTCGATATCTTTTTTGCCTGATTGGATTAAGTCATAGAAACGTTTTTTTACTCTCATAGTTTTCATGGTTTTTTCTCCGATGTTGAGGCTCCATTGCTGCGTAATAATCCCAGGACGGTACGAATTGGGCATGGCTGCGTCTAATGTCCAACCAAGCTGTTGGAGAGCCACGACTTCTTCAGCAGTTGGGTCAATATGGATATACAATTTATGACCATAGGGAACTAGCTGGTGGGGGATGTCAATAAGAAGTGCCTCAAATGCCACCATGTTGGTGGCAATAAAAGGCATTACTTTGATGGGGCTTCCTTTTTTTGGCGTTGCTGCTGCCACACCGATTACGTCGTTGTTATTATCGATTGCAACGAAAATCAATTTATACTTTGCATTTATATCTGCTGTATTTCTGCGGTTGTAGCCTGCAAAGAGCGCCCCTACCCATTCATCAGTAATTCCTTCAAATGAGAGAGGGAGTTTTGTGAGCAAGAGCTGAGTAACTTGCTCTTTCATTTTTTGTTGCGTTTCATCAAAGGGGATGACTGATACATTCATTTGGTCAAGACTTGTTATTGCACTTATCTCATAGAAAGGTTTGTATAGCATTACCTCAGTAACACCATATTTGTAGTGGCTTTCTGAAGTGCCAGCACGGATGAAATCTTTGCGTGCAAAAAATTGCATTGCAGAGATGTTTTTTTCTGCAACTGTGCAATATAGCTGACGAGCATTTTGGTCTCGCACATACTTTTCTGCGTGTTCGAGCAATCTGCTGCCAAGGCCAAAATGACCCTGAAATTCGGGGGCGACAATCAAGGGACTTATTTTGTATGTTGATTGTCGCTTACCGACCAGATGAATCATCCCGGCTTTCACATTGTCAACTTCCATAATAAACATGAGTTGTTCGAAAGAGAAAAACCCGACTTTGTCATGTCCACCATCGAGATGTGCATCGAAAATTCGTTTGGCGTGGGCACGGTGGTCACCACCATAGTAAGGTTCTAGCGCATTGTGCATAAGATTGGCAACAAACTCATAATCGCCTGAACCTGCTTCACGGATAACAATAAAAGGGGTTTTCATGGTTTTCTCCTTTTCGAGTTACATGTCAATCAAGAAATTGACATTGCGTAACTCAATGGTTGTGTTGTGGAATGGACAGGTTTAGACACCCAAGCCTATCTTGGGATTCAAAATATTTTATCATTAGTTTCGACCTTGTGTCAATGCAAAGCATTAATTTGAGTTTTAGTGTAAACAAATGTATTTATTTGTCCAAAACCCCGATTCAAGCTATAATTTAATCATGAATAAACCAAAAGAAAATTCATTTTTGGGTAAATTTTTTTATTTGATTTTGATGCTATTTTTCCGGCCGTTAGTCAAATTGATCTGGATAAAGAAAATAGACGGTATTAAAAACATTCTACTTTGATTTTATTTCTCTGATGTCAGTTTTACCTCATAGATTATATTTTTTGGCAGCGGAAAAATTTTTTAAATCTAAATTTTGGCGGCCGATTGTTGAATATACTGGGCAGATCAGAGTTGATAGGGATGCTGAAGACAAAAGTCAGGTGATTACCCAAGCAACTGAGGTTTTAAAAAGCGGACAAATTTTAGCTCTTTTCCCTCAGGGAACTCGTAGCCGTACCGGAGAAATAGAAAAAACATTTACCGGGGTGGCAAGAATAGCACTTTTAGCCAGAGTTCCTGTTGTCCCTGTAGGCATCAAAGGGGCTTTTGAAGTTTTCCCCCCTGAAGGCAAGTTAAAATGGAAAAAAGACATTGAGATTAACATCGGTCCACCGATGGATTTTAATAAATATTATGATTTTGAAAAAAATCCTCAATTGTATCGAGCGATTACCAATCAAGTCATGGTTGAGATTTCAAGGCTTGCCGAGAAAGAATATAAAGAAGAATAAAATTGTAAATTAGCGATAAAAATGTTATTATAAAAAAATGAGTTTAGTAATTTTTGATTTAGATAATACCTTAGTTAAAGGTCAGTCTCAGCTATATTTATTGTTTTATGCGATAAAATATAAAAAAATAAAAGCAGTACATGCTTTGAGAATATTTTTATGGTTTGTGGCATACAAGCTTCATCTAGTAGCAAATCCTAATGCAATTGTTTCTTATTCTTTTAAAAAAATACTAATTGATCAAAAAACTGAAGATATACGGATTTTTTTAGAAAATTTTTTCAGGGAAGTATTGAAAAATAAATTCAATCAAAATATTTTGAGTAAATTAAAAGAACATCAGGAGAAAAAGGACAAAGTTGTTTTGTTAACAAATGCACTTTATCCATTAGCGGAAATAATCGCTAAAGAATTTAAAATAACCACTTTCTTTGCCACTCAACCAGAGGCTATAAACGGTATTTATACCGGTAATTTGAAAGGAAATATCGTATATGGCGAGGAAAAGGTAAGAATCATAAAAGATTACTATTCTCAAGATGAGATTTCTTCAGGCTATATCTACGCAGATCATCACTCAGATTTATCCTTGATGAAATTAGCAATACATCCGGTTGCAGTGAGACCTGATAACTATCTCCTAGAGCATGCATTAAAAAATGGCTGGGAAATTATTAATTAAAACATGAATTCTTTCGCCTTCTCAAGTATCTTTACCTCAATCCTAAGCTTTGGCTTAGCTTTTTTTGTCATTTATAAGAACTACAAATCTACTTTGAACCGTAGTTGGTTCTTTGTTAGCTTTCTTATGGGTGTATGGAGTTTGGGTCTATGGGGAGTAGTTGTCTCGAGCACATACATTGAGGCATTATTCTTTCAATATATTCTTGATTTGAGCGCAGTATTTATCCCATTGTCATTTTTTAAATTTTCAATAAATTTATTAAAGATCAATGACAAAAAAAGAAAACAATTTGTGATATTTTCAATTCTCAGTTGTTTGATCGCCTTGATGAGTTTCACCTCCTTGTTCAAGAAGGGTATGGCGCCGCTTTTGGAATATAATTTTAATTTTTGGATAAATCCCGGCTCTTTATATCCAGTATTCCCGCTGTATTTTTCTCTACTGATGTTTTATTCCTTTTATCTGATAATAGTAAATTTTAAAAATTTTAACGGCGCTGAAAGAAGCCAAATAAGATATATCTTGATTGCGGGAATCATAGGATTTTTGGGAGGAGCAACTAATTTTTTCCCTCAGGTAATCAAGATTTATCCCGTAGGAAATTATTTTGTAATCCTATATATTGTTTCAGTGGCTTATGCGATTTTAAAGCATAGGTTGATGGGAATAAGAACAATCGCAAGCAAAGTATACACATATATTTTGGCTTCAACTTTTGTTTTTATCGTATTTTATTCGATAGTTTCTATTGAAGAAAAATATCTGAGCGGGATTTTTTCTTCAATTTCTTTAACGATAAATGTTTTAGTCGCAGTTTTGTTTAGCAATGCTTTTATTTTTATCTTGGAAAAAATCCAAAAATCCAGCGATCAAATATTTTTTAAAGGCAGAACACCGCAAAAAATTCTTAAAGAATTGTCTTTGCGGCTCAGTTCCTCTATCAATATTGATAAATTGATGAGCATTCTGTCCCATGAATTCAAAAAAATATTGGCCACTGAAGATATCGATGTTTTTCTTTTTCAAAAAGATACTGTCAGTAAGTCGGGCAAAGAGAAGTATGCTTTTGTCTCTATTTTGAATAACAAAGGAAAGATTGTTAGTAGTAATATCATTAGTGAAACAGTTCTGAATAATAAAGCTGCCTTGGTCAGGGATGAAGCGGAAAAAAGAGGCGAGGCAAAACTGGTTGAACAATTAGATAAATTGAAAGCAAAGATTGTCGCACCTCTGATAATGAGAGACAAGGTGATTGGCTTGATATTGCTTGGAGGAAAAATTTCAGACGATGCCTACACCCAAGAGGATATCGAATTTTTGGAAATTATCAGCTCTCAGGCGGCGGTGGCGATAGAGAATGCTCGTTTGTACAAAGAGGTTGATGATTTTAGTAAAACATTGCAACAAAAAGTTGATGAACAGACACAAGAATTGAAAGACAAGGCGGAGCATATGAAGAAGTTGATGGAGATGAGAAGCGAATTTTTAGATATCACTTCACATCAATTGCGTACGCCAGTTTCTGTAATCAAGGGCGTGCTTAGCATGATGCAGGAGGGTTCAATTCCTGAGAATAAAAAAGCTGAATTCTTGAATGCTGCTATGGATAAATCGATCAAGTTGGGTGAGATTATCAATGATATCTTGCGCGCATCAGAAATGGACAGCGACAAATTTACCATGAATGTAAGGGCTGTTGATCTGAATGAAATTCTTGAAAAGATCAAGAGTGACAAAATGAAGACTTCGTTGGTTAGAAATGTCGTACTGACATTTAATTTCACCAAGGAGCCTTTACCTCCGGTAATGACGGACGAAAAATATATCGAACAGGCGATAGTCAACCTTATCAATAATGCTTTTCAATATACTCCCGAAGGCACTATTACTGTTACTACATCGGCGGATAAAGATTTTGTTACTATTCGGGTTGCAGACACCGGCATTGGCATACCCGATAAAGATCGGAAAAAAATGTTTCAAAAATTCGGCCGCGCCGAAAATGCAAAAGAGGCATTCACAGACGGCTCCGGGCTTGGTTTATTTATCATCAAACAGATTGTGGATGCCAACCCGGGTTCAAAAATTGAGATAGAGAAGACGGAAGTCGGCAAAGGAACAACTTTTGCACTCACGTTGCCAGTGGCTAGAGGGACGGTTTAGCCACTCCCTTATTGTCATTTCGAACCGAAGGGAGAAATCTCGGAGTGAGGAATGAACATGTTTATAGGCAGTCTTGTTTGTGCGAATTACTGAGATCTCTCGTCGCTGCTGCTCACTCGAGATGACAAAATATATTGGTTGGGGGATAAAAAATTGTTTTTAAGGGGCAAAAATGATATAATTGTAGATATGGAAGACAAAAAAGCTAAAATACTGATTGCAGAAGATGACCCGGCTCAATTGATGATGCTTGAGGTTAGCTTGATGAACGCCGGATATTCTGTTGTTACTGCTACTAATGGCAAAACAACCATCACTCAGGCAAGTGCTGAAAAACCAGATTTGATTTTTTTAGATATGTTGATGCCTGACATTGGTGGCTTAGATGTGATTAAAAAATTAAAAGGGGACCCAATCACAAAAAATATCAAGATTGTTGCTTTGAGTAATTTGAATAAAAAGGAAATAATCGATCAATGTCTTGCTGCCGGGGCTCTAGATTTCCTGGTAAAAATGTTGTTTGTTCCGAAGGATATCGTGGAAAAAGTAGGTGAGTATTTGAAAAAATAGTTTCCAGGCTCTAAGTGCCTGTAAACTGCAGGCACTTAGAGCCTGGAAAGAGCAAAAAATTATTAATCATTGCTTAATCACTAATTATTAAACTAAAAATATGAAAGTTGACATTAAGGGAACTAAAATAAAGTTAACTCCGGAAATTAAAAATTACGTGCAGAAGAAAATGGACATGTTGGAAAAATATCTAGGCAAGGTACCGGTGATCGCTTGTGATGTCGAAGTCGGTTTGGCAGTAGGCGGCCAAAAATGCGGTGAAATATTCAGAACTGAGGTTATAATGGAGATCCCGGGAGTATTATTGGTTATCGAGAAGCATGAATCGGATTTGTATAAATCAATTGACAAAGTAAAAGATCATTTAGCCAGATCAATTAAGAAATACAAAGAAAAATTAATCGATAAAAGAAGGAAAGGCCGTTAGTTAATCTATTCAATGGAGATTATTTTCGGGCACATGAGAATGATTGCCCAATTTATAAGTGAAAAAAATTAAATGGAAGAAACAAAAACCGCGCCAATATTATATACCAAAGGCAGTAATAATCAGGCAATTCTGATATTGCATGGTTTTGCCATCAATATCGAACAGACCGATATGCTTTTTGATTTTTTTAAGAAAAAAGGCTATACCGTTGCAAGACCGATTTTCCCTGGTCATGACGGCACCGAAGAACAGTTAAAAAAATTCGGTCCAAAAGACTGGTATCTGGAAGCAAAAAAGGGCCTTGCAAAATTAAGCGAAGAGGTGGATTCGATCCATATCGTTGGAATATCCTTCGGCAGCAATATAGGCACTTCTCTTTGTATGGAGGGAAATGAAAAAATAAAGAGCTTGTCATTGATGGAAATGCCGATATTTTTTAATTTCAAGATCTGGTTAATCCTGAATTTCATCCAACCGATTTTTAATTTGATCGGAATAGATTTTATTAGAAAAGAAGGTTTTTTTTATCGCAAGAACAGTGTCCAGCGAGAAGGTTCTTTTGCTTTGGTACCGGTTAGGATTGCCGGTGAAATAAGGAATTATGTCAGAAAAAAAACAATGAAAGAGATAGGACGATTAAAGATTCCAGTCTTAGCCATTTATGCGGAAAAAAGCGATATGGTTGATAATAAAAAAACCACCCAATATATCTGTGATAAATTACCAGCTGAGCAGAGAAAAATCTATTGCGCCCCGATCGATAATCATGACTTGAGTTTATTGGACGATGGAGGTAAGATTATATTATTAGAGAATGTTTACAAATTCATATCAAAATTGTAGTTGACACGAACACTGTTTAATCGGTATAATTTATGGAATCAGTAATCCCGAAAAACTCGGGATTATTTTATGAAAAGGCTAAAATTATTTAATATTAGATATAAAATATGGGATTAATTGCAAAAATATTCGGGGACCCAAATGAAAAAATTGTAAGAACGTTGGAGCCAATAGTTTCTGAGATAAATCAGTTGGAAAAAAAGTTTGAGGTGATGACTGAACAGGAGCTAAAGGAGTTTACTTTGGAATTAAAGACAAGGATCGGTGCTGACAAACCAGGGGTAACATTCGCCGACGATCATGTGGTCAAAAAAATAGATGAAATCTTGCCCGAGGCTTTTGCTGCGATCCGGGAGGCCGCCAAGCGAGTTATCGGCAAACGTCACTATGATGTACAGCTTTTAGGAGGAATAGTCTTGCATCGTGGTCAGATCGCCGAAATGAAAACTGGTGAAGGTAAGACCCTGGTAGCTACCTTGCCTTTGTATTTAAATGCCCTGACCGGATGGGGAGTGCAATTAGTAACAGTCAATGATTATCTTTCAAGAGTTGGTGCCGGTTGGATGGCACCAGTTTATCATGCCTTGGGACTTTCTACCGGCGTAATAATTCATGACCAGGCACTAGTTTATGATCCTGAATATATCGATGAAAAGCAATTTGATGAACGGTTGAAAAATTTTCGTCCGGTCAAACGTAAAGAAGCTTACGCTTGCGATATCTTGTATGGTACCAACAATGAGTTCGGCTTTGATTATTTGAGAGACAATATGGTCGGCTCTTTAGAGCAGATGGTGCAGCGACCATTGTATTACACAATCGTTGATGAAGTTGACTCGATTTTGATCGACGAAGCAAGAACGCCATTGATCATCTCTGCGCCAGCGGAAGAATCCACAGATAAATATTTCAAATTTGCACAATTAGTAGAGCGCTTGGTTGAAGACGAGGACTATAATGTTGACGAGAAAATGCGCGCCACCACTTTGACTGAAAGTGGGATCAATAAGATGGAAAAATGGCTCGGCGTAGACAATGTTTATACAACCGGGGGTATCAGCAATGTTCATCATATAGAGCAGGCACTAAAAGCTAGAGTATTGTTCAAGCGCGATCGTGACTATGTCGTGCGTGATGGCGAAGTGATTATTGTCGATGAATTTACCGGGCGTATGATGCAGGGCCGCAGATATAGTGAAGGTCTTCATCAGGCAATCGAAGCAAAGGAAGGTGTGGAAGTCCAACGAGAGAGCCAAACATTGGCTACTGTTACTTTTCAAAATTATTTTAGAATGTATAAAAAATTAGCCGGTATGACCGGAACAGCCGTTACAGAAGCAGAAGAATTCCATAAGATATACAAACTGGAAACAACCGTTATTCCTACTCATCGGGCAATGGTTAGGAAAGACTTGAATGACTTGATTTACAGAACAGAAGAAGGAAAATTCAAAGCAGTGATAGAAGAAGTCAAGGCCAAGCACGCCTTGGGACAACCGGTATTGATCGGTACTATTTCGATTGAAAAAAATGAGATATTGTCCTTGCTGATGGAGCGGGAAGGTTTGAGACCGCAAATGCTTAATGCGAAAAATCATCAACGAGAGGCGGAAATAATCGCTAACGCAGGTAAGGTGGGAGCAATAACTCTGGCTACTAACATGGCTGGTCGCGGTGTAGACATTATGCTTGGAGGAGTGCAGCCAGATGATAGCGATCCATCTTTTGCAGAATGGAAAATAGAACATGATAAGGTTGTTGCATTGGGCGGATTGCATGTGATCGGTACTGAACGTCATGAAGCAAGACGTATAGATAATCAGTTGAGAGGACGTGCCGGAAGACAAGGTGATCCTGGTTCTTCACAGTTTTATGTATCTACCGAGGATGATCTGATGAGAATATTCGGTGGCGATAGGATGAAAAATATGATGGCAACATTGCGTTTGCCGGAGGACATGCCGATTGAAAATAAGTTAATTTCACGTTCGATAGAATCCGCACAGAAAAAAGTTGAAGGCAATAATTTCGACATCAGAAAACATTTGGTGGAATATGATGATGTTATCAATAAGCATCGTGAAGCGATTTATAGAAAAAGGCGAGAGATTCTGGAGGCTAGTGGAAAAGGCGGCGTTCTTGTTGGAGAGGAAGAAATTTCTGAAGGCCAGAAATCCGATGCTGCTACAGAAGCAAGATTATCTGAAATTATTTTGGAAATGGTAGAGAGCGAAATAGAGCATGTAGTGAGCTTTCATACTGCTGCCGAGGCGATCACTGAATGGAATTTGGATGAGATTTATCAGGTGGTCCATACTATTTTCCCGGTAGAAGAAAAAATAAAAACAGACTTAGCTAACTTTACTAGTGAGGGCAACAAATTAGATCAGGTAAGAGCAAGAACAGCGATTATTGAACATCTAGTTGGTTTGTCACGAGGAATTTATGAAAGCTTGAAGATTCAGGCAAAAGAGGCAGGACTGAATTGGATTCAGGTGGAGAAAGAAATATTAATTCGCTCCATCGATACTCTATGGATCGAGCACTTGGAAGCGATGGCAAGCCTAAGACAAGGCATCGGTCTACGTGGTTATGGCCAACGCGATCCATTGATAGAATACAAGCGAGAAGCCTTTACTATGTATAATGAGCTGAATAATCTGATTCAGAAACAAGTTGTATACTCAATTTACAAGATCGGCGGTATCTCCAGCTTTGCCGGTCCAAGTTTGGCCGATCGAGCTACCAACTATGTAGCACCTGCCAAGGAAATGCAAGAAGGCAGCTCCGTATTCGGACAAGCAGCTAATCCGACCTCCAATAACTCACCAGTAACGCAAAAGCCAAAGGATGACGAGGGCAACAAGATCGGACGAAACGACAATTGTCCGTGTGGTAGTGGGAAGAAATATAAGAAGTGTTGTGGGAAATAGGCATTCTTTTCCTCTCCTTGCGAAAAGCCTGTCCTCAGGTTGACTGGTGAAGAGGGTAGTGTGAGGTGGGTGGAATAAGACGAAGTTTTTAAGAATATACTATATGGATATAGAAACAGGAAATTTAGATTTATTAAACAAGAAAGATCCAGAAAAAAAAGGCTGGTTAATTGGC
>LBWY01000011.1 GCA_000995135.1 Parcubacteria group bacterium GW2011_GWE2_39_37 | reverse complement strand
AACAGCTGGGAGGATGGCAGCCAATCTCGGCATCTGTTATGAAGTAGATGAAAGGTTGTCCCCCAAGGATACGCATGGACCTTTCCCGGTAGAATCAGATGAGGTAATCGAGCTTGTGAACCAGCACAAAGATAAGCTCGCAATCATCTTGGTCACGCACA
Source organism: Parcubacteria group bacterium GW2011_GWE2_39_37 (assembly GCA_000995135.1). Taxonomy (GTDB): domain Bacteria; phylum Patescibacteriota; class Patescibacteriia; order Patescibacteriales; family GWE2-39-37; genus GWE2-39-37. The sequence continues at coordinate 26,341 of LBWY01000011.1, read as the reverse complement.
TCGGCCGCTCACGGGGTACGTCCGATAATGCAAAATGTTTTATCACCGAATATTTTGAAGAAAAGTTGGGAATTAGAGTTCCCACAACCTTTTTCTTCGATGGTGGATTCCAGTTCCAATGCAAATCGACTCTATAACCTTTATAGAGTTTTTTTATTGGGAGAGTTAATGATATAATCTATACACTAATAACTAGAATAAAATATGATCGGTTTTTTTGATTCTGGCTTTGGCGGCTTAACAATTCTAAAGGAAGTTGAAAAATTACTTCCGGAATATTCATATATATATCTCGGTGACAACGCCCGGGCTTGGAGGAATTATTCCGCCAGGGGGCCGATCTGATTGTTTTGGCTTGCAACACTGCTTCGGCAGTCGCCTTGCGAAAAATCCAACAAGAGTTGTTGCCGACAAAATATCCTGGCAAAAAAGTTTTGGGCATAATATTCCCCACAGCTGAAGAAGCAGATAAATTCAGCCAGACTAAACAGATCTGCCTGTGGGCGACTGAAATGACCGTACAATCAAATGCTTATCCAGCAGAAATAATAAAAATTGATCCGGAGGTAAGTTTGACACAGCTAGCTTGTCCTTTATTTGTTCCCTTGATAGAGACTGGTGAAATAACAGGAGCGAAGTTGGAATCGATAATCAATGAGTATATCAGACAAACAATTGAACTAAATCCACAAACTGATACCGTGGTTTTGGGCTGTACCCACTATGCTATTATTGAAGCCGAGATCAGGAGGTTGTTGCCCTTCAAAATAAAATTAGTTACCCAGGGACAAATTGTGGCAAAAAAACTAAAACAATATTTATCTAATCATCCAGAAATTGAGACAAAGCTGGATCGAGAAAGTAAGAAAGTTTTTTTGACCACAAAAAAATCTGCTCAGGTCAAAAGATTGACTGAACTCTTTTATGGTCAACCGGTTGATTTGAAATCGGTGAAGGGGAGATAGCATTTCAGTGGTTTCAAAACCTTATTTTCTTCCATGGCAAATGTATTTTTTGGTTTGCAAAATAGGGTAAAATTTGATGTAATGAGGGTATGAATAAAGAAAAAAAGAAAACTGGCGGACAAAAGAAAAAACTGATGATTATCGATGGTCATGCTTTGATTCATCGTAGTTTTCATGCCCTGCCACCTACGATATCGACCAAGGCTGGCGAAATGGTTAACGCTGTTTACGGCTTTGCCAGTGTTCTGATCAAGGCCTTGCGAGAGATGAAACCAGACTATGTGGTATTGACCTTGGATAGAAAAGGCACCACTTTCAGACATGTAGAGTATAAAGAATACAAAGCAACCAGAACCAAGGCGCCGGAAGAATTGTACAACCAGATTGTTCGGGTCAAAGAAATGGTCCAGGCGTTTAATATACCAATCTATGAGAAAGACGGTTTTGAGGCAGACGATCTGATCGGCACGATAGTGAAGCAAGTTGGAGACCGGGCGGAAAAAATAATATTGACTGGAGATTTGGATACTTTGCAATTAGTGGATGATTTTACTAAAGTCTATACTATGAGTCGCGGCATTACTGAGGCGGTGGTTTATGACGAAGAAAAAGTACTTGAGCGTTTCGCTTTGGCACCTAATCAGATCGTGGATTACAAAGCTCTTCGTGGTGATCCGTCTGACAATATTCCGGGGGTTCGCGGCATCGGTGAAAAAACAGCGACTGAGCTGTTACAGAAATTTTCCACTCTGGAGAATTTATACGCTCAGCTTGATTCTGCAGATATCAGGGACAAGGTAAAAGAGCTTTTACAGAAGCACCAAGAAGACGCTTTTATGTCAAAGCGTTTGGCTACCATCAATCTGGCTGCCGATATTGATTTTGATTTGGCAGAATCAGCTTTCGGCGAATATGACCAGGCGGGGGTAGTGAAGCTCCTGAGCGAGTTGGAGTTCAAATCTCTTTTGCCAAGAGTGCAGGAGCTCGGGTTGAAATACCAGACTGTGCAAAATAAAAATCAAGCAGGTGAAACGATAGATAAATTCGAACGGAACCGAAATCTTTTTAAATACATTACCATTGATAACGACAAAAATTTTGCAAATTTCTTGCAAAAATTAAGCGTGCAAAAAAGTTTTGTTGTCGACACCGAAACCAGCTCACTCGATCCGATCACCACGGAATTGCTAGGCATCAGTTTTTCTTGGAAAGAGGGAGAAGCTTATTATATTAATTTCAAAAAAACGGAAAATGTTCAGAGCCAGCCTGGCTTGTTCGATTTGAAAAAAGAAGAGGTAAAAAACCAGCCGCAAAATGAATGGCTAGAAAAGCTTAAGCCGATTTTGGAAGATGATAATATTGAAAAATACGGACATAACATGAAGTTTGATATTGCCGTACTCTTTGAACAAGGCATCGAGATGCGAGGCAGCTTTGATACCATGCTTGCTTCATATCTTTTGAACCCAGGCACCAGGCAGCACAACTTGGATGCCTTGACTTTTACCGAGCTGGGTTTTGAAAAGATCAGCAAAGACGAATTATTGGGCAAGGGGAAAGAAAGGATCACCTTTGATCAGATAGAAAACGAGAAGCTGGCTCTTTATTCTTGCGAGGATGCTGATTTCACCTTACGGTTAGTCAGAAAATTGACGCCAATGATCAAGAAAGAAAAATTGGAAAAGCTTTATCATGAAATCGAGCTGCCCCTGATCGCGGTGTTGGCGAGGATAGAGCGCAATGGCGTCAAGATCGATAGCAATTTTTTAAACAGTTTAAGTAAGAAGTTGCACAAAAAAATCAAAGCCTTGGAAGAGAATATCTATGATGAAGCAGGTGAAAAATTCAACATCAATTCTACCCAGCAATTACGAGAAATTCTTTATGAAAAACTTGAAATCGCTTCAGTCGGAATCGGTAAAACCAAAACCGGCTTTTCAACCGCGGCGGACGAGTTAGAAAAATTGAAAGATCTGCATCCGATTATTAAGTTTATTCAGGAATATCGGGAATTGAATAAGTTGGTCACTACTTATGTCGATACCTTGCCTTTGTTGGTAAACCAGAAGACAAAGCGCCTGCATAGCTGCTTTAATCAGACGATCACTGCCACGGGAAGGCTTTCATCCTCCGACCCTAACCTGCAAAACATCCCGATCCGTGGCGAATGGGGTAAAGAAGTGAGAAAATCATTTGTGGTGGAACCAGGTTTTAAAATGGTCGGTTTTGATTATTCTCAGATCGAGCTGAGATTGGCCGCCCATATGTCCGGTGACAAAAAAATGATTGAAGCTTTTAAGCATGGAGTAGATATTCATACCGCTACCGCAGCGGCAATCAACGAAATTCCACTGGAGGAAGTGACAAAAAAAATGAGAAGTGAGGCCAAGGCCACTAATTTTGGCATCCTATACGGTCAGGGTCCGCACGGCTTGTCTCAAGCCGCGGATATTTCCTATATGCGAGCCAAGGAATTCATTGATAATTATTTTTCTGTCTACACCGGAATCAAGGAATTCATGATCAGGACGATTGAAGAAACCAAGGAGAGCGGTTATATCGAGACACTATTCAGCCGCAGAAGATATTTGCCGGAAATAAACTCTTCCGTTATCCAAGTTAAAAAAGGAGCAGAGCGCATGGCCATCAATACTCCCTTGCAAGGCACGGCAGCCGATATGATCAAAGTTGCGATGATCGAGGTGCAAAAATATCTTGATGCAAATTTCAAGCGTGAAGACGCCAGAATGATTTTACAAGTTCATGATGAATTAGTATTTGAGGTAAAAGAAGAATTGGTTGAGCAGATTTCCGAAGTCATAAAACAGATAATGGAAAGCCCAATCAAATTAAAAGTGCCGGTGGTAGTCGATGTAAAAGTCGGTGACAGCTGGGGAGAGATGGAGTAAATTCAATTATCAATTATCAATTACGAATTATGAAAAATAAAATTAAGCGTTTAGCCGATAAAAAAATCGCTTTGTTAGGTTTGGGGATCGAGAACCAGGCGTTACTGAAATATTTATTTCTACAAAAAATCAATTGTGAAATAACTATTTGTGATTTTCGTTCGCCGGAACTGTTGGGAGCTAGATTCGAAGAAATTAATAAGCTCGCCGGTAAGCAACGTTTTATTGATTTGAAATGGCAGCTGGAAGGCGGCTACAAAGAACAATTGTATAAGTTTGACATTCTTTTCCGTTCGCCTGGCTGGATCCTGAGCTGTCCGAAAATAAAAGAAGCAAAAAAATTAAATAAAACAATCGAAGTTTCCAGTCCGATTAAGTTTTTTTTAGAAATCGTACCGACAAAGAATATTATCGGTGTTACCGGCACCAAGGGAAAGGGTACGACATCGTCCTTGATTTATGCCATTCTGAAAGAAGCGAAGAAGAAAGTTTGGCTGGGAGGTAATATCGGCGTTGCGCCATTTGACTTCATGGCCAAGCTCAAGGCAACCGATTGGGTGGTTCTTGAGCTGTCCAGCTTTCATCTTGAAGACGTAATGATCAGTCCCAGGATAGCAGTTGTCGTAAATTTTTATAAGGAACATCTGGCACCGGCCGATCCGAACAATCCTAACTTTCATAAAACTCTTGCTGCGTATTGGTTGGCAAAGAGCAATATTTTCCGTTTTCAAAAGAAAAGTGATTTGGCAGTTTTCCACCAAAGCTTAAAGCCAAGGATAAAAAAAGAAAAACCGAAAAGCAAGGTAGTTTATTATGATAAACTGGATCTACCCTCTAAATTGCCTGGTGATCATAACAAAGCAAATATTGCCGCCGCTAACGAGGTGGCAAAGTTTATCGGTGTCAAAGAGAAGGTGATTGCAAAAGCAGTGGCCAAATTTCCCGGGCTTGAGCATCGGATTGAGCTGGTTAATCAAGTACAGGGCGTAAAATTTTTTGATGACTCTTTCGCCACCACCCCGGAGGCGGCGATCATTGCCCTGAAGGCATTTTCTTCCCCAATAATATTATTAGCAGGGGGTGCAGATAAAGGAGCGAATTTTAAGAATTTTGCTAAAGAAATCAAACGACGGGTAAAGTATGTAGTTCTGCTTGCAGGTGCGGCCACATTACGCCTAGGCGATGAATTGATACGCGCCGGTTATTCGGAAAATAAAATATTTTTAGCTGATAATATTACTGTTGCGGTTACAGAGGCAAAAAAACAGGCGGTTGCCGGAGACGTGATCTTGCTTTCAACCGGCTGTGCCAGTTTTGGTATGTTCAAGAACTACAAAGAGCGAGGAAATCTTTTCAAAAGCGAAGCCAAAAAGATAAAATAGTCAGTGAATTGTCACGGAGTGAAATTGTTGAAGTTCTTAAAATAAAAACAAACTCTACTTTTAAAAAGCAAAAGTTTGTTTCGGTCTTGTAATTATTAGTTGGCTAGTTCGTCTTCAATCTTGGTCAAAAGTAAGGGGTGGAGGACGGTAATTTCCAAATCGCTTCCACAATTGGAGCAGTTGACCATATCGCCCCTTATTGATTCGTCATCGACAATGACATCGCTGTTGCAAATCGGACATCTAGATTTTTGCATAATTTAATGCTAAATTTTTTACGTTAGTGATTATACCCATATTCTAGCAAAGAATAAAAAAATATCAATATGATAATATTCCTATACGGCGAAGACACCTTCAGAAGCCGGCAAAAGTTAAAAGAGCTCAAAGATAAATTTTTACGAGAAATCGACCCCCAAGGGACCAGTTTGGCTGTCTTGGAAGGGGAAAAAGTGAACCTGGATAAATTGAACCAGGCGATCGGCTCAGTCTCTCTTTTAAGCAAAAAGCGCATGGTGGTCATCGAGAATCTTTTTGCCAGAAAGGATGACGAGATCTTTTCGCAATTTTATACTTATTTGACCTCGAAAAATGAAAAGACTGACGACAATATAATCATTGTTTGGGATGAAATTGGTAGCGCTAGCAAAGGTTTGACCAAGGGGCGGGGCGTATTGTTTAAATTTTTAGCCCAGAGTAAATATGCTCAGGAATTCAAACCCTTGTCTAATCTGGAGTTGTTGAATTGGCTGAAAAAGGAAGTTGAAATGAGGAAAGCACAGATCAGTCATGAAGCGGCCAATACTTTGGTCTCTTTGGTCGGAAATGATTTATGGGCCCTGAACAATGATCTTGATAAATTGGTGAATTATAAGGCAGGACAACAGCTGCATTTATCCGGCGAGGCAAGGGTGAACAAGATTGAGACATCAGATGTTCGAGAATTGGTAAGCGGCAGTATCGACGAAAACATATTCGCCCTAACCGATGCAATCAGTAACCGTAATAAAAATTTAGTGGTTAAATTATTTCAAGAGCAGATTGAAGCAGGCAGTACCGGCGATTATCTATTGAATATGATCTTGCGTCAATTTAAAATCTTGTTGCAAGTACGGCAGGCTTTGGATAGTGGCAGCAATGCCCGCAACATTGCCAGTACTTTGAAATTACATCCTTTTGTCGTGCAAAAAGCTGTCACTCAAGTCAGGAATTTTAATTTAACAAATCTAAAATCTATCTTTGATCGTCTGGTAAAAATGGACTATGAAATGAAAACAGGGAAAACGGATGTTCTGCTTGCGCTCAATATGTTGATAGTAAAATTATAATTTTTTGAAAATAAAAACCGCCTCGATTAGGAGGCGGTTTTTATTTTTCTTATCTTAAGCCTTGTTCATTTTGTTTAATTTTTTGGCTAAACGGGACTTCTTTCTGTTTCTGGTGTTCTTTTTTAGAATACCTTTTTTTGCAGCCTTGTCGATTGCTTTTAGAGTTTTTCGGACCATTTCAGTGGCCTGCTCTTCTTTGGCAGTGATAGCTTTGATACTTTTTTTAACCAAGCCCTTAACATTGTCTTTGACTTTTTTGTTGTAGGCGGTGCGGGTAACGCTCTTGCGCAATTCCTTTTTAGCCGATTTGCGATTTGGCATAGTTTTTCTTATTACTTAGATTTTAATTATAAAACGAGTTAAGTGTGAGAGACTTTTATTACAATAACACAGATTGTTTTATTTTTCAAGGCCTTTGCCTCTTGTCTTTTGCAATTGCCGAAAAAACGTAAATTATGACGAATAGGGAAATAAGGCTGATAATCAGGCTTATGAGTTGCGGCCAGCGCCAACCGAAGATAGTGGGAGCGAAATCGATGCGGATGAATTCCAGTGAAAACCTCAGAACCGAATAGCCGAAGGCATAAAAGAAAACAGTAAGCATATAAGCACGTGAACACGTAAACAGTAGTGAAATCGGTTTTTGATTACATTTTTTTATTATCAGGCGATGAATGAATATCAAGATGATGAATATCAAAAGACTGCCAAGCGATTCGTATAAAAAAGTCGGATGAAAATATTGTGCGGTGATTAGATCAGCCCGCCGATTATAAATAGCAATCGGGATGCCCCAGGGGAGTGAGGTCGGTAAGCCGAAAAGCTCTTGATTGAAATAATTGCCCCAGCGACCGATGGCTTGACCAAGGGCCAAACCCGGCGTGATGATTGAGGTCAGCAGCCAGAAATTTAATTTTTGTTTCTTGGTAAAAATCCAAAGCGTGATTATCCCTGCAAGTATCGCCCCATGGATGGCCAACCCTCCTTGCCAGATTTTAAAAACATCCGAGGGGTGATTGATGTAATATTGATATTCCAGAAAAACGTCATATACTCTGGCGCCGAAAAGCCCGAAAAGAATCAACCAGAAGGCCAAATCAAAAATAGTATCTTTTTTTATCTGATATGCAGCGGCTATTTTTATGGTTATGGCCAAAGCGGCAATAATGCCTAGTACCATAAAGAGTCCATACCAATAAATATTGATCGGACCAAACGAAAAGAGGATCGGTTGGGGATTGAAAGTATGAAGGAAGTTGAGCATAGTTATATTTTCCTCTGTATATATGAAATAGTCAATAAAAAAGTAAACCCCGGGTGTTTGAAGTCCGGGGCGCAGCGATTAGGCCCTATGCCCTGCTGCATGTGAAGGAGGTATTGATACTTCTGAAGAGCCAGCTGGCCTGGCGGGACAAGATGTTTGCAGTTTAGTCTGCGACCCTCTCAACAGCGAGAATGATGTCGCAGAATATTCTGCCTCTCCATAACAAGAACAATCGTGCAACAGAACACGACACCAACAGTCAATACTGTGTATGTTCTGTTGGAAAAGTCCCAGAAGGGAGAAATTGCCATCAAGATGATGACAGCGATATTCACCACCGACAGGATGAGCCAGAAAACATACGTCGTTGGCCACTGTCTTTGGATAATGAAGGGGGAGCAGAAAGCTACGATTACCCCAACCACTATCAACCCGATTATGAAAGGTAGATCAGGTTCATTCATGATGAATTCTTTGAGCTGGGGAGGGAAAACTATCCCGAGGTAAATTCCGAACAGGACAATATTTGCAATAATCTTCATCTTTTTTCTCCTTTCTCCCTAAGGGAGATATATTTTGTACAAAAAGCAATCCATAAAAGACAAGTATAATATAGCACATTTTTTTGTTAATGTCAATGATTGTTTGGTGGGAAGTATAAATAATGGCTAATTTAAAATAATATTAATCTTGGAAGGAAAGTGGCATCAATAAAATTTGTGTCATCCTCGCGTATGCGGGGATCCAGTGGGAGAAAGGTTTAAAAATAACTAAAAATAATTCTAGAAACAACTTGTCAGAATTTCTGGATTCCTGCCTTCGCAGGAATGACACAAAATAAGGATCCAGACTTCCCAAAGATCAAGCCCCTGGGTTCACCGGAATAACAACAAAAAATAATTGTGTCATCCTCGCGCATGCGGGAATCCAGTGGGAGGAAGGTTTAAAAATAACAAGCAATTATTCTAGAAATAACTTGTCAAAATTTCTGGATCCCCTGCCTACCGGCAGGCAGGCTGCTTTCGCAGGAATGACACAAAATAAGGATCCAGACTTCCCAAAGATCAAGCCCCTGGGTCCATCCGGAATAACAACAAAAAATAATTGTGTCATCCTCGCGTATGCGGGGATCCAGCGGGAGAAAGGTTAAAAATAACGAACAATCATTCTAGAAATAACTTGTCAGAATTTTGGAATTCCTTACCCACAAAGGAATGAAACACAAATAATTGTCATCCCAATGAATGTTGGGATCCAGGGTTGGTGCGAACTGATTGTTGAATAAAGAAATAGTATTTTGTGTACTTTGACCCTGGATCCCCGCCTTCGCGGGGATGACAGAAGAGTGGCATAGTAGAAAAGGTAAATGAATTATAGGAGAAGAAGTGTCGTCCCGGCCTTTGAGCCGGGATTAAGGGTTTGTCGTGCAACTGATGTATTAAACCGTTAAGTACAATTGTTCTATTAAGTTTAATTCTGGATCCCTGCCTTCGCGGGGATGACGGATGGAGGTGTGCATGACTTTTGTTTTAAATGGTTACTTGTTTTATGAAGTTTGACCCTGGATCTCCGCCTACGCGGGGATGACGGTTAAAAAAGAAGCTGTCGTCAACCGTCTTCGATGAGAATGACACCGTGGATGTTATTATGAGTCAAAAAGTATAAAAATAAGAGCAGAATATTTCTGCTCTTATTTTTTTATGTAAAGTAGGACTGGGTTTTATTTTTTCTTACTCAACTTATTTTCCTTTTCCGTAATTGCCAGCGTTGTTTTAATAACAGTATCAGGATTTAAGGAGATGGAATCGATGCCAAGCTCGACTAAGAATTCTGCGAAGTCTGGAAAATCAGAGGGGGCCTGTCCGCAGATGCCAACTTTGGTTTTGGTTTTCTTACCGACTGCAATCAGGTAGCGGATGAGATCTTTGACTGATTCGCTTTTTTCATTGGCAGCACCGGCGATGTTGAGTATGCCGGAATCACGATCAATGCCTAGACAAAGTTGAGTTAAGTCATTCGAGCCGATAGAGAAACCGTCAAAAACTTTGGCAAATTCTTCTGCCAGTATTATGTTGGTTGGGATTTCAGCCATGACGTAAACTTCCAGGCCGTTCTTTCCTTGCGGTAAGCCGTGTTTTGCCATGATTTCTAAAACCTTTTTACCTTCTACTACAGTGCGACAGAATGGAACCATCACTTTTAAATTGGTTAACCCCATTTCATTTCGCACTTTAGCCAAGGCTTTGCATTCCAAGGCAAAGGCCGGTTCATATTTTGGATCATAATAGCGGGAGGCACCGCGCCAGCCGATCATCGGGTTTGCTTCAACCGGTTCATAGGGAGTGCCACCGATTAAATTGGCGTATTCATTGGATTTGAAATCAGACAAACGAATGATTACATCTTTCGGATGGTAGGCGGCAGCGATAGTGGCAACGCCTTCGGCAAGCTTGTCAATAAAGAATTGCTTCTTGTCTTTGTAGCCTGCGGTAATTTCATCAATCTGTTTCTTTACTTTTTTGTCGGTAATTTTTTCATAATTCAATAACGCCAAAGGATGAATTTTGATGGTATTGTTGATAATGAATTCTTCTCGAGCTAGGCCGACACCGTCATTAGGTATGAACGAGGTGGCGAAAGCAATGTCCGGCGAACCGATATTCATCATGACTTTGGTTTTTGGCCGCTTCATGTTGTTGATGTCAGTTTTATTTATCTTGAAAGGCAACACACCTTCGAAAACATAGCCCTCATCACCTTCGGCGCAATCTACGGTAACTTTCTTTCCTGATTTTAATGTCGAGCTGCCATTTCCGGTGCCGACAACGCAAGGAATGCCGAGTTCGCGAGAAATGATGGCGGCATGACAAGTGCGCCCACCTGAATCCGTAACTATGGCGGAGGCGATTTTCATGATCGGTTCCCAGTCCGGATCGGTCATGGTAGTAACCAGTACTTGGCCCTTCTTAAATTTGGCGATATCTTTTACTTCCATAATACGATTAGTTTCACCAGCACCGATGCGGTTGCCTACGCTGTGACCGGTTACCAAAACTTTGCCCTTTTTATCCAATTTATATTCTTCAATGATATTATAATTGCGGACGCTATGGATAGTCTCCGGTCTGGCTTGAACGATATAAAGCTGTTTCTCACGACCGTCCAAGGCCCATTCGATATCCATCGGATGGCCATAATGTTTTTCAATGATCATTGCCCATTTTGCCAGCTGGATTACCTGATCATCAGTGATTGATTGTTTCATCTGATCGGCAGCAGCAACCGGCACATCCTTGACCGGGTTCGTGGTGCTAGTGCTATAGACCATTTTAATTTTTTTCTGGCTCAAGGAGCGGGAAATAATTTTCTTGGTTGGTTTGAATACATAGAATTCATCCGGGGTAACTTTTCCTTGCACGATATTTTCTCCAAGTCCATAAATAGAATTAATCAGGACGGTGTTGGCAAAACCAGATTCAGTATCAATGGTAAACATCACGCCGGAGGCAGCAAGATCGGAACGAATCATTTTTTGCACACCTACAGACAAGGCAATCTTAAAATGATCAAAGCCTTTATCAACACGATAGGAGATAGCACGGTTGGTAAAAAGAGAGGCGATGCACCTTCTAACCGCGTCCATCAATTGTTTCTCACCGCGAATATTCAAAAAAGTTTCCTGTTGTCCGGCAAAAGACGCATCCGGCAGATCTTCTGCGGTGGCAGATGAACGAACGGCCACATCGAGGTTGGCAGTTTTTGATTCTTTGGAAAGTTTGTTGTAGGCAGTAAGGATTTCTTTTTTAAAATCTGCCGGCAATTCGATTTTTAAAATCGTTTCACGGACCTTGGCTCCACGTTTGCCAAGATCGACAACATTGTGGGTGTCTAAGCCCTTAAGGATTTCCCGAATTTTTTCTTTCAAACCGCTTTGTTCCATGAAATAATTATATGCCTCCGAAGTGGTGGCAAAACCGTTGGGCACCAAAACTCCTTTGCTTTTGAGCTTGCGATACATTTCGCCAAGAGAGGCGTTTTTTCCTCCTACCATCGGGACGTCTTTGATTGTCAGTTCATCAAAAAATTTTATAAATTTTGACATAAAGTTTGGAAATTTTATTATTATTTTTAAAAATTATTTTATAGTCACTTTTTTGCTCCAGTTATGGATGTAAGGAATTTCCCAAGTTTCTCCGCCTAGAGTTTTTACTATTCCTAATACAGAAATAATGATTAAGGGTAGAGTAATGAATAGCTGACCGATAAAAGGAATCATAGAAAAGGGCCAAGTAACGACCTCTATAGCAAATAAAACCAAGCCTTGTTTGGCATGGAATTGAACGAATTTTGAATTTTGTCTGCCGAGTAAAGGAATAAGGAATAAGATGAAGACATAAGAGAGCGCAGCGATCTTTCTGTCAGTAGAAGAGACTTCATCTGCTTCCATGGATATAGCAGTTTTAGTCGATTTTTTTTTAATCATAAAATTCTTGTTTGATTTTTTTTAAAAGATATATTTATGATAGCATAATTTGACAAATGTGGACAAATTAGTTAAAAATATAAAGCACGTGAACACTTCAACAATAAAGCACTTAAGCATTTTTATGTTCAAGTGTTCAAGTGTTGTAATGTTTGCATGATCAGCCGAGGTGGTGAAACTGGTAGACACGCTTGCCTTAGGAGCAAGTACCGCAAGGTATGCAGGTTCAAGTCCTGTCCTCGGCACAAATAAAATATCCCGCACTCCTGCGGGATATTTTATTTGTATTGTGGACATGCGTAACCTGCCCTGAGGCAGGTGTAGTAGAGAATATTTTTAAACAGGAATTTATTAGTTTAAATTATAAAAGGTGAATTACTGACGGTGAGGGATTTATTCCCTTCAAGTCCTGTCCTCGGCACAATAATATAAAAGCACTGACCAAGTCAGTGCTTTTATATTATTGTGTAGATGACAGATGGAAAATGCCCTGATGAAGGTTTAAAAAGCGTAGCTTGAAAATTATTATATATAATGCTAAATTACTGATTCAATATAGAAACTGATCTTTTAATAGGAGTGAAAAATGACACCAGCAGAAAAGATTGCCCTTATATTAATGATTAGGGCGTTCAAAATTAAGTTTATAAATTCTTTTCATCCATGCGAAAGATCGGAAATGGAAAGAAAAATAAACACGGTTATAAATGCAGCACTGTTTCGTATTCGTATAGGAACATACGGTTTCTGCCCCAAAAAAGGATGTGGAAAGAAAATAAATTCCACAGATATGAAAGAGAATCCTCTTGAGCTTATGTGTCGTGAGCATCGTCAATATTCACGGCCGCTGGAAGAACCTTTACCGGATCCAATCAATGCTCTTTCAAGTCACGAGGAAATAGTGATCAGAACTTTGCATTATTACAGATAGCGATCATGCGTGATCGCTTTTTTTATCTCTTTTTATTTTTTTTAAAATTAGTTAAAATTAAGGTAATTAATTTAACTAAAAAATATGATTAAACAAAGGAGGATGTTTAAGCATGCGTTTCGGTTTGAAAAAAATAAATTGGTCGCTTTGCTTTTGATTCTGCTGTTTGTGGCAGAATTTTTTTGTGCGCTTAAACCTATTTATTCATCAGAGCAACCCGGTGTAATGATAAATGAAATCGCCTGGATGGGAACTGCAAGCAGTACGAGTGATGAATGGATAGAATTAAAAAGCAATTCTGATCAGGATATTGATTTAACCGGTTGGAGTTTGAAAGCTCTAGACGGAACACCTTCAATAACCATCGAAGGTCCATCCGCAGTAATCGAAGCAGGTGGTTATTTTTTATTAGAACGGACTGATGATGATACTTTACCCGAGGTGACTGCAGACGCAATTTATGTCGGAGCGTTGGAGGATAGCGGAGAAGACTTGGAATTGCGAGACGAGAATAATAACTCGATTGATGTTCTTAATGGCGGGAACGGTTGGTTAGCGGGAGAAAAAGAAAATCATTTCACTATGGAGCGAAACGCCCAAGACGTTTGGCAGAATAGTTTGGTGGCTGGCGGAACGCCTCGAGCTGAAAACAGCATCATTGTCCCGGTAGCGGAGGAAGAAAGCGAACAGACAACAGCAACAACCACCCCAGAAGTTATTGACCAAAATTTAACCGAAACATCTGAAGCAAATAATAATTCCAATAATTCGTCTTCCACCACTGCAAATAGTCAGCCTTCGACCACCGGCACAGCTTACGACTTTAATGAAGGGATAATTATTTCAGAAATCTTACCTAATCCTGTCGGCGATGATCTGGTCGGTGAATTCATCGAAATATATAATAAAAGCGAGCAGGAGGTAAATTTGCTTGGTTGGAAGCTTCAAGTATCTGGCAAAGACTATGAGTTCGGAGCTCAAGCAAGTACGACCGATATCTATAGATTGAAAGCGAACGGTTATCTTGTGGTTTGGAGAAAAGACAGTAAGTTGACTTTGAACAATACCGGCAGTGAAATCAGCTTGTTCCAGCCGCAAAAAACCCTACCCTTGCATTCAATTAAATATGAACAGGTTAAAGAAGGTTGCAGTTACGCTCGAGGCAGTGATGGCACTTGGCATTGGACTGAAATGCCAACACCTGGGCGGCAGAATATTCTTAAGTCAGGAAATCATCCGCCGCTGATAGTAATGGATTTTAAAGAGCCGGTCTTGGTCGGCCAGCCAGTCCTGTTTGACAGCTCTGATACGACCGATGAGGATGATGATCGCTTATTTTTCTATTGGAATTTTGGAGATGGCGCAACCAGTAGCTCGCCAAGCCCTTCGCACGTTTATCTTAAAAGTGGCAAACAAACGATCAAGCTGACTGTTGATGACGGTAAGGAAAAAATCAGTCTGGAAAAAATATTTTATGTTCAAGTAGAGAAATCTGCATTGAAAATTGAAAAAATTGTTTCCGGGGATATTTTGATTAATGAGATTATGCCTAATTCTTTGGGTGAAGATGCGGATCAAGAATGGATTGAGTTGTATAATCGAGGGAAAGAGATGGTTGATTTGTTGGGATGGTCCTTGGATGATAAAGAAGGGGAAAGCAAGGGGTATCGTTTCGCCGAATCGACTCAGATAAAAGCGGGCAGTTATTATATTTTAGAACAAGCTGAAAGCGGATTGGTTCTCAATAATACGCTTGAAGAAGTCAGACTGTTCAATCCTAACGATGTCTTAGCAGATTTGGTGAAATATGAAAAAGCTAAAGAAGCTTTCGCTTATGCACGACAAAAAGATGGGCAATTTATCTGGACCAAAATAGTCACGCCAGGCAAAACGAATTCAGAAGTTATTCTGACAACTGCTACAAAAAATTCGGTAGCCAAAAAATCCGTCAGCAGCAGCAAGGCTGTAAAAGGAGTAAAAATTTCTGGGGCAGTCTCCACCTCCATTGATTCATTGTCCCAAAACAATGTCGGTGAGAAAGTGCAGGTCAGGGGAGTAGTCATCGTAACACCTGGAATTCTGGGAACGCAGATTTTTTATCTCAGTGACAAGCAAAAAAGCTTTCAAATTTATAACTACCGCAAAGCCTTTCCCAAATTGAAAATCGGAGATTTGGTTGAGGTGGCAGGTGAGGTCAGCGAGAGCAATGGTGAATTAAGGATAAAAACCAGCGCGGAAGCTGATATCAAGGTTTTGGGAAAAGAAAAATTGCCGTTACCGATCAACATCAGCTGTGATAAATTGACGGAAGAATATTTGGGCCAACTAATAACCATCGATGGTGAAATAACTAAAAAGACTGGTTCGACCATGTATCTTGACGATGGCACTGATGAGGCGGAAGTATATATTAAGACTGCCACCGGAATCAACAAGGCAGATTATATAGTAGGAGAGCAGGTGGCTGTTACGGGCATTGCCAACAAGACAAAATCTGGCATTAGAATATTGCCGAGAGGAAGCGAGGATTTGAAAAAGACAAGTTTAAAAACCGGAGTGGCAGGAGAAATATCAAATAATGATCAATGGACTATTGCAGGTAGGGATAAAAAGGCAGAACTGATAAATTATCTATGGGTCATCACCGTCGGGTTGGTCATATTTCTGATGGGTTGGATTTATAAAATAAAGAAAAAATCTTAGATTTCGTCTTAGTGAATTTTATTCAGAGAAGCTTCAAAAATATTTAATGATTAAACAATATAGTTATTGTAAATATTGCAAAAAAGTATTAATTCCTGTATGATTTATTGGATTATAACTAATGCAATGCCTGTAATATACCGGCAGTAATCTTAATTAAATGAAAAATTTGTTCAGAAATATTTTTATCTTTTTTGTAGTTTTTTTATTGGTCTCTTTGCTTTTCAGCAGCCTGAGTGGCAGCAAAAAAAGCAACGCAGTCGGCATTGAAAAATTAATCAGCCAAATCAACAGTCAAGAGGTGCAAAGTATCGTTGTTGAAGGAAATGAATTGAAAATCACTTTAAAGGATAATAGTACGGAGGTGGTAAAAAAAGAAGCCGGTCAGCCTTTGTCAGAGTTGTTGAATAATTTCGGAGTAACCGGAGAAAAACTCAATAACATCAAAATCGAAGTTAAGGATGAATCAGGAGTTAACTTTTGGGTAAATACGGTTCTGCCTTTTGTGATCCCTTTCCTAATTATCGCTTTTTTTATTTATTTCATGCTGCGGCAAGTGCAGGGGGCCAACAGCAAGGCGATGATGTTTGGCCAATCTCAAGCTAGAGAATTTTCTAAAGAGGGTAAGGAAAAAGTATCCTTCAAAGATGTGGCAGGAGCCAAGGAGGCCAAAGAGGAGTTGAAGGAGGTAGTTGATTTTTTGAAATTTCCGAAAAAATTTACTGATTTGGGGGCAAGAATTCCCCGCGGAGTATTACTGTTAGGCAGTCCGGGCACAGGCAAGACCTTGTTGGCTCGAGCCGTGGCAGGTGAAGCCAATGTGCCTTTCTTGAACATTTCTGGTTCTGAATTCGTTGAAATGTTTGTCGGTGTAGGCGCTTCCAGGGTTCGTGATTTATTTAAGAGAGCCAAAAAGAGCGCTCCTTGCATCATATTTATTGACGAAATCGACGCTGTCGGCCGTCGTCGTGGAGCAGGTCTCGGTGGCTCCCATGATGAAAGAGAACAGACATTAAATCAAATCCTCGTCGAAATGGACGGTTTTGATCAAACAACCAATGTCATCGTGATGGCGGCAACCAATCGACCGGACGTTCTAGATCCAGCTCTTTTACGACCCGGCCGCTTTGATCGTCAGGTGGTTTTGGATGAACCGGATATAGCTGATCGCGAAGCAATTCTGAAAGTACATGCCAGAAAAAAACCTTTGGCAAAAGATGTCAGTTTGCGTTTGGTTGCAGAACGAACAGCTGGTTTTAGCGGAGCTGATTTAGCAAATTTATTGAATGAAGCGGCAATTTTAACTGCCAGAAGGAATAAGAAAATTATTGATATGCCGGAACTTCTGGAAAGTATTGAAAAAGTAATGCTCGGACCGGAAAGAAAAAGTAGAGTTTTGTCAGAAAAAGAAAAAAAGATCACTGCCTATCATGAAGGCGGACACGCAGTAGTAGCGCATTTTTTGCCTAACACCGATCCGGTCCATAAGATCTCTATCATTGCTCGCGGACGTGCCGGTGGCTACACCTTGAAATTGCCAAGTGAGGATAAGCATTTACGAAACAAGACAGAATTCACCGAAGAAATTGCAGTGCTTCTCGCCGGGCAGCTAGCTGAAAAAGAAATCTTCGGTGAAGTAACTACTGGAGCAACCTCTGACCTGCGAAGGGCAACCCAGCTGGCTCGCCGCCTGATCACTGATTTTGGAATGAGTAAAAGCCTAGGTTTAAGAACTTTTGGCGAAAAAGAAGAGATGGTTTTTTTAGGCAAAGAAATTCATGAGCAGAGAGATTATAGCGAGAAAACTGCTGAACAGATTGATGCAGAGATTTCTAGCTTGATCGATCAGGCTGCTCATCAAGCTCAAGGCATCATCCATAACCATCGGGAAGTTTTGGAAAAAGTTGTAGGTGCCTTGATGATCAAAGAAACTTTAGAAAAAGATGAATTTGAGGCAATTGTGGGACAGAAGGAAATTGCAAAAGGATAAGTTCAGAATTATAAAAACTCAGCGATGAAAATTCGCTGAGTTTTTATTTGGGATAAGTATTATTTTAAAAATTATAAATTAAAATTGTTTAAAAATTTATTCCCTGTTGTGACATTGTTATGATTTTGGTATAATATAAACAAATAATTTTAATAAAACAAGGAGAAAAAATATGTCACTTTATCGTAAAATTTTAAAACAAGCTTTAAGTCTGACTTGGAGTAATAAATACTTGTGGTTTTTTGGTCTATTCGCGACTCTTTTGGGTGGGGGTGAGTACGAGATTGTCAATAATAGTCTTGGTGGCGGACAAGAGATCATAGCCGGGGTGAGGGATTTTTTAAGTACTAATGTTCTCAGCGTCAATACACTAATCACTCTGAAGAATTTTTTAATTGAAAACCCGTTTTCGTTTGCAACTACTTTGGTGATGTTTATTATTTTTTTGTTGCTCCTTTTGTTTATCATTTGGTTGACGATTGTTTCTCAGGCCGCCTTGGTTAATAATTCTGCCAATGCTCTGGCAGGAAAGAAGCACAGCTTTAAAGAAGGCTTGGATAGCGGTATCAAAAATTTTTGGCCGGTATTGGGTTATAATCTGATTACCAAGATTTTGATTTACGGCATATTCATCCTGATAAGCTTACCGGTCATCCTCAGTGCAGGTAAAGTCGGGCTGACAAGCGTCAACTTATTCTATCTGATCACCTTCGTAGTATTCACGCCGGTCATAATCTCATTGTCTTTTATCATCAAATATGCGATCGCTTTTAAAATTTTAAAAAATGAAAGCTTTTTTGGCGCGATACAGAGGGGCTGGAATCTGTTTATCAGTAATTGGTTGATCAGCTTGGAAATGGCTATTGTGTTGTTTTTGGCAAGTTTCTTGGTTGGGCTAGTTGTTATTATTTTGTTATTGATATTGGCTGTCCCTTTCGCATTTTTAGCCTTGGCATTGAATTATCTGACTTCTTTCATCGGTTTTTGGCTCATCGTTATTCTGGCATTGATTATCTTTATCGCCATTATCGTGCTTTCTGGCGCAGTTCTGACAACTTTCCAGATCACTTCTTGGACCGGTTTATTCATCGAATTAACAGGGGCTGGTGGAACAAGCAAGCTTATCAGATTGGCTGACAATATTTTTAAAAAATAGCATCGGAGTAAAGAGGACATAAAAAGGGACAGAGCAGATCTGTCTCTTTTATGTCTGCTTTATCTAATCTTTTAATTTTGTTATTATGTATACAGATTTAATGAAAGCTGAAACCATCTATGCCAAATAAAATACAATCAATCGAGGACTTGATCAGCTCTTCTCAGGGTGTCATTTCAGACGATGAGTCTGCGCAAGCCAAGCTTATTGCCAAGGAAGAGGAAATAAGTGTGAAAGAGAAAGAGCGATTGACACAACAAATTGCAAGCCAACAAGGTTTGCCCTATATCAATTTATTCGGCTTTCCTCTTAGTCCGGATGCGATGTTTTTAATTCCAGAAGAGACCTGCATTGAAATGTCAGTCGTATGTTTTTATTATGATGGAGAAAATGTCAGGATCGGCACTACCTTACCCTCGGAAGAGGTGGACAATTTGACTGACAGGATAGCAAAGGAACATTTTGTTAAGGCTGAAGTTTATCTTATTTCAGAAAGGAGCCTTAACTATTCCTTGAAGATATACAAAAAAATGCCAAAAACCCCTCCGATGATCAAAGGGGTAAAGATAGAAGCGGCTGATTTGGAAAGATTTAAGGCAGAGATCCAAGACTTCCGCAGTCTGAATGGAAAAATCAATGAAGTAAGCATCAGCGATGTGGTGACTTTGATTATTGCTGCCGCCTTAAAAACTGGCTCAAGTGATATACATATTGAGGCGGAAGAGCATGGGGTAGTGGTGCGTCTTCGAGTAGACGGTGTTCTGCAAGAAGCAGCGGTGATCAAAAAAGAGAGTTGGCCAAGAATCATTTCAAGAATGAAGCTGTTAGCAAAGGTGAAAATAAATGTAACAGGTAAACCGCAAGACGGACGTTATACGATTTTTTTACCAGATGAAAACATTGCAGTTCGTTCTTCGTTTCTACCTACTTCTTATGGAGAGAGCGTAGTCATGCGTTTGTTGAAATCAAGTTCAGTGGGCTTATCCTTTAATGACCTAGGAATCATGCCGAAGGCCTTTGAAATTCTTTCTCATGAGATTGAAAAACCGAACGGCCTGATCCTGACTACCGGCCCAACCGGTTCTGGTAAAACGACAACGCTTTATGCAATTTTGAATAAGTTAAATAAACCGGATATAAAAATTATTACCCTAGAAGATCCGATCGAGTATCAGCTCAAAGGCATAAACCAGAGCCAAGTCGATTCTGCCAAGGGCTATACTTTTGCCAATGGCTTGAGATCTATTTTGCGCCAAGACCCTGATGTGGTAATGGTTGGTGAAATACGCGATTTAGAAACTGCCGAGATTTCGGTACAAGCCAGCTTAACGGGTCATTTGGTTTTATCAACTCTACATACGAATGATGCATCCGGTGTGATTCCTCGCTTGGTTGACATGGGTGTCAAGCCGTATTTTTTAACTCCTTCGATCAATTGCATTATCGGGCAGCGTTTAGTCCGTAAATTATGTGAAAATTGCAAAGTTGAATATACAAGGAGCGAAGAAGATGATGAGAAAATAAATAAGATATTAGCAGTTATTTCTCCCAAGGCAGGCATAGACATTCCCACTGTGTTGCCAAAAACTTTTCAAGCAGGCACCGGTTGTGAAAAATGCAATGAAGGGTATAAAGGCAGGGTCGGTATTTACGAAATATTTACCATGGATAATGACATCAAGGAACTGACCGCCGACGAGGCTCCGGCTTTTAAAATCTTAGAAAAAGCTATTGAAAACGGCATGATTACCATGTTACAAGACGGCGTTTTGAAATGCTTAGCCGGCCAGACATCTTTAGATGAGGTATTCCGGGTGATTGGCAAACTGGATTATGTTGATGCATTGTATGACATAGTTGTTTCTAAAACCATTGGTCGCGGTATAAAAATAGCGGATCAAGAATTGATCAAAGCAGATGAATTGGCCAAAGATCTGACAAAAATGGGTGAGGCAGTAGAAAATATACCGATCAAGGAAATGTTGAATTTAGTAATGGCAGTAGCAATTAAAGCAGAGGCAGGTGATGTTCATATAGATCCAACCGAAAACGGAGTTAAAATTCGTTTCCGTATCGATGGCATTTTACATGACATTATCAAATTAAGTAAAGAACACTACATTCCTTTGATTTCCCATGTGAAAGATCTCTCAGGCTTTTCTATTAGTGTAAAAAAAGCAACCTATGACGGACGTTTCAGTATTTTTCTCAGCAAGGAAAAAATGGATTGTCGTGTTTCAATCATCTCTGGCGGTTATGGAGAAACAGCAGTTATCCGTCTGTTAGCAAGCCAAGCTGCATCTTTGCAGATGGAGAATTTGGGCATCAGGGCGAATGCGCTTGATATAATAAATAAATCAATCAGGAAAACCAAGGGCATTGTGATTACTACCGGGCCGACCGGTTCTGGTAAAACCACGACTTTGTATAGTTTGTTAAATAAGCTGAATAGCCCGGATGTTAAAATCATAACGATTGAAGATCCGATCGAGTATCACATGGAAGGTATCATGCAAACTCAGATTAATGTCGATGAAGGATATACTTTTGCCGCCGCTCTGCGTTCCTTGATGAGGCAGAATCCGAACGTAATCATGGTCGGTGAAATCCGTGACAATGAAACTGCCAAGGCAGCCATTGAGGCGGCGATGACCGGACATCTTGTCTTGTCTACGATCCATTCAAATAGTGCCGCTGGTGCGATTGCGCGTTTTGTCGGCTTGGGCATTGAAAGGCAGATGCTGGCCAGTTCAATGGAGTGTTCCGTAGGCCAACGTTTGGTCAGGAAGATTTGTCCGTACTGCAAACACGAGGATCAGCTGTCCGAAGATGTCTTGGCAGAGGTGAAAAAGCTTTTGTCCCAGATTAATCCATTAAGCGGAGCGGTCATTCCGGAGGTCTTAAAATTTTATAAAGGCGCTGGTTGCGAGAAATGCGGAAATCTTGGCTACAAAGGCAGGATCGGTTTATATGAAGCGATTGAGGTATCAGCAGATATCCAAAAAGTGATTCAGGGAGATAGCGTGACCAATGATGATATCGAGCAAGCCGCAGTAAAAAACGGCACTTTATTAATGATTCATGATGGCATACTCAAGGCCTTGGAAGGGGAAACTACCATCGAGGAAATATTTAGGGTTGCCAGATAGGCGAATAAAAAAATAATCGTGTGATTAGGATTCTCGACCTGAATCCTTTAATTTTTAAAATTTATTATGTTAAACAAAAAAATTTTTGATAATTTAAAAAAGGATTATTACTACTTCAATCAGAGCCGAAGAGAAGTCATCGGTCGTTCTTCGGATGCATTGCATAAATCTAAAATTTCTATTTTTACTATGCACCGAGGCCAGCTGAAGGAGGCGGGCATCATTCTGAAAGAAGTGGAAAAGGCTTTGACCTCCCTGGAGCCAGTTTTCAAGAAAAGCTTAGGCTTGCGTTATGAAGGAAGCTATAAAGCTGCGTTAGAAGAATATGTAGAAGCCAAAATGCTTTACAAGATCATTTCCGAAAAACAACTGACTCTGATCAAAGAGGTAAAAGTGGATTTTGATAGTTATCTGGCTGGACTTTGCGATACTACCGGTGAACTGGTGCGCCTGGCGATTAAAGAGGCAACTAACGGCAACGTCAAAGAAGTTGAAAATATCAAGGAAATCATTACTGATATTATGGGCGAGCTGGTAGAATTCAATCTGACCTCGTATTTGCGAACAAAATACGACCAGGCCAAGGGTAACCTGCGCAAGATCGAACAGATGGTTTATGAAATCAAATTGCGCCATTAAAGAATATGGGAAAATTAATAAAATCTAAAATCAAATTGTTTTACGGCTTATCAATATTGGTCGGTCTTTCTCAAGCATTGATAATTTATGTTGCCTCTTCTTATTTCAAGGACTTGTCAGGTCGAGAAGATGTAAGCATTTATTATCTCTCGTCCTATCTAGTAGTTTTAATTGCTTTATTGAATCTTCATAAATTTTTTAAACGCCTCGGCAAAGTCACTGTTTTTTGTTTTTCAATTTTAGCGCAAGTCATCAGCTTGGTAGTTTTAATTTTTTCCGATTCTAATTTATTAGGTCTGATTTCTTTGGTAGCATATCTGATATCAGATGGCTTGATAATCGTGGCCATGGATGTAATTCTAGAATCTTTTTCTTCAGAGAAAGAGGCCGGTCGAGTTCGCGGTTCGTATATGACTATTTTTAACGCAGGCTTTATTATCGGCCCGTTGTTATCTACTTATATAATAAGCAATTATGATTACGTCGGTTTATTCGGCCTAGTTTTATTGATCAAAGTTTTGGTTTTTGCCCTAGCTTTATCCGGTCTTAAGGACTTTAATAGTCATTTTGTTCAAAAAGAAACGGTTTTGAATTTATTTAAGAAAGTGATCAAACACAAAAATTTATTGCGAATATATTATGTTTCGTTCGCTTTAGAATTTTTTTATGCGATGATGATTGTCTATTCACCGATCTATCTGCGAGAATTGGGTATTAGCTGGCAAGATATCGGCTTCATCTTTGCCTTTATGTTGGTGCCATTCTTGATTTTAGAATATCCGATCGGTTGGTTGGCAGATAAAAAATGGGGCGAAAAAGAAATGATTGTTTTTTTCCTTATGTGGATCGCGATAACTAGTGGGAGTATCTATTTCATCGACTCAGTAAATATCTGGCTTTGGGTGGTTGTGTTGTTTGCCACTAGAATTGCCGCCGCTGCATTATCACTTCTGCGTGATTCTTATTTCTATAAAAAAATAGATGGTAAAGACATGGATTTGATTGATTTTTTCCGCACCGCCATGCCGATGTCATTTATCATCGGCGCAGTGTTATCTGCGTTGTGTTTGATGTTTTTCCCAGTCAAAGGTATCTTTGTGCTAGTTATGGTTGTGTCCATATCAGCTTTGGTGCCGGCCCTGTCTTTAAAAGATAATTTAAGCGAAGAGGAGGTAAAACATTTTGAAGCCGGAGCCAAAAAAGCTTATTTAAAAAATTAGTATAGTATGTTGGTAGCAATCATCTCAGACATTCATGATAATCTAACCAATCTTTGGCAATGTCTTGCTTGGTGCAATAAGCAAAAAGTCAAAACCATAATCTGCTGTGGTGATCTGACAAATGATGATACATTGGAAGTTTTAACTACAGGTTTTAAAGGTGACATCCACCTAATCAAAGGCAACGCTGATAGCTTCGACGAGAGAAAGATAGCGGGATATAAGAATATCAAGTATTATGATCGAGCGGGAGGGAGAATATTGATTGATGGATTGGTGATCGGTTTTTGTCATGAACCTTTTTTATATAAAAAATTAATTGAAAAGGAAAAATTTGATCTTATTTTTTACGGCCATACTCACAAGCCTTGGGAAAGCAACGAAAAGGGGACTCGCTTGATCAATCCGGGGACCTTGTCGGGAATGTTCCTTAAATCTACTTTTGCTGTTCTGGATAGCGAGACAGGCGAGGTCAGTTTGAAAATTTTAGAGGAAATGTAAACTATGGAAAATTTAAACAAAATTAAAGCCACCGCCACACGGGCTGCAAAAAGAGCGGGGGAGCAACTATTGAAGGAATTCTTTAAGTTCGATCGTTCTAAAATCGAACTGAAAAGTAAGTTTGAGATTTTAACTAAATGCGATCTCATATCAGAGCGTATTATTTTGAATGAGATTAAAAAAGCTTTTCCAACTCATGCAATTTTGTCGGAGGAAAGCGGCAGCAATTCTATAAAGTCTGAATATCTGTGGATCATTGATCCGATCGATGGCAGCACTAATTTTTCTTTTCATAATCCTTTGTGGTCAATTTCCATCGGCTTGGCCAAAGACAATCAACTAATTTGCGGGCTGGTTTATGTGCCGATTTTAAAAGAATTGTATTGGGCAGAAAAAAATAAAGGAGCTTTTTGCAACGGCAAAAAAATCAAAGTTTCAAATCTGACCGATGGCAACGCTGTCCATACTTTTTGTCATGGCGGCACAAAAGGCGACATAAAGACCGCTTTAGCTTATTACAAAAAACAGAAATTGGATAAGCTGGATTGCCGCCAATTGGGCAGTGCCGCTATCGAGCTGGCAAGAATCTGGGATATTGCAGCGGGGGTGTTATTGGTGCGCGAGGCTGGCGGGCAGGTCACCGATTTTTCCGGCAAGCCTTGGCAGCTGGAATTTAGCGATACAATTTTCAAGAACAATGAGACTAGTAGCCGAAAAGATATCCTAGCCTCCAACTGTTTGGTACATGATGAAATTTTAAAGGTGATTAAGAAAATATAAATGAAAGAAAAGTTTATTTACGACTATTATTATTTTGGCGACCTTAGATTTTTTAAACGTCATAATCGGCAGTGGATGTTATTTGATCAGGCGACTGTAGCGGATAATGCTGAGACTACTCCACGTGCTAAGTATGGAAAGACATTGGCTGAATTGCTGCCGCATGGTTTAAAAATGAAAAGACCGATTTTTTTCTTTGTTGAGCCGACTGGTGCTCAAATTTATATCCCGGTCACTTTGATAAATAATGAATATTCTATAACTATCTTGGCCATTCCCGATAGCGGGGCACAAGTCGCTTGCTTTAATGGAGAGCTCGCTTCTCCTCTGGGAATTGATATTAGCAAGCTTAAAAAGGCTAAGTCCTTTGAAGGTCCAAGCAAATTCCAGGTCGATTGCTATCCGTACAATCTTGATGTTATTGTTGGGAATGCAAAAAAAAGAAAAAGAGTTACGGTTGATTTTTTGAAGCCAAGATATGCAAGCAGCCTGCTTGGCTGGAATGCTTTTTTTGCCACTCATGAAGTCTGTTTCAATCCTGATTTCGGGATCAAGTACAGATTGGTTTGTTAGTACCAAGAAAAGAAATAAGCCTCAGGCTTATTTTTTATATAGTCCTTATGCCATACTACCTTTATATTTTAAAATGTTCAGACGATACCTATTATACTGGCATTACGGTAGAATTATCACGAAGGCTTGAGGAGCACAATAGTAGTGAGAAAGGTGCAAAGT
Organism: Parcubacteria group bacterium GW2011_GWE2_39_37; assembly: GCA_000995135.1. GTDB lineage: Bacteria > Patescibacteriota > Patescibacteriia > Patescibacteriales > GWE2-39-37 > GWE2-39-37. The sequence continues at coordinate 206 of LBWY01000011.1, read as the reverse complement.
ACACCAGAGGAAGGAGGCCTGTTCAAGCAGTTTACATAAAAAAATTTAAAAACAGGTCAGAAGCATCAAAACAGGAGGCGGAAATTAAAAAGTTGACAAGGGAACAGAAAATAGAGATGATAAAAAAATATGGACAGAGAAATATTCGAAAAATTAGTGGAGGAAGGGATTGATTTGATACCAAAAAAATTTTTGGATAAACTGGA
>LBWY01000010.1 GCA_000995135.1 Parcubacteria group bacterium GW2011_GWE2_39_37 | reverse complement strand
AATTAATTTAAAAATAAAATCCTGCAATTACAGCTTTGCTTGTATGATGGAATAAAATAATAATATGGCGGAAGAAGTCGTTCTTAGATTCGATGAAGTAACATTTGAATATCAATATAAAAAACCTACTTTGGATGAGGCTAGTTTTAGCGTGCGCAAAGGCGCTAAAATCACCTTGATGGGGCAGAATGGCGCCGGCAAAAGCACTCTCTTCAACCTGATCAAAGGCGACCTGAAACCGAAAGAAGGCAAAATTTCCATCGCCAGCGGTGCAACAGTGGGAACAGCCAATCAGACAGTAGCTCGAGAAGATTTTGATCTGACAGTCGAACAATATTTTGCCAAAGCCTTTGAAGTTGTTCCGCCAAATCTGGCTAGTCGTATCAGCAAGGTGATGGACGCTGTGAACTTTACTATTCCCACCGACAGACGAGTAGGGGATCTTTCGGGCGGACAGCAGGCACGATTGCTATTGGCCTTTGCCTTGATCCAAAATCCGGATATTCTCCTATTGGACGAGCCGACCAATAACTTGGACAAGGAAGGGATAGATCATCTGATCACTTTTTTGATCATGTACGATAAAACAGTAATCGTAATCTCTCATGATGCAGATTTTTTGAACTGCTTTACCGAAGGCGTTATTTATCTGGATGTGTTCACGCACAAAATTGAAACTTATGTCGGAGATTATTATACCGTAGTGGAAGAGATCAGCAAGCGGGTAGAGCGCGAACAGATGAAAAATGCACAGCTGGAAAAACAGATCCGGGATCGTAAAGAAAAAGTTAATTTTTTTGCCAATAAGGGTGGTAAGATGCGCAAACTGGCTAAAAAGCTTCGGGATGAGACAGAAGAACTGGAAGAAAACAAGGTGGATGTCCGGCGGGAAGACAGGACAATTCGAAATTTCATCATTCCAGCGCAGGATATCAATGGTGAAATCGTTGCGATCAAATCTGTAAAAATAATAAAAAATCATGAGCCAGTTACGAAAGAAGTGAATAAAGTTTTAAGAAAAAGAAATAGGTTGATTATCTCCGGACCGAACGGCGTCGGCAAAAGTACGCTTTTGCGTTCATTGGTGTCCGACAAACATGAAGGCGCAGAAATTCTTCCTGGAGTCAGAGTCGGCTATTACAGCCAAGACTTCGCCACCTTAAAATTTGATCAGACGGTTTTTGATTCTTTGAAAGAGGCGATGCTAGATGGCACAGATATTCAGGATATGCGATCGATAGCCGCAGGATTTTTGATTACCGGAGAGTTGATGGGCCACACCGTAGGAGAGTTGTCCGAGGGACAGAAAGGCCTATTGTCTTTTGCCCGATTGGTTTTGATGCAGCCGGGTTTGTTGATCCTCGATGAGCCGACTAACCATATAAACTTTAGACATATTCCAGTAATCGCTGAAGCAATCAATGAATATGAAGGGGCTATAGTATTGGTTAGTCATATGCCGGAGTTTGTCCGCGAAATAAAAATTAATGATGATCTTGATTTAGGTAAATTATAAATATATGAACAATAAAGTCGAAGCAACAAAATTATCTTCTTTGGTCGAATATCAAGCCGGAGCAGTAGTAAGCAGAGAGATAATCAAAAAATCTACCGGCACAGTTACGGTTTTCGCCTTTGACCAAAACCAAGGTTTGAGTGAGCATACCGCGCCCTTTGATGCTCTGGTGTACATAATTTCTGGTAAAGCTGAAATAGTGATTGAGAAAGAAAGCTACGTTCTCGGTGAGGGTGAGATGATCATCTTGCCAGCCGGTAAGACTCATGCACTAAAATCATTGGAGCAATTCAAAATGGTGCTTACCATGATCCGTTCTTAAAACTGATCAAAATATAAAAAAGAAGCTGCATTAAGCTTCTTTTTTTGCGCTTAATTTTTTTTTAACTAAATGCTATAATAATAAAAAAATATAATAATATTGGATGTTTTTTGACTTGATAAAAATCAATGAATTGATTTCCGGCTACCAATATTTTGTCTTGTTCCCCTTGGTAGTCATAGAAGGGCCGATCGTTACCGTAATCGCCGGTTTTTTGGCTTCACTTAAGCAGTTGAATTTTTTAACCGCCTTTTGGGTAATAGTCATGGGAGATCTTTTGGGTGATGCCTTGCATTATTTCATTGGCAGATGGGGCAAGGAAACCTCAATCCAACGCTGGGGACGTTATTTCGGGATAACTCCAGAAAGAGTTGCTAGATTGGAACAGCATTTCAAAGAACATAGTGGCAAGACACTACTGTTGGGAAAATTGCTTCATGGAGTCGGAGCTTCCTTCTTGGTTGCGGCCGGAGTCGCCAGAATGTCATTTTCACGCTTTATCCTATTCAACCTTATCGGTACTTTGCCCAAGACGCTTTTTTTGATGTTATTGGGATATTACTTCGGCAAAGCAACTAGTAGGATCGAGTCTTATTTTGAAATCGCAGGCATTATTTTCCTGCTTATCGGGATGATAGTTTTTGCAATTCTATATTATATTGCCAAAAAAAAGAAATATGATTGAAAATTATATTTTAAAAAAAGATTTCGTACGAACAGCACTCGGCAACATTCATTATTTTTATAATGATTCTTTTGCGGAGAAGGCAACGGTTGTATTTCTTCATGGGCTTTCGGCTAATCACACTACTTGGCTTGAAACAGCCGAGATCCTTCACCATAATGGATTCAATTTTCTTGCTCTTGATTTGAGGGGGCATGGCATGTCGGACAAATCCAGCGTAAAAGAATTTTATCAGATCAAGACTTTTGCTGAAGATCTTGGATTGGTGTTGGCAAAAGAAAATATCAGTAAATTTTTTTTGGTCGGTTATTCCTTTGGGGGAGTGGTAGCGCTGGATTACGTTTTGAACCAAAAAAATCTACCTCGCGGCATGGTTTTGATCAGCGCTAATCATAACAACCCTTTGAAATACACCAGATTAACATTTCTCTCTCCGGTTTTGTACGTTTTGGCCAATATTTTCGCCTTTCTTTTTTTATGGCAAAAAAGAAAAAAATATGATTATTATTCTCCAGGCAGCGCACGTGGTTATTGGAGTTCAGTCTGGCTGGGATTAAAAACCATGCCTATATCAATAAATCTATGGATGCTGTCTCAGATGCACTTACTCAATTTTAAAGACAGGATTTCGGCAATCGGAATCCCGACCATGGTTCTGTGCAGCAGAAAAGATCCGTTCGTCAGCACGATTGAGATAAAGGAAATAGCTGCAGCCTTGCCTGGCGCAGAGATAGTTTTTTCAAATAATCAGAGTCACTTCATCGCTACACAAGCACATGATGAAATGACGGAAAAAATTCTACATTTTTTAAAAAAATATGAGAATTGCGATATTTAGCGATACATTTTTTCCTCAAGCCAATGGAGTGGTAACGGTGATCTGGCAATCAGCGCTGGCCTTGGGCGAGCTGGGTCATGAAGTATGCATCGTTTCTATTTCCAATGAAATATCAAGGGTAAGTTTGGAGAGAAAATTGAATGATAGAATCAAGATTATTAATTTGCCATCATTGCCCTTTTTCGGTTACAAGGGAGAAAGATTCACATTTCCGCTCGGTTGGTCAATCCGTCAAATAAAAAGGTTCAAACCGGACATCATCCATAGCCATACTTCGTTCGGAGTGGGCTGGGAGGCGATATTTTGTGCCAAAATATTAAAGATCCCTTTGGTTGGGACACACCACACTTTTTTTGATCATTATCTAAAACATATCAACTTGGATTTTGAAATTGTGAAGAAGTTATCTTGGAAATTTTTTATCGCCTATTTCAAGTATTGTGATTTACTGTTGAGCCCATCTCAAGCATTAAAGGACGAATTCAAGAAGAAGGGAATGAATAAACCGATCGAAGTTATCTTTAATCCGACTGATATAGATTTTTTTATCCCCCCGGAAAATGAAGAGTATAAGAAAAGCTTAAAGCAGAAATATGGCATCGTCGATAAATCAATAATTTATATGGGTCGTTTGAGTTATGAGAAAAGCATCGATCAGGTTATCAGCGCCTTCGCGATTGTGAACAAGAAAAAGCCTCAAGTCAAATTGATGATTCTTGGGGATGGACCGGAAAAAACAATCCTGGAAAAATTAAGCGCCCAACTTGATTTACAGCATAGCGTTGAATTTATCGGACGATATAATCATGATCAAGCTTTGATTGATTTATTGAATGCAAATGATATTTTTGTTACCGCCAGCAAAAGCGAGAATCTGCCGGTTTCTCTTTTGGAAGCAATGGCCTGTGGACTGCCCATCGTGGCGGTAGATGAAAGGGGTATCCCAGAGGTAGTAAAAAATAAACTGAATGGTTATATCGTCCAAGCCGATCAACCCGCCTTGTTGGCCAAAAAGATTATCGAATTATTAGAAGACAAGGACATAGACAAATTTGCCAATGCATCAAGAGAGCTGGCAAAAAGATATTCTTCTTCTACATACGCTAAAAATTTAGAAAAACATTATGCTATATTAATCAATAAATATAATAAACAATAATTTTTATGAAAATATGTCTTTATTTAGAATTTTATAATTTTTTAGGTGGGATATTGTTTAAAAATATCGGTACCGGGCTGCTATCTTCATTCCGCGGTCAGAAAGAGATATTAAATTATCAAAATATTGCGTTTGTGGAAGAGTGGGATAATTCCTGTGATATCTTGCAGATTAATACTCCTTGGTTGAAATCCATCTACCTGATGAAAAAAGCCAAACGCCAAGGAAAAAAAGTCATCGTTTGGTCTCATGTAACAGCGGAAGATGTTGTCGGCGTTTTCCGGTTTTCCGCTCCGTTAGCCCCGATCATAAAAACATATCTGACATACGCATATGGCTTGGCTGACATGGTCTTTTGTCCGACCGAATACACCAAATCGCTTCTCGTCGCTTATGGATTGGATCAAGAGAAAATGGTCGTATTATCAAATGGTGTGGATCTAGAAAAGTATTATGCGGACATGGAGTTGAGAGATTTAGGCAGAAAAAAATTCGGGCTGGAAAATATGACAATCGGCACGGTCGGGCTAGTTATTCCAAGAAAAGGAACAAAAACCTTCATTTCTTTGGCAAAAGAATTCTCTCAATATGATTTCATCTGGTATGGGAAAATTTACAGCAGCATGTTGGCAGAAGCCTTGCCCGAGGACTTGCCGCTTAATGTCAATTTCACAAATTATGTGAAAGATGAGGATGTATTAGCCGCTTTCAATGCATTAGATATTTTTGTTTTTCCTTCGTTTGAAGAAAACGAGGGTATGGCGATTCTGGAAGCGGCTGCTATCGGCTTACCGATCATAGTCCGTGATATTCCGGTTTATGAAGGCTGGCTGACACATGAGGAAAACTGTTTGAAGGCAAGCAGTGATGAAGATTTTTTTCGATGTATCAAAAGGCTGGCTGAAGACCAATCGTTGAGGCAGAAGATCGGCAGCAACGTGCACAAACTAGCGATTACCAGAGACAAAATTGCGCTGGCAAAAAAATATGAAGAAATTTATGATCAAATTACCAAACAATAAGTTTAACAAAAAATCTATAAATAAAAAATATATTTTTTCTACTCTAACCGGCGTAGTCTTGTTGCTCGCAAGTTTGTTCTTTAATTTTTTTGCCAGCAGCTATGCTACCAGGCAGGCAAGTAATTCGGTGGATGATATCTTGCTGGATAAGCTACCTGTATTTGATGTGAATTTTATTTTTGTGAATGGAGCGGTCATTTTTGTCCTGCTCATCTTTATATTGATGATCACCAATATCAGCCAAATTCCTTTTATATTGAAAATGACAGCTTTGTTCATCTTTATCCGATCTATATCCGTCACCCTGACCCATCTTGCACCGCCTCCTGATATGATCACGATAAATACGGATATGTTCCAAAAATTTGTCTTTGGTGCTGACTTGTTCTTTTCCGGACATGTCGGTTTTCCCTTCATCTTTTCTTTGGCCTATCAACATAATAAATATCTAAGGAATCTTTTTATTATCGCCTCGTTGATCGGGGCAACGAGCGTTATCCTCGGCCACCTGCATTATTCGATCGATGTTTTCGGGGCATATTTTATTTCATTCACGATCTTTAGCCTGGCAAAGAATATTTTTAAGGCGGATTATGATTTATTCTTGGGGAAAGAGGCGGTGTCTATGTCTTTGTCATTTGAAAGCATCAAAAAGGTATCCGGAAACATGGATGGCTTATGATTTGACAAGTAGACAGAATCATAATATTTTAATATTCACTAATCAACTAATCAGTATTAAATGAAAAAATTATTTTTGTTTTTTTCAGTTATCTTAGTGCTGTGGATTTTTTTTGGCAATGGTTTAGAAAAAATCATATCAAAATATGATGTCGAACTTCCACCGCTTGAAAAAATATCAGAAAAAATAAAAGTCGCTGAAAGGCAGATATTAGCCCCGCCGCCATTGATCGGAAAAGAAAATTTTGAAGATTCATTTTTGTCTGATCAAGGCGTGCTTGAATGGACCAATACGGCTCGGGAAAAAAATCAGCTGTCTAGGTTGAAGAGAAATGAAAAATTAGCTGGCGCTGCTCTGAACAAGGCGAATGATATTTTAGCCAATCAGTATTTTGAGCATATTTCGCCAGCGGGCAAGGGGCCGGCTGATTTGGCACAAGCAGTGAGCTATCAGTATATCGTGATTGGAGAAAATTTGGCGCTCGGTAATTTTAAAGATGACGAAGAACTGGTGATGGCTTGGATGCAGAGTCCTGGACATAGGGCCAATATCCTTAATAGCAAGTATGCAGAAATCGGCATCGCAGTGGTGAAAGGTGATTTTAATGGCAAACAGACCTGGGTTGCTGTACAGGAATTCGGCTTGCCGTTGTCTTCTTGTCCGGAACCCGACATAGCTCTTAAGACTGTTTTGGACGGGAAAATTCAACAGGCAAATAAACTGGAACAGGAGTTGATATTGATAAAAGCACAAATTGATAAGCCATCAACAAAATTCTCAAGCAAGCATCAGGGACTGGTAGATAAATATAATACCATGGTCGGCTCATATAATAAGTTGCTGCCAGAAATAAAAAATCTTACGAATCGATACAACCTCGAAGTAGATAAATTCAATCAATGTATAAAAACTTGATCGAGATAAAAGCCCAGGACGAAAGTCCTGGGCTTTTTTCTTAATAAGAATTTAATAAATTTTCAATATGTTGATTTCATGAATAAGCATTTAATAATCAAAATATATGGATTAGTGCAAGGGGTGCTGTTCCGGACTTCGGCGAAGAATAAGGCTAAAGAATTGGGACTGAAAGGCTATATCCAGAATTTAGAAGATGGTAGTTTGATCATCGAGATCGAGGGAGAAGAAGATAAATTGAATTATTTTCTCGGCTGGTGTAGGGATGGACCTCCATGGGCAAAGGTAGAAAGAATAGAATATGATTTTGATAATGAGGTCAAGCATTATAGAGATTTTATAATTAAAAAATAGATATGAAAAGTTTTGTCATCAACATCGAAGAAAAGACATTCTCCAATAATAATTTCAGAGAAGTGCTGTTCACTACCGAAAGAACGCAACTAGTAGTGATGAGTCTTAAGCCGAATGAGGAGATCGGAACAGAGACCCATGAAGCGGATCAATTTTTGAGATTTGAATCTGGAGAAGGCAAAGTGGTGCTCGGGGAAGAAGTATATACCGTTAAAGATGGTTTTGCCGTCATCATCCCTGCTGGAACCGAACACAATGTCATAAATATTTCAAAAGAAAATGATCTTAAACTTTATTCGATCTATGCGCCGCCACAGCATCCATCAGATACAGTTCATGCGACGAAAACTGAAGCTGAAATGGCAGAGGATGAATAAAAAATTTACTGACCTTAATTGTATATTAATTTTACGATAATAAAATAAGGTCATGGTCATAGCAAATCATAAAAATTATCCATGTGTTTTCATAAAGAAGGCAGTCATTTTCCCGACAGAGAAAGTTCCTTTGGTGCTTGAGGGAAAAGAGGCGCTTGATACGGTGAGAGTTGCTATAGAACAGGAGGGGTTGATCATAGTCGCTTTTCAAAAAAATGGCGAGGTAGGTGAGATGGCGGTTTTGGGGAAGATAATCCAGTTTTGGAATTTGACAGTGACGATCATGGGAGTGATTGTTGAGGGCAGAGAAAGAGTTAGAATCATTAAGAATTTTACCCAAGGCAATGTTAATATGGCTGAGGCAGAAATTCCAGTTATGGAAGCTCCGGATAAAGATAGTGAGCTGATAGCAGAAAAAGTATTTGAAAATTTTAAAATGATGGTTCAGCTCGAGGGCATAATGCCTATCTTTCTTGTTGATGAGATTCAGAAGAATAATCTGGATCCCCAGACTCTCAGCTTCGTAATCGGGGCGGCCATGAAGTTGAATTTCAAAGATAAATTGGAAATCTTTGAAATGCTGGAAACAAAAAAAAGATTGGAAATGCTCTTGTTATTGATCACAAAAAAAATTGAAATATTGAAAACTGAAAAAAAGATCCAGACTGAAGTGGAAAAAGAAATCAACAAGACACAGAAAGAGTATATTTTGAGGGAAAGAATGAAGGCGATCGAGAAAGAATTGGGTATTTCCGAGGAATACAAGGAGTTTGATGAGCTGGAAAAAAGAATTAAGAAAGCCTTGATGCCGGAAAAAATCGAAGCAGTCGCTTTGAAAGAATTGGCACGGTTGAAGGCGATGCCGGCGACCAGCGCAGAAACTCCTTATATAAGAACTTATCTGGATCTGTTGATTGAACTCCCTTGGAATATAAAAGAAAAAAGTGTGATTGATTTTAAAAGAGCGAAAAGAATTTTGGACAATGAGCATTATGGTTTGGAGAAGGTCAAAGAGCGAATCATTGAGTATCTAGCTGTACAGAAATTGATTAAAAAAAAAGGACAAACGACGATCATGTGTTTTATTGGGCCCCCGGGAACGGGCAAGACTTCGGTCGGCAAATCGATCGCTCGAGCTTTGGGCAGGAAGTTCCATAGATTGTCCTTGGGCGGTATCCGTGATGAGGCCGAAATACGAGGCCACCGCAGGACTTATGTGGGCGCACTGCCTGGCAGGATCATCCAAGGCATCAAAACTGTCGCAACCAAGAATCCGGTCTTTATGTTAGATGAGATCGATAAGATCGGACAAGATTTCAGAGGCGATCCATCCGCCGCCCTTTTAGAGGTTCTGGATCCGGAACAGAATAATTCATTTTCTGATCATTATCTGGAAGTACCGTTTGATCTGTCGGAAGTATTCTTTATCACTACTGCCAATATAATCGATTCCATACCTCCGACCTTGAGGGATAGGATGGAGGTGATAGAATTTTCCAGCTACACCTCAGCTGAAAAATTTTCTATCGCTACTAAATTCTTGATTCCCAGAGTGCTTGAGGCTAATGGCTTGGATAAAGAAGAATTGATGTTTGAAAATCAAGCCATTAAGAAGATCATCGAAAAATACACCAAAGAAGCTGGAGTGAGAAACCTTGAGAGAAAACTTTCTGAGATTGCAAGAAAAGTCGCGAAAAAATTTGTTGAGAAAGAAAAACAGTTCAAGATATCTGTCAAAGCCAATGAGTTGTATCGCTATCTCGGGCCGGAAGATTTCCAGATAACGATGGGCAACAAAAAAGATGAGGTAGGGGTAAGTACCGGCATGGCCTGGACTCCTGCGGGAGGAGAAATCATCTTTATCGAAGCAGTGGCATATCCTGGCAAAGGCAAATTGATATTGACAGGGCAATTGAGAGAATCGACGCAAGACTCAGCACGGGCGGCACTGTCATATCTTCGCTCGGTTGAGGATAAATTCAAATTAAAAAGCAAAGATCTGGAAAAGCTTGATATCCATGTTCATGTGCCGGGGTCATTGCCCAAGGACGGACCTTCGGCCGGCATAGCTATCGCCACAGCATTGGCTTCGCTTCTGAATAGGAAAAAGGTAAGGAAAGAAGTGGCGTTAACCGGTGAAATAACTTTGTCCGGAAAAGTTTTGGAAGTTGGAGGCATCAAAGAGAAGGTAATTGCGGCTCATCGGGCGGGCGTAAAGACGATAATCATGCCGAGAGAGAATGAGAAGCATCTTCATGAAGTTCCTTCGGACATAAGAAAAGATCTATCTTTTAAATTCGTTTCCAATATGGAAGAAGTTTTTAAAAATACATTCAAATAAAATGCAGATAGAAAAAAATTTACCGCAATTCAATGAAGAAAAAGCACTGTTGATCGTAACAGGGGAGCGGTCAGCGAAGCTATATTCTGCAAACCAGGGCTTTATCGAGGAGCTGGCGTTATTCCATATCGTCAACCCGGTTTATTCTGACCGAGAAGGCTCGTTCGGCAAATCAATGGGACAGACGAGGATCGTAAGCGGAGCAGCTTATGAAATGAAGCAGAATCTAAAATTAGATTTACATACAAAATTTTTACATAAACTGAAGCAAGATATCGATGACGTGCAGAAGAAGAATAAATTCAACGTCATATTCCTTTTTTCGCCTGATTTCATTGCAAAAGATATCTACAAGAATATGACCCGTGAGGTCAGTGATCTGATCCGTCTTAAGGTTAAGGGAAACTTCGTTGAAGAGCATCCTTTCAAGCTCTTGCAAAGGATAAAAAAAGAATATGAATCCTTGCTTGGCAGTAAGACTCCGATTAATGAAGAGGCGGTAAAATTGTTAAAGCCGAAAAAAGAAATTAAATAACGCATATGGGCAGATATCTCGGACCTAGAACCAAATATTTGAGACGTTTCGGTTTGCTGCCGCAGAAAACGCAGCAACGTATATTCAAAAAAAACAAGACTGCTTATGGACAACGGTTGGAAGAAAAACAGAAGCTAAAATTCATCTATGATATTTCGGAAAAGCAGTTCAGCCGCTATGTTAATGAGGCGATCAAATCTCATGAAGATCCGGCACTGTTCCTGTTTCGAAAGCTAGAGATGAGGCTGGACAATGTAATTTTCAGTTTCGGTTTTGCCAGAAGCAGGCAAGAAGCGAGGCAGTTGGTTTCTCACGGACATGTTTTCGTCAACGACAACAAAATCGATATTCCATCCTATCAAGTCATAGCTAGAGACAATATCAGTATGGGCAAGAATATCTTGGACAAGATTTTGGAGAGAGAAAAAATATCAGAGCGTAAGCCGGAAAATTTACCGGGCTGGCTAGGAAGGGAAGATGGGTTAGGGATAGTTAGGCATTACCCGGCGAAAAGCGATATCCGTCGTGATGTCGATTTTGAATTGATTATCGAGTTTTATTCATAATAATTAGTCCGAAGCATTGGGACGAGGAAGTGGTAACTCCGTCATGTATGGCTCTGGCGGCGCTACCATCTCGTCTCCCCAATATTTCTGGCTAATTATCCTTGCAATTTTAGCCTAATCATGATAGTTTAAGATAATCTCTAAACTCATTTTAGTTTTGAGCTAGGTCATTTTATAAATTTGTTAAGCTTCGGTTTGACGAGATAGTTCTAAGCTTGTCGTTTTTGCAGGTGACTTCATCTTCAGTTTTAAGCTTAAAAAGTAGTAAGGTTGTTGGGGAGGAAGTAGGAAGATAAAAAATATAAGGAGGTTGTAAAAAAAGGAGCTAGGTTGCAAATGTATTTAATCTATCTGCAAGGAGAAACCAAATGTCAAAAACACCGCTAGTTTTAAAAACCGATTTTCCTGATCTCAAGTTGGTAGGTCGCGGCAAGGTCCGCGACATCTACGATCTTGGTGACAAGCTTTTGATCGTCACCACCGATCGCATTTCGGCCTTTGACGTCATCATGAACGAAGGGATTCCGGACAAGGGCTACGTCCTGACTCAGATTTCTAACTTCTGGTTCCGCGCGATGCAGGGGATAATTCCGAATCACCTTATTACCACTGAAACCAGACATTTGCCGAGAAGTTGCGTAAAATACTCGGATGTTCTGGAAGGTCGGTTTATGCTGGTGCGTAAAGCACGACCGTTACCGGCTGAGTGTATCGTTCGTGGCTATCTTTCCGGTTCGGGCTGGAAGGACTACAAAGCGACTGGCGCCATTTGCGGTATCGGCCTTCCGGCGGGTCTGGTTGAATCGGATCTACTTCCGGAGCCGATTTTCACTCCCTCCACCAAGGCAGAGCTCGGTAAGCACGATGAAAACATCTCATTCGAGAAGATGGCAAGGCTGTGCGGTAAAAGAACAGCTGAACTGGTTAGAGATGTTACTTTGGCTATCTATGCCAGAGCTCGCAACATCGCCATCACTAAGGGAATTATCATCGCCGATACTAAATTCGAATTTGGCCGTTTGCCCAATGGTCAGATAATCTTGATCGACGAGTGCATGACTCCGGATTCCAGCCGCTTCTGGCCGAAAAATCTGTACAAACCGGGAGGTCCGCAACCTTCTTTCGACAAGCAGTTCCTCCGCGACTACCTCGAAACTCTCGACTGGGGCAAGACCGCTCCGGCGCCGCCATTGCCGGAAGAAATCATCCGGAAAACGGCCGACAAGTACATGGAAGCTCTGGTCAAGGTTTTTTATTGTTAAGATGAAGGTATTAAAAATTTAACTAGCCAAAGTATGGTTGATAATTATCAGATTTCATTAAAAGTAATATTAAAAAATAAAAAGGGAGAGACGTTGTTTTTGAAAAATCCAGATAGCGGTACAATGCCCAATATGTTTGATTTCCCCGGCGGAAGAATAGACGTCGAGGAATTTACGGTTGCCATAGAAGATATCATTCAAAGAGAAATAAAGGAAGAGATCGGTGAAATCAATTATAAATTAATATTAAAACCGGTCGCGATCGCTCGCCATCTGTTGCCGGCGATAAAAAATAAGCGAGAAGAATCTCATGTCCTGTATGTCTTTTTCGAGGCTTTGTATAAAAGTGGGAAAATAATAATCAGCGATGAACATGTCGCTTATGAATGGGCAATGCTTGAGAAGATACCGTTAAAAAAATATTTTGCCTCGGGTATGCTTGATGGAGTAAGGATGTACCTGAAAAATAATAAAAAATAATCATGGCGCAACAGTTAATCTGGGAAAAAGAATATCAAAATCCGCAGCTGGTCACCGGAGGTGAGGAGCCGTTGAAGGATGTGCGAAATTTTTTAAAATTTTTAAGAAAAAAAGGGAGCGAAAGAAATAATTTGAAAATCTTGGATCTTGGTTCCGGCTCGGGTAAAAACGCTAACTATCTAGCTGAACTGGGGAATGAAGTGGTGGGTTTGGAGATTTCCAAAACTGCCATTAAGATAGCAAGCGAGAATGCAACGGCAAGGGGAGTCGGAGTCCGGTATATCAATCAGAGTATCGGCGATGAATATCCTTTTCCTGACAATGATTTTGATCTGGCGATCGATGTCACTTCTTCCAATTCTTTGAACGAAGAAGAGCGTAATATTTATCTTGCAGAAACAAAGCGCGTATTGAAGCCGGGAGCATATTTTTTTGTGCGAGCCTTGTGTCTTGATGGCGACAAGAATGCCAAAAATTTGCTGAAAATGTTTCCTGGCAAAGAAAAAGATACCTATCTGATAAAGGAGATGGGTTTGATCGAAAGAGTTTTCAGTGAAAAAGATTTTCGAGACCTGTATTCAGATTATTTTGAAATCATTGCTTTAGATAAGAAATCTAGTTACGCCAAATTTGGCAACCAGAGCTATAAGCGCAATTATTGGCTGGCTTATCTGCGAAAAAGATAAATAAAAAAGCCCCTGAGCGGAGCTTTTTTCGATTGGTAAATATTATTCTACCACTATCTTGCCTTTCATATTCGGATGAAGGTCGCAGACATATTCATAAGTTCCTTTTTTCTTGAAAGTAAAAGTATAGGTTTGTCCGGTTGTTAGTTCAGAAGAACTAAAATCATCAGCCTTGATGGAATGCGCGAACGTGTCCTGATTGGTCCAAGTGACGCTGTCACCAGCTTTGATGCTTGAGGTAGAAGGCATAAAGACGGAATTTTTAATATCGATGGTCCTGTTCGTCGGAACAGAGTTCATGTCTGTCGATTTACCAGCATTGCCGAACAAACTGCAGCCGCTGGCAAATAAGACAACCAACAAACTTAACACGAAAAGTTTTTTCATAGTTGCATTTTTATTTATTAATTTAAATTTATTATAACATTTTTAATTATTTTTGAAAATTGCTTTAACCGGAAATTGTGCTAGAATATCCAGAGGCATATTATTGCATTTTTTTCGCAGTATTAATTTATTTATTTTTATTTATGCAAAACATCCAAGAAGTGTTCAATCAGATCCAGGAAGTTAAAAAACAACAAAAAACAATCAAGACAGCATTCAGGGATGCTTTGAATAACTCCGGCGAATATAAGAAGCTAGTTGATGATCTCAAGGTAATGAAAGAATCAAAAAAGGTGTTAGAACAATCGATCAAGGAAGAATTCAAGGCAGAATTAGACAAGCTTGATGATTTGAAAATAGATTTGGAAACTCAGAACATGATGTTGAATGATATCGCCCTGACCAAGATAATGAATGGCGAATCGATCGAAGTGGTAGACATGTATAACAATGCTTATGAGCCGATTTTTAGCGTTAAGTTCAAAAAGACCAACGTGATCAAGGAAGAAGAGCAAAAGATGCCAGCAGCCAAAGAAGATCCAGTTACTGGTCAAACGATGGCATTTGAAATCAATCATTCACTAGAATAAATGCTTAATATCACCATTCTTGCTGTCGGCAAGATCAAAGAAAAGCATTTTTTAGTAGCGTTTACCGAATATTTGAAACGTCTTAAGCCATACGCCAAGTGTATCGTCGAAGAAGTGAAGGCGGAAAGTTTCGATGACGCAAATAGGCTCAACGCAAAAAGAAAAGAGGGCGAACGGATTACGAATTATTTAAAAAAATTTCCAGATAGCAGGGTCTTATTGTTGGATGAGAAAGGTGAAGAGCATACTTCTGAAAAATTTGCTCAGTCGTTGGAAAAAATCAATGGACATATTATTTTTGTGATCGGGGGAAGCTTGGGTTTTGATTTTAAGATTCTGGATGGTTTTTCACGTTTATCTTTATCCAGATTGACAATGCCGCATGAATTGGCTAGGGTGGTATTGATCGAGCAAATTTATCGCGCCACAACTATCATTAAAAATAAAGAATATCATCATTAGGAGGTATGGTGTGTCCATTGAAAAATTGGTTTTTTCTTCTGGTGTCTTGTTGATCCTGAATCTGTTCCTGGCGATGCTCAGATTCCTTTTTACGCTTTTTACCGGCAAGGTGGAGGGATTAAGCTATCTTTTTATCTCCCTAGCCGCCTGTCTTTTCTTCAATGTAATCATCTACAAGAACCACCAAAAAAAAGGTAAAAAAAATACCGACAAGCCTGTCAGCTGAACAGGCTTTTTTTATTTGAATTTTAAGGTTTTTTACTATATAGTTATTATATAAATAAAATAATGAAAACTCATGTTTAATCTACAGAAATTAAAAAATGGCCTAACTTTAGTAACAGCACCCATCGAGGGCACAAAGACTATAACTGCACTGGTGATGGTCGGGACCGGCTCGCGCTATGAAGAAAAGCAATTGACCGGGATATCCCATTTTTTAGAGCATATGTTTTTTAAAGGCACTAAAAAAAGACCGACAACCAAGATATTGTCCAGCGAGATGGACTCAACCGGCGGAGATTTCAATGCCTTCACTTCAAAAGAATCAACCGGTTTTTGGATGAAAGTCGATGCGAGCAAGACTGAGACAGCGCTTGATATCGTCAGTGATATGCTGCTTAATTCTAAATTTGATAAAGCTGAGATTGAAAGAGAAAAAGGGGTGATCATCGAGGAGATCAATATGTATGCAGATAATCCGATGATGTATATCGAGGATGTATTTGAGGAATGTTTGTATGGTGATACTCCTGCTGGTCGTGATACTAGCGGTACCAAGGAGACAGTTTCTAAATTTACACGAGAAGATTTTATCAGATATTTTACCGGGCAATATAAGCCTGGCAATAGCGTAATCTGTCTGGCCGGAAACATCAAGCCGGGAACAGTTAAAAAGGTAGAAAAATATTTTGCAGATTTTGCAGCTAAGCATGAAAGGATTGATTTTAAAGAAAAAGACATTGTTGCTGTCAATCAATCTTCACCGGCATTAAAAATCAATTTTAAAAAAACTGATCAAGCCCATCTTTCTTTAGGGGTACATGCTTATTCGCACGGCCATCCGGATGAAATGGCTTTAAAATTGTTGTCTATCATACTAGGCGGTTCAATGAGCTCTCGTTTATTCATTGAATTGCGCGAACGACGCGGTTTGGCATATTATGTAAGGACTTCTGTAGAGGGTTATAGCGATTCCGGCTATCTCTCGACGCAAGCGGGCGTGAAAATGGAAAAAATCGATGAAGCGATTAAGGTTATTCTGAAGGAGTACAAAAAAATTAGAGAAGAATTGATCAAGCCTGATGAATTGCAGAGAGTCAAGGATCTGATCAAAGGCAAGATCGTAATCCAGCTTGAATCTTCTGATGATGTTGCTGAATGGTATGGTCGGCAAGCGGCGATGATGCTGACTCAGCAGCGGTCAAAAAAACGTGGCAGGGAAGCAGTTTATTCTCCTGAAGAATTCATCAAAAAAATAAATAAAGTAACTGCAAAAGACATAAGAAGAGTCGCTAACGATATTTTTATTGGCAAGAATTTGAATTTAGCGGTGATCGGTCCTTATAAAGATGAAGATAGGTTCAAAAAATTATTGAAATTTTAATAAATATTATGCCTAAAATTTTAATCGTTTATTATTCAAGAACTGGTATTACTAGAAAAGTTGCTGAAGCACTGGCAAGCAAAATTAATGCGACGTTAGAGGAAGTCAAGGACACCTTTGATCGTAGCGGAGCGAAAGGTTATCTACTGGCTGGGAGAGACGCAACTTTTAAAAATCTGACAATGTTGGAAACAAGCCATGTTAAGCCTGAGGAGTTTGATTTGGTTATAGTCGGCACGCCAGTCTGGTCTTGGACCATGTCAGTGGCAATTAGAACTTATTTAACAGAACAAAAAAATAAATTAAAAAAAGTTGCCTTTTTTTGTACTATGGGCAGCAATGGCGATAAACGTACTTTTATAGAAATGACAGGCATAGTAAACCAGCTGCCTATTGCCACAATGGCACTAAAGACAAAGCAGGTTTTTACTGATAACTTTGAAAATGAAATCCAACAGTTTGTTAATGAATTGAATATTTTAGAATAGTTTTTTTGATATGCCCGACAATCTAATGGAAAATTTGAACAGTGAACAGTTAAAGGCAGTCCTGCATAAGGATGGGCCTTTATTGATTGTGGCAGGGGCCGGTACAGGCAAGACGCATGCGATAACACAGAAAATAGGTTATATGATTGAGCAGGGTTGGGCAGAGCCGGAAGAGATCTTGGCTTTGACTTTTACCGAGAAAGCAGCGGCAGAAATGGAGGAGAGAGTCGATCGTTTACTGCCGATGGGATATGTTGATTTGTGGATTTCCACTTTTCATGGCTTTGCAGAAAAAATTCTTAAAGCCCATGGGTTGGATATCGGTTTACCGACTCAGTTCAAATTGATCAATGAATTCGAGCAGTGGCGTCTGATACAGAAAAACTTAGATTTATTCGATTTGAATTATTATAAGCCGGCTGGGAATCCGACCAAATTTATCGAAGCTTTGATCAGACATTTTTCTCGCTTGAAAGATGAGAATATCACCCCGGACGATTATTTGACTTATACTAGCAAGCTCCATTCGGATTTAGAAAAATCATCAATCGATAAGTTAAAAGTAAAAAGTAAAAAGTTAAAAGTGGGGCATGAGTTAACAGCTTTGGAAAAACTCAAGCTTCAGTTGAAAGTAGAAAATGTGACTGATGATATGCTGGGACAGGAAGTGCTTCGCTTGGCAGAAGTGGCAAAAGCCTATCAGATTTATCAGCAATTGCTGTTAAATGAGGGAATGATGGATTTTGGCGATCTGATTAATTATTGCTTGAAGCTTTTTAAAGAACGGCCTTTACTCCTGGCAAAACATCAAGAACAGTTCAAGTATATCGTTGTGGATGAATTTCAGGATACTAATTGGTCTCAGTATGAATTGGTGAAATTATTAGCCGCTAAGCGTCGAAATCTGATCGTAGTCGGTGATGATGATCAAAGCATTTATCGTTTCCGAGGCGCTTCGATGAGCAATATCTTGCAATTCAAAAATGACTATCCGGATGCCGAGCAGGTAGTCCTGACTGAGAATTATCGCTCTAAACAGAACATTTTGGACTTGTCCTATGAGTTTATCAAGCTGAACAATCCCAACCGATTGGAATGGCAGTTGAGTGGTGCAAAAATCATGCAGGCTGAGAAAAAGGCAAGCGTCAAGACAAAGGCAAAAACAAAAGAGATCGTAACTCTGAATAAGCAGCTCAAATCCAACCAAAACGACCAAGGAACCATCGAATTGATCGCCGCCGATACTTTTGAAGATGAAGTAAGGCTGGTGATCGATAAAATCAGCGAAATAAAAAATTCTGATAAAGATTTGAGTTGGGGTGATTTTTCGATTTTGGTTCGGGCAAATGATACGGCCGGAGAATTCTGTTCTGAATTGGACAAAAGGAATATTTCCTTTCAATTTCTTGCCTCTCGCGGTTTGTATGTTAAACCGATAATCATGGATGTGGTGGCGTATCTTAAATTACTGGATGATTACCATGAAAGCAGAGCGATGTATCGGGTCTTGAATCTGCCATTCTTAAAGTTTACCTATGAAGAATTAGTGAACTTTAACTATGTTTCAAATAAGAAAGCTTGTTCTCTTTTTGAAACTCTGCGTCGAGCTGATCATGAACAATATGCAGAAGAAACCAGGAAGAAAATTTTTAGAATATTAACTTTGATTTCTAATCATTCAAAAATGGCTCGAGAGAAGCGGGTGAGCGAGGTGGTGATCGCTTTCATGAACGAAAGCGGCTATCTTAAGCATATTATGGGCTTGCCCGGCCGGGAACAACAGGAAAATTTGTCCTATCTGAATCAATTCATGAAACGGTTAGCGGATTTTGAACAGGCGACCGCTGAAAAGACTGTAAAATTATTTTTGGAAGAATTAGACATGGAAATCATGGCAGGGGAAGAGGGCGCTTTGAGCCCGGATCTGGAAATCGGTCCTGATACGGTCAAAATCATGACTGTTCATGCCTCCAAAGGATTGGAATTCAAATATGTTTTCGTGGTCAGCATGGTTGATAAGCGTTTTCCTGCAATCGGCCGCAAGGATGCGATTGAAATCCCTAATTCTCTGGTCAAAGAAGTGTTGCCAGAAGGGGATTCTCATTTAGAAGAAGAACGTCGTTTGTTTTATGTCGCTATGACCAGAGCCAAAACTGGGTTGTTCTTTTCTTGGGCAAAAGATTACGGCGGAGCAAGAGGAAAAAAACCTTCTCTCTTTCTGGTTGAACTTGGCTTGGTTGATAAGCAGGTTGTGAAAGGAACGGTCAAAAAAGAGCTGGACGAAGAAAATTTTGTCTCAGCCAAAAAAGAAGCAAAAGAGCAGAAAGAGATCTTTAATCTGCCCAAACATTTTTCCTATTCCCAGTTGGCGGCTTTTCAAAACTGTCCATATCAATACCGTTTTGCTCACATCCTCAAGATCCCGATCCGGGGCAAAGGGGTATTTTCTTTCGGCAAGACTATGCATTCCACTTTGCAGAAGACTTTTGAGCTCCTACGCGAGCGTCGCGACCGCGGGCAGGGAGAATTGTTCGGCAAGCCGAAGTCTGATAAGCCACAAGTTGCCTTGGATGAGATACTGAAATTTTATGAAGAATCATGGCTTGACGATTGGTATAATTCAAACAAACAAAAAGAGGAGTATCGGGAAAAAGGAAAGTCTATTCTGGCCGAATTTTACAGATTGAATAAGGAAGGATGGCCGGACAACCAGTTGACCGAAAAAGGCTTCAGCCTAAAGATTAGATCAGGATCTGAAATCCATACTTTGCGCGGAACGATAGATCGCATTGATAATTTAAGCGATAAAAAAATCAAGATAATAGATTATAAAACCGGCAACCCGAAGGACAAGCTTACTTTTAACGAAAAAGAACAGCTCTTGATCTACCAGTTGGCTGCCGAAGAAGTTTTTAAAGAGCAAGTGGGAGCTTTGGCTTTCTATTACCTGGAGAATAACCAAGAAATAGAATTCAAAGCTACGCAAGCTGATCTTGATAAAGTGAGAGAAAAAATCGTTGGCACTATCGAGGAGATCAAGCAGGGTGATTTCACTGCCACTCCATCGCCTCTTTGTCGATATTGCGATTTTTTTGATATTTGTGAATTCAGGAAAAGTTAAATTTTAATTTTTCAATTTTCAATTTTTAATTTCTAAACAAGGAATTAATTTATTAAATTTTTTAATTAAGTCATTGAAAAATTGTTTAAAAATTGAAAATTATAAATTATAAAATTATAAGCTGTTATGTTCAACGATATACAATCAATTTTTTTAAAAACGATCAAGCGTTCCGGATTGGGTAAGCGGGTAGAGGAGGCGCAAGTGTTGGAATCCTTCAATAAAGTGATTGATCAACTCTTGCCAGGAGATTTGCGTGATAAGGTGCGGCCGATGTATTTTAACCAGGGCAGTTTGGCGGTGGCTTCGTTGTCGTCATTTGCCACTGATGAAATAAAGGCTAAGGAAAGCGAAATTATTAAAATTATCAATCAAGAATTAGCCGGTTTTGTAGTAAAAAAATTCATCTATTTAACTTGAAAAAAACTAAAGTTAGTGGTAAAATATTAAATGTTCAATAAAGGAAGCTTATAGATAAATGTTAAATTGTTATATTGGTAAATTGTTATTATTTTTAACAATTTAACAACTTAGCAATATAACAATTTTTTATTTAAATGATGGAAGATATTTTGAATAGAACATTATGACTTTAAGAACATATTTAATTTCGATGCTGATTGCAACTTCACTGTGTTGGCTGGGGTGGGGGATGATTTTGTTTACTATCAACCCGACAACAACCAATCTCCTTGGTTTTAGCTTGTTTTTTATCTCTTTATTTTTGGCCATTACCGGTACCGCTGCTATTATCGGTTTTCTGGTGCGCTTCATCTTATTGAAACATGAGTTAGCTTTTCGTTCGGTAAAGGATGCTTTCCGTCAATCATTTTTATTCGCTTTCTTGATGATCGCCGCGTTATTTCTGTTGTCAAAAGGCTTGTTCAGTTGGACTAATTTGGTTTTTTTGATAATCGGCTTGTCATCCTTGGAATTATTTTTAATAAGCAATAAAAAAGTCGTATAAATAGTAATAAATATATGAAAGAGAAGTTAGAAAAAATTAAAAATGAGATTTTGGAAAATCTGGCCAAGGTAAAATCCTTGGAAGAATGGCAGAACCTAGAGGTTAAATACCTCGGCAGAAAAGGTGTCTTTACAGAAATTTTGAGAAGCCTGACTGGCTTGAGTATCGAAGAAAGAAAAACAATCGGCAAGCTTGCCAATGATATCAAATTGGAATTGCAGGAAAATTTTAAAAATGTCGCTGAAATTCTTGAGGGTAAGAAAAGCGTCGGTTTTGTCGACCCGACTTTGCCGGGTATCAAATTGCCCCAAGGCCATATCCACCCGATGACTATCGTGCAGAATGAATTGGAAGACTTATTCATTTCAATGGGTTTTATGGTTTTGGACGGACCGGAAATGGAATCTGATTATTATAACTTTGAAGCGCTGAACATTCCCAAGCATCATCCGGCAAGAGACATGCAAGACACTTTTTATGTGGACAAAAAAAATGACGAAGGTGAATTGGATTTGGTGATGAGAACTCAGACCTCCTCCATGCAAGTGCGAGCAATGCAGAAATATGGCGCCCCGATGAGATGTGTTATTCCTGGCAGATGTTTTCGTTCAGAGGCAACAGATGTGCGTCACGAACACACATTTTATCAATTGGAAGGCGTAATGGTCGGTGAAGGTATTAGTCTGGCTAATATGAAATCAGTTTTGGAAACAGTCGCTAAACATCTTTATGGCCCGGAAACGCAAGTACGGCTCCGCCCTAAGTTTTATCCATTTGTTGAGCCTGGAGCCAACGGGGAAGTGACCTGTTTTATTTGCGGCGGCAAAGGTTGCCGTTTATGCAAAGACACCGGTTGGCTGGAAATTTTCGGTTCCGGCATGATCCATCCGAATGTCTTGAAAGCCGGAGGAATCGATGCAAAAAAATATACCGGCTTTGCCTTCGGTTTCGGCCTCACTCGTTTGGTAATGTTAAAATACGGTATCGGTGACATCAGATTGTTGCAGAGTGATGATTTAAGATTTTTGGAACAGTTTTGATGCGCAGGAATAATGCAGAATAAACACAGAGTAACGCAGAAAATTATTTAATTTATAAAGTAATATGTATCTATCTTTAAATTGGCTAAAAGATTTCGTAAAAATTCCTAATAATATTTCTTCTGAGGAGCTAGCTGCCCGTCTGACTTTGCATACGGTTGAGGTTGAAAATATAACCGACCAAGCGAAAAAATTTGATAAGGTGATAATCGGCAAGATTTTGGAAATCAGCCGTCATCCTAATGCTGACAGATTGCAGTTGACCAAAGTTGATGTAGGCGGAAAAGAAGTATTAAACATCGTCTGTGGCGCTTCAAATATCGAGGTTGGACAACTAGTGCCGGTAGCGATGATCGGTGCTGTATTGCCGAATGGCCTAGAAATCAAAGAGGCAGAAGTCAGGGGAGAAAAATCACAAGGCATGCTGTGTGCTGCCGATGAGCTCGGTTTAGGTGATGATCATTCAGGCATTCTGATTCTGGAGGCTAATGCCAAGATCGGACAAAGTTTTGCCAAACATCTGCATCTGGATGATACGATTTTTGAGGTAGACAACAAATCTTTGACCAATCGGCCTGATCTATGGAGCCATATGGGGATGGCGAGAGAAATTTCTGCCATACTATCAACTAAATTTACTGCTTATAAGCCTTCGGAAAAAAAACATAAAAAAATAACTGGCGGAATCAAGCTTAATGTTAAAGTTGAAGCAGGGGATCTTTGCAACAGATATATGGCAGCCGCTATTGAAGGCATCAAGGTTGAATCTTCACCCAACTGGATGCAGCAAAAACTGATTGCTGCCGGGGTGAGACCGATCAATAATATCGTTGATATAACCAACTATGTTATGCTTGAACTGGGTCAGCCGATGCATGCTTTCGATCAGAAATTAGTGGATAAAATAATAATCAGGGCAGCGAAAAAGGGAGAAGTGCTTGAAACCTTGGATGGTAATAAACGTAATTTGGCGGAAGAGATGTTGGTAATAGCG
The DNA here is from genome assembly GCA_000995135.1 of Parcubacteria group bacterium GW2011_GWE2_39_37. GTDB lineage: Bacteria > Patescibacteriota > Patescibacteriia > Patescibacteriales > GWE2-39-37 > GWE2-39-37. The sequence continues at coordinate 60,121 of LBWY01000010.1, read as the reverse complement.
GATAGCAAGAAACCATTAGCAGTGGCTGGTGTAATGGGCGGCGCCAATAGCGAAATCTCGGATGAAACCACGAGCATTGTTTTTGAATCTGCGAATTTTGATTTTGTTTCAACCAGAAAGACTAGTCAGAAGCTCAATCTTCGAACTGAATCTTCAATGCGTTTTGAAAAGGGAATTGATCCTTTATTGGCAGAGACTGCCTTGGCAAGAGCTATTGAGTTGACTCTGGAAATATGTCCCAAGGCAAGTATCGTCAGTGAAATAATCGATATTTTCCCCGGCAAGAAGAAATTTTTATCCAAGCAGATTCAGTTGAGGCTGGATTGGTTACAAAAGATTATCGGTGAAGATTTGGGCAAAGGACGTGTTATAGAAATCCTTACAAATCTTGGCTTTGAAATAAAAGAGAAAAATGATGAATTGATAGTCAGTGTTCCAAGTTGGCGTGCTACCAGAGATATTTCAATCGCAGAAGATTTGGCGGAGGAAGTGGCTAGGATCCATGGCTTCAATAACATCAGATCCTTGATGCCAAAGGTAGAAATGTTACCTCCGGAAAAGAATGAAGAAAGGACTTTGGAAAGAAGAATAAAAGAATTATTATCCAAGGGGGGCAATCTGCATGAAGTTTATAATTATTCATTTGTCGGCGAAGATCAATTGAAGAAACTTTTCATCGATAGCTCATCATATTTGAAGCTTGCAAATCCGATAGCTTCACACCAAACGATGATGCGCCAAACTTTAGTGCCTAATTTATTAGAAAATGTAAAAAATAACCAAGCACGCTTTAAAGAGTTCGGTCTATTCGAGGTTGGAAGCGTTTTTTTATCAATTGATAGCGAGATAAAAAAAGACAATCAAAGCAATGACAATCTGCCTTATCAAGAGAAAAGAATCGGCATCGTCTTGGCTAGCGATAACAAAGAAGGTTTGTTCAGAAAAGGCAAGGGTATCGTAGAATTATTGATGAGTTCATTGAATCTTGAGGTAGGTTGGAAAATCGACGAATTCTCTTTTAATTGGGCTGATAAGGCAGAGGTCGCAGATATAAGCGTTGCCGACAAGATTATTGGCTCGGTTGCCAAGGTTGATAATAAAATCGCCAAAAATATCGGACTGAAAAAAGAAACTGTAGTTATAGAACTGAGTTTGAGGCAGCTGCTTGCATTATACAAGAAGCAAAATGTAAAACTTTTTGAAGAGTTTGAAAAATTTCCTCCGTTGGTCAGAGATCTGGCCTTTGTGATAAATGAAAATGTATTGTATAGTGATATTAGGGCTGAAATAATCAACTTTAATCAGCTGATAAAGAAAGTGGAATTATTTGACGTCTTCCATGGCGGCAAGCTCGGAGAAAACAAGAAAAGTCTTGCGTTCCATGTCGTATATCAAGCCGACAGGACCTTGACTACTGCAGAAGTCGATCAGATCCAGGCGGAATTATTAAAAAGATTGGAAGAAAGATTCGAAGCAAAAATAAGAAACTTTTAATAATTTCTAAATTATTTCATCGGATCATATAATTGATTCGATAAAAGATCCATATGTATTTAATCCAAGACAGTCGCGATCTACTAAATATTGTTTTAGCTTTTTGCATCCTTTGGCTGACTATCTTCATCGCTTGGTTCATATATTACGTGGCAATGTTGATGAGGGAGGCTTTTAAGATGACTAGAGAGATGCATGAAAGGATTAACAAGGTTGACGACCTCATCGTAGCGTTTAAAGACAAGATAGAGCACAGCACTTCATATTTACTCTTGATCGGTGAGGGAGTAAAAAAATTGGTTGAAATGGCAAGGAGTTATTCTAAGAAAAATTCTAAGAAAAAATAATTTACAATAAAAATACTCTGATTTGATTCAGAGTATTTTTTTACTTAGAAAAAATTATTTGTCATTGCAACCGCCTTAGCCACGACTTAATCCGGGGGTGGCAATCTCAGGTTGAAAGGTAAAAGGTTTTTTCAATGGTTATGTTTGTTTCTGCTGACCTGAGATTGCCACGTCCCTCTGGTCCTCGCAATGACAAAGAGAACTATTTTGTTTCGGATTCTATCCATTTTACGTATTCTTTGTTGGCTTCGGCTTCTATCTTTATGACGCAGGGGATATCATATGGGTGAAGTTTTTCGATCTCTTTTTTAATTCTTCTCCAGTTTTCGGTCTTGGTTTTAGTCAAGGCAACAATCTCTTTCGTATTCTTGATTTTTCCTTGCCAGATGTAGCTGCTGGTAATTGGCATAAAATTTACACAAGCAACTAGTTTTTGCTTGAGCAATCGGTTGGAAATGGTTTTTGCTGTTTTGAGATCAGGATATGTAATGTAGAGAATTATGAATTTCATAGTTAATTTTTTTCCAAAGCTTTTAAGATTTTTAAATATAGTTTTTCAACTATTTCATTCTGGGTTTTTCCTATTGAAGCATAATTATCTAGACCGGGCGCAGCGTTAACTTCAATTATAGCATAATCTTTCAATGGCTTGGTAATTTCGGCATTAATCAGATCAACGCCGCAGAGCCGCAGGTCCATATCCTTGGTAATGTTTATCGCTAACTTTTTAAAGTCAGGATGGATTTTTTCTGTTACATCAATCGCTTCACCTCCTGTTGAAAGATTTGCATTATCTAGTAAATATATTTTTTCTTTATTTTTTAAAATGGAATCCTTTGTAAAGCCTTTTTGCTTGAGGTTCATCTTGATCCTGAAATCATCAAGAAAATGATTGGCTCTGCCTAAAGATCTGTAATGTTTTTGTTTTTGGCTAATTAGCTCAAAAATAGTTTTTTTGCCATCACCGATCAACGACAAAGGAATTCTTTGATAAGCAGAAATCACTCTGCCATCCAGAACGACAACACGATAGTCGTTGCCAGGATAATATTTTTCCACCATCATCACATCAGTTTCCTTGAATATTTTATTTGCCATTACGCTGTAGTCTTTTGCATTGTGTACTTTAGCTACTAGATTGCCCTGACTCAAATCGTTGGGCTTGATAATGACAGGGAAGCCGATCTTTTTTGCGTAAGCCAAGCCGGCTGCAATATCGCGCTTACTTTTGATGACTTGGCAAAACTCCTTGCTATAAAAAACCTGTCCCTCGCACACTTGATAACCGAATTTTTTTAAAAAAAATTTGCTATAACCTTTATCTTTTGCCACCTTGGCAGCTCCCAGGCCATTAATATTAAAAACATGATTGCGGAAAAGAGTTTTTTTGCCGTTCTTAAAAATGATCTGACCGACATGTCCGAATTCTGGTTCAATGATTAGTTTGGCTCCGATTGCCGGGGTTATTTTTTTTAGAATTTTTATTATTTTTGGCTGTCGCATAAATAAATCTTAACAATAATTATTGATTTAGACAATTAAAAAAGCTGCCTTGGCTGGCAGCTATGCTCTGATCGGTTCAAGTTGGGTCAGTATATGGCCTCGATAAAGATTCAATGCTGGTCGACCACTAAAAACGACAAACTGATACGGGGTGAGATAAATGGTTGTCATTGCTTGTCTGATCTTTTTGAAGGCAGTCATTTTTATTTCATCTTTCATTCCGAGAAAGATATGTTCTTGTTCACCCTGGGCATGAATGATAAACAAACCATCATTTGTCTTACCCAGATATAGTACCTCTAATTCCGGCGGTAATCCAGAAATTCTTTCACCTTCTTTGATTTTCACTACTAAGTTTGAATGATCGATCATTTCACCCCTCCTGGAATCATGATATAAAAATCTAAGAAATTATTTTTTATAGCTGCAACCTTTGGCGCTGCATTTCACTTCACCTTCATTCTTGCCTTCGACCACCAGGGCGCCGCATTCGGGGCATTTCTCTCCGGTGGGTTTGGTAGAAAAAGATGTCTTGCAATCTGGGTATTGATTACAGGCATAAAAGACGCCACGGCGACTGCGTTTGGCCATAATTTCACCCTTGCCACAGACAGGGCAGGCGATGCCGGTTTTGTCGCTTTCTTTATCAATGCCTTTGATATTTTTACATTTAGGGTAGTTTCCGCAAGCAAGAAATGGTCCGAAACGTCCGGTTTTGACAATCATCGGCGTACCGCATTTTGAGCAAACCTCATCTTTATATTTTTCTTCCAACTGCTTTAGTTTTTCGCTTTTTTCTTCATCTTTCGCTTTACCGTCCGCTCCGATAGATTTTATATTGCGGCATTCAGGGAAGTTGGAACAGGCCAAGAATTTGCCGAAACGGCCGGTCTTGATGATCATCGGGGAGCCGCATTTTTCACAGATTTCTTCAGTTTTTTCTTCCGGTACTACCTCGTCCTTGTTAACTTCTTTATATTTTATTTCTAGATTTTCACTGAAAGGCACGTAAAAATCACCGATTACCGGCTGCCATTCCCGGCTGCCTTTTGCAATCTCGTCCAATTCATTTTCCATCTTGGCGGTGAAATCAAAGTCTACAATATTAGGGAAATGAGCAACTAGCAGATCGTTGACGGTAAAGGCAATGTCTGTCGGTTTCAAGCGTTTTGCTTCATCACGCTCGACATAGTTGCGTGCCTCAATAGTGGCAATAGTTGGTGCGTAGGTGGACGGACGGCCGATGCCATAGCGTTCCAAAGCTTTGACCAGGCCGGCATCGCTGTAACGAGCTGGCGGTTTGGTGAAGTGTTGTTCTGCATTGATTTTTTCCAATGACAACTCTTCTTGGCTTTTCACTTTTGGCAAATCAATTTCTGCACTTTTTTCCGGATAAATTTTAAGATAACCATCGAACTCTATGGTTTGTCCGCTGGCGCGGAATTGGTATTTGGCGTTTTTGTCCTTTATTGCATCGACATCAATATCCGTGGCACTGACAATAGCTTCCGGCATCTGGCTTGCTACCGCTCTTTGCCAGATAAGCTTGTACAATCGATATTGATTGCTATTCAAAGAATCTTTTATCTGGTCTGGGTGACGATTGGCCTCGGATGGTCGAATCGCTTCGTGCGCTTCTTGTGCGCCTTTGGATTTTGTCTTAAAGATACGTGCGGTTTTTAGAGAATATTTTTCTCCCAGATTAGCTTCGAGATATTCCTTAGAATCATTCAAAAATTTTTCTGATAGATTTAGTGAATCGGTTCTCATGTAAGTAATCAAACCTACGTGACCTTCGCCGGCCAGGTCAATGCCTTCGTAAAGCTGTTGTGCAAGCATCATCGTTTGTTTAGCGCTGTAACCGAGCATGCGATTGGCTGTTTGCTGCAGTGAAGAGGTGGTGAAAGGCTTGGGCGGGCTTTTTTTGGTTTGACGGTTTTTAACTTCTTTGACTAAGTATGTTGATCCTTTTAATTCAGCTAAAACATCATCTGCTTCTGCTTGATTTTTGAAAGCGAATTTATCGATCACTTTTCCGTCCAGTTTATTCAGTCGTACAGAAAAGTTTTCGTTATTATTTGTTTTTAATAATGCTTCGATACCCCAATATTCTTGGGCTTCGAATTTCTGAATTTCTCTTTCTCGATCCACAGTCAAACGAACCGCAACGCTTTGTACACGTCCGGCGGATAAACCTTTTACCACTTTTTTCCAAAGAAAAGGAGAGAGCTTATAGCCGACCAGCCGATCCAGTATTCTTCTGGCCTGTTGGGCATTGACCATAGGCATGTCGATTGCACGAGGGTGGGCAAGCGCTTCCCGGATTGCGCCTTCGGTAATTTCATGGAAAGCGATTCTTTCTATCTTTTCCGGCTGCTTGTTCAAATCTAAGGCTTCCGCCAAATGCCAGGCGATCGCTTCTCCTTCGCGGTCTTCATCGGATGCTAGAATGACCTTGTCGGCCTTGGCTGCAAGTTTTTTTAAACTGGTGACCAGTTTTCTGGATTTGGTCGGAATGACGTATTTAGGCTGATAATTGTTTTCCACATCAACGCCGAGATCGCCCTTAGGCAGATCCCTGATATGGCCAAATGAAGATTCGATTTTGTAGCCGCTCTTCAAGAATTTACCGATAGTTTTGGCCTTGGTTGGAGATTCGACGATGACTAGATTCATAAGATTAATTTTCAATTATTAAATTTTCAATTTTTAAACAATGCTTTAATTTTTCAATTTTAAAATTTAGTCATTGAAAAATTGTTTAGAAATTAGAAATTGAAAATTAGAAATTATTATAATAAAAACTTAGTTGTAATTTAAGATGACAATACATACTGCATTCCTCCCAGATTCTTTACCATGCCTTTCATTTCCATGATCATAAGGGTGCTGGAGAGGGCACTGGGTTGCAGTCGGGTCAGCCTTGATAGTTCGTCAATGTGTCGAGCTTCGGAATTTAAAAAAGAGAGGATGGTTTTTTCCTCATCTGTTTCAGGAATGATTTTTTTGCTTTCAATATAAAATGTTGCGGCGGATAAGTCAAGGGCGGTCAAAATGTCATTGGCGGCAGTAACCGGAATAGCTCCTTCTTTGATAAGCTGATTGGTGCCGGCCGAAACCGTGGAAAATATACTTCCAGGAACGGCAAAAACTTCTCGATTCTGCTCCAAGGCAAATTTACTGGTGATGATGGCGCCTGATTTTTCAGCCGCTTCAATAACTAATACACCCACGCTGAGGCCGGAAACGATCCGGTTGCGTTGCGGAAAATGATGTTTTAACGGCTGTGTACCGCAAGGGTATTCAGAAATGAGCTGTCCGCCTTCGGCGATTATTTTCTCTGCCAAGTAGCGGTTGGAAGCGGGATAAATGTTTTGTCGGTCGAGGCCAGAACCCAAAACGGCAATCGTACGACCATCTGCCTCCAGGGTTGCAAAATGGGCCAAGGCATCGATGCCCAAGGCAAGGCCGCTGACAATGGTCAAACCATTTCGCGCCAGTTCTTTGGTTAGCTGATCTGTTGTTTGCTTGCCATAGGCACTGAACTTTCTGGTGCCGACAATACCGATACAAAGCTCCTCAGCTTTTGCCTCGCCCTTGTAATAGATCACGGGCGGAGGGTTATAAATTTTTAACAATCGGCTTGAATAGTCATTATCATCCAGTAACATTGCCCTTACTCCTTCTTTTTCCATTCTTTCCATTATTTTTTCTGGATTGATATTTAATCTGACAGCTTGGAATTCGTAGGCGATATTTTCTTCTATTCCTGCCGCCATCAGTTCTTTGACTGGAGCAAAAAAAGCTTCCTTGGGAGTAGGGAAGTATTGGGTTAATCTTTTGAATCGAACCGGGCCGAATTTGGGAAAATGATTTAGCGCAACAGAATATTTAATTGCTTCAATATTTTCACTCATTTTTTTGCTGAATTAAGCAAAAGGATATGCTATTGACATATCGACCCTTTTGTGATAATATAAATAATCTGATTGATGTTCAGTTTGTTACTTGTTAAAGGGTGTGGATTATTAAGTGGCTTTCCTCCTTGTTCATTTATTAATCCAATATCCCCTCTGACAAGTAGCAAATTGGGTGGCAATCAAAAGATGGTATCGCCAACAACGGTGACCAAAATATACAAAAGTAATATTAACATAAAATAAAAGTGTTTAATATAGTAAGTATTGATAACTGTATCTAGGAGCTGGCCAGAGCGAAAATCTTCCCTCCTTTGATTTTTGTTCATAACCTTAAACAAGGAGTATTCCTTGGCTTCTAGATATAGAGATCAATACTTTTTTTTCAAACAGCAATCTGATATAATTATTTTATAAATATTAAAATATTTTATGAATAAAGAAGGATTGTATAGACATGAACCAATAGAGGGAGGGGAGGGAAAGGGGGTGCTGCCTGGACATGAAAAAGAATTAATTACATCATCGGCTGAGTTAAGTAAATTTCTGGCTTCGCCTGACATAAGCAATCCGGCAAGGTTTGGACAAAAAACTGTCGCCTTTTATAAAGCTCTTATTCCTGAGCAAATAGAGAATATTTCTAATGCTCTAAACGAAGTCGGATCAACCTTTCACGCAGCTGCAGTAGAAGCTGCTTTTGATGGCGAGGACGAACTAATAAGCATTTTTGAAGATATAAAAGATTTATCTTCTGCAGAAGAAAGAAAGCCATTCCTAAAAATATTAGAATCTCTGTTTAGTTAAAATTTAAAAATCATAAAAAAAGCAGACCATTTCTGGTCTGTTTTTTTGAGTAAATCTATTTTAATTCCTCAATGATTTTTTTTATCAAGCTCGGCAAATCATCTATCTCTTTTTTGCTGAATTTTTCTAAGACGAATTTTTCTGCGGGGATCAGGTTGCGTTGTTCATTCCGTACGCCTAGACGATAACGGGAGAATTTTTGCGTGCCGAGCTGATCGATGACCGATTGTACGCCATTGTGGCCGGCGGCACGAGAATCGATTGCTAGCTTATGTTTGCCGAAATCAATATCAAGATCATCATGGATAACGACAACGTCATTGATCGTCAGCTTATAAAAAGTTAAAACTTTTTTTACGGCTTCGCCTGATATATTCATGAAGGTCTGCGGCTTCACCAATATCAAATTTTCACCTTTTGCGATGTCGGCATTAAATTTTTTGCAGAATTGCCAAGCGAGGCTCAGTTCTTTTGCCAAAGCATCAAGAACCATGAAACCGATATTGTGGCGGGTTAATTTGTATTTGTCCCCGGGGTTGCCCAGGCCGACGAGTATTTTCATATTATTTTCCTCTGTCATCTCGAACGAAAGTGAGAGATCTCGGAGAGATGTAAAAATAACTTTTTAGAATTAAGATATAATTGATTCAAATTATATTCTTTTGTTTCACCTGTTTCGTCCTCACACCGAGATCCCTCCTCGTCTGTTGACTCGTTCGGGATGACAATTGGGAAAGGTTGTTTTCTAATGGTATCTAATTATTCTTCTGGCATGTCTTACTGGTTTTTTGCCTTTCTTGCTTTCCGCGCTCATCTCTGCCTTGCCATGTATTTTACGGTTTTTGGTGATCCAGATCCTGATAGGGGTGCCAAGAAAACCGAATTTTTCGCGCAATTTATTACTGACAAAATTAAGATAAGATTCTTGCAGATTTTCATTGGCGCCGATACGCAACTCGAAAGCCGGGGGATTGACATGGAGCTGTTCAAATTTATGGACATGAGGATACTTGGTGCCTTTGCCTTTGGGCGGTTTGTGCAGTTTGACCAGCTTCATCATGAAGGTGTTTAGAATGGATTCAGAGATTTCTTTCTTACGCTGTTCGCTGATGGTTAAAATTAAATCCAGAACCTTATTAACCTTGCTGCCGGTCTTGGCGGAGACAAAAAGAATCGGCGCATATTGGATGAAAGGCAGGTCGCCGTAAATCTTGTTAGTTTGTTTTTTTGTATCTTTTTCTTCAATCAAGTCCCATTTGTTAGCAATAATGATGATGCTTTTTTGTCGTTCCACAATTTCTTCAACTATCTTTGAGTCTTGGTGAGTCAGATCCTCGTTGACGTCAATCACTAATAAAGCGATGTCGGCTTCACGAAGAGTATCTAAAGACTTCTCTATACCATAACGCTCTAATTGCTGCTTATCTTCTTTTTTCTGGGCCTGTTGGCCTTTGCGATTGATTCCTGCGGTATCAATAAGTTTGATAGTTTTGTTTTTGTAGGTCAAAAAAGTATTCTGCGGTTCGCGGGTAGTATGGGCGATCGGGCTGACAATGACTCTTTCTTCCCCCAAAATGCTATTGAGCAGGCTTGATTTGCCGACATTCGGTTTGCCGATCATAATCACTTTTATTTCCTTTTCAACTTTTTCCTCTGCTTGGGGTTCTTCTGGTTTTTGTTCAGGAATTTTTTTGATGATCAGATCTAAAAGATCGCCGGTGCCGGAACCGGTTGCTGCAGAGACGGTTACAGGTTCTCCCAAAGATAGTTTATTGAAATCTGCTGCTTTGTGACTATCTCTCTTAAAACTATCGACTTTATTTGCAACCAGAATAACCTTGCTCAAATCAGGAAGGACTTTTTTTAACAATAACGACAGTTGTTTGTCTTGCGGTAACAAGCCAGCTTTATTGTCCACTAGAAATATAATCAGATCCGCTTTTTGCAGGTAAGCGTTGGCTTGTTCTTCGATTCGTGATTGTATATCATCGACTTTAGAGCTCTTGGTCCCCGGGTTTAATAGATGATTGATATCGATAATACCGCCGGTATCTACGAGTTTGAAGCTCTTTTTTTGCCAGCTGACTTCACCGCTATTACTGTCACGAGTAGTGCCTTCAATATCGGAAACCAAAGCCTGATGCTCCTCGATCAAACAATTGAACAGGGTAGATTTACCGACATTGGTGCGGCCGAAGATGACTACGAGAGGGAGGTTGTTTGTATTATTTTTCATTTTTTTTATAATTTTTCCCTCTGTCATCTCGAAACGGAGTGAGAGATCTCGGAGAAGAGTAATGATTAGCCTTTAAATTTATAAATTAAAATTCTTTAATGTTTATTCAGTGGTTTTTATAATGTTTTGTTTATATTTATATTTTTACAATTTGCTGGGATCTCTCCTCATCTGCTGATTCGTCGAGATGACAGGGGAGTGGTTAAAGCTACTCCGTTTTATTTGCAGTGCCGCTGCCGGTGCTGTCTGCGGATTGGCCGAGAATCAAGACGAAATCAGGATTTTTTTTGTTCGGATTCTCAGCTTTTTCCAGTTCCAAATCTGTCGCTAACCATTCTGGCAAGCCGAAAGAAATGTTTGCCTGGGTTTTACTTTTAAGTAACGCCAAGGATTGAGTTTTGGCTCCATTAGTCAAATCATAAATCACTGATTTTTGGAAATTTCGTTGGCTGGCGTTGCCGATGCCAGTGATAGTGAAACCATAGCTTTCAAGATCTGTCGATATTTTATTGGCCAATCCGTTGATCCAAGTGCCGTTGCGTAATTCAATAGTGGCTTTCTCGTCCAGAATCTCTTTTTTTATTTCCGAAGGCGCATTGCCAAAAATACTGCTGATCAAATATTGTATCTGGGAAAAGTCGCCACTGCGTGGGGTGAGAATATAGGCACCGTCTTCGCCACGTCTGTCGACCAATAATCCGCTTTGGCTGTTATCTAAGACCTTATTGATGATTTGATCTTTCTTGGTTTCCTTGACCAAGCTCCAGAGTTTTACCATTTCCCAGATTTGCAGATTAGTGCTTACGTGTTCTTGATAAGTATTCAAAATATTGGTAATCAAAGTCGGTTTGAATAGCACATTCATGGAGAATAATTTATCTTTGACTCCTTCAATTATTTTCTGTTGGCGTTTTGCTCTGGCGAAATCATTTCCTTCTACTCCGACACCATGTCGTGATCGAGCAAACTTAAGGGCAAGGCTGCCGTTCATATGTTGCAAACCAGGCTCGACATGTAAATGTTCGTAGCGGGCATTGTAATTTGGATCATCCTCTAATCCCAAAACCGGATACCGGTAATCATCCAGAACATTATCAACATTAATGTCTACGCCGCCTAATTCATCGATAATTTTAGAAAAACCTTCAAAATCGACGCGCAGATAATAATCGATCGGCAGATTAAAAATTTGGCTGACAGCTTGGCTAGCAGCCAATCCGCCGCTACCTGGATTTTCTTTTTCAGCATAAGCGCTGACACTGTTGATTTTACGCCAGCCCATGCCTTCGATCGGTACTGTCAGGTCACGGGGAATCGAGACCATAGCTACTTTCTTGGTAGTCGGTTCAATGCTTACTATCATCATTGTGTCGGTCAGGTAACCGCCGTCATGGTTCTTGCCACCGATACCGAGCAAAAGTATATTGATCCTATTTCGTTCTTCGCCCTTGAGCTTCCTGTCGGAACTTTCAGCCAATTGGCGCAACTGTCCGACTATAGAAAAGTTGCTAAGCCAGTTTAATCCTTCTTTTTTCGGACCATTGCCTGAATTTTTGTCGGAGAACAAGGTTAGGCCAACTATAGCGAAAATAACGACAAAAACAAAAAATTTGCCAAAAAACTTAAATTTATTTTTGACAAATTCCTCTTTTATAAGTTCGCCTTCTGTATAAATATCATCAAATCTTGATTTTGAAGGATTTTCTAGTTCTTGATTCATGTAATTTTGTATTCTTAGCTTAAAATTGGCTATTTTAATTATTAAAATAGGCAAAAAAATAAGACCAACAGAAAAACAAACTATTTGAATTTATTATTTTTCCGCTTATCTTATTTATGGCTTGATTATAATATAATTTAATTTATTTAGCAAGGCCGTTAACTCAGGCTCTTATCGGTTAAAGCTTGCTAAAATTCTTCTTAATGATTACAAAAGTAGATTATTATTAAATGAAGTCGGGGAAGTAAGTTTGTAATAGGGCATAAAAATGGTTTAAGACTCCCTTGATTTTAGAATCTAATAATGTTATAATTTTATTGCTCTGGAAAATATCCAGCTAATATATAAAAGGTATGTTTAAAAATTTTTTTAGTTTTTTATTCGAACTAGTAAAAATTATCGTGATTTCTTTAGCGATTATTTTTCCGATCAGATATTTTTTAATCCAACCTTTTTATGTAAAAGGCGCTTCCATGGAGCCGAATTTTTTTGACCAAGAATATCTGATTATTAATGAAATAGATTACCGTTTTAATGAGCCACAGAGAGGGGATATCGTAGTTTTTCGCTATCCGAGAAATCCTCAAGAATATTTCATCAAAAGACTGATTGCCTTGCCTGGAGAAAAAATCCAATTCAGAGCTGGCGATATCTACATTATTAATAAAGACAACCCCGGCGGAATTTTGTTGGAAGAGCCATATTTGCCGGTAGATTTGAAAACTTACAGCTTGTCTGAAGAAATAGTTACCGTGGGGGAAAATCAATACTATCTATTGGGTGACAATCGTAATTCTTCCAAGGATTCACGTAGCTTCGGTCCGGTTGACAAGAGCTTCTTTATCGGCAAGGTGATGTTGCGCGGCTGGCCTTTTGATCGTATCCGCTATTTTGATCATCAGCCTTACAATCTTTAATACTTTCCTATTAATCTCATAGTTTAATTTAATTCGAGTTATTTATATTTGAATTGCTGTATCGTTGAATTGTTATATTGCAGAGCCTTATGCAGGATAACAATATAACAATATGACAATATGACAATTTTTTATTATGAAAAAAGCAATCACCAAAAAACCAGTTGCAGCCAAGGATGATGCGACAACCAAGAAATCAAAAAAAATAAAAATCTTCAATCGTTTGCGAGGAGTAAGAGATGTTTTGTTTGATGAGTACAGATACTGGGATTTGGTAACCAAAAAAGCTACCGATCTGGCAAATGCATATGGTTTTAAAAGGATTGATACGCCAGTGCTGGAAAAACTTGAATTGTATGAAAGATCATCGGGGAAAACCAGCGATATCGTAACCAAAGAAATGTATTCTTTTGTTGATAAAAGCGGAGAGAAGATCGCCCTAAGGCCAGAGGCAACTCCAGGTTTGGTCCGCGCCTATATTGAACATGGAATGTTCAATCTGCCTCAACCAGTAAAAATGTTTTGGCTTGGTCCTGCTTTCCGTCATGACAAGCCCCAGGCAGGTCGTTACAGACAATTCAACCAGCTTAATTTGGAAATGTTTGGTGAGGCCGGACCGGTTGCTGATGCTCAATTGATCCTGATCGCTTATAATTTTTTTAGAGAGATGCAAGTTGATGTGCAGGTGCAGATCAATAGCATCGGTTGTAAAGATTGTCGCAAGGATTATCTGGACAAGCTAGTCAAGTATTATAAAGACAAGACCAGACACTCAAAACTTTGTTTAGATTGTAAGAAAAGAATTTTAAAAAATCCTTTACGCTTGCTTGATTGTAAAGAAGATAAATGCGTTGCTATGCGCGCAGAAGCTCCGCAGATCGTAGACACTTTGTGCGAGCCGTGCCGTGAACATTTTGTAAAGGTTTTGGAATATCTGGACGACACCAGCATTAATTACAACTTGAATCCATTCATGGTCCGCGGGCTGGATTATTATAATCGAACCGTTTTTGAAATCTTGCCGGTTGAAGGCAGTACCGAATCCAGGCAGACTTCCTTGGGGGGTGGTGGCCGTTATGACGAATTGGTGGAATACATGGGAGGCAGAGCCACGCCTGCTTGTGGTTTTGGCATTGGAGTTGAAAGAACGATTTTGAAAATCAAAGAAAAAAATATACCGCTAAAGAAGGAAGAAGAGGCTGATGTCTTTTTGGCACAGTTGGGTGAAGCTTCAAGAAGAAGATCGATGATCCTTTTTGAAGAGCTACGCAGAGCAGGTATAAAAGTTGGACAAATGTTCACCAAGGACAGCTTAAAAATTCAATTGGAGGAAGCTAACCGGATGGGAGTAAAATTCAGTTTGATTCTTGGCCAAAAGGAATTGTCAGACGGCACTATCTTGATCCGTGATATGGAATCCGGCGTCCAAGAAGTGGTTGACCTGAATAAGGCTAAAACCGAGATAGAAAAAAGATTGAACAACCATATAGAGAAAAAGTAATTGCATTTGACATTAGCAAAAAAATTCGTGGTAGAATCCAAACGAAAAAAGGAAGAGAGTTTTGAGAGTTTCTTACGACGTTTCAACAAGAGGCTGCAACAAAGCGGCAACCTGTTCAGGGCGCGAAAAGTTCAGCATACTGAACCGACAAAAAGCAGAAACCTACAAAAGAAAAGCGCTTTGATTTCTCGAGATTATAAGCTTAAGAATGAATATCTTAGAAAAATCGGCAAACTTAAAGACGAACCAAGAAAGCGTTGGTAAATAAGATTAACGGCAACTTCATAAGTTGCCGTTAATTTTGTTAATTACCATTTAGCCACATAATTCCAGGCACTTAGAGCCTGCAGCTGCAGGCTCTAAGTGCCTGGAATGAATCAAGTTTAAATTACCTAAAGCAACCACATGTCAAATCTAGAACAAAAAATCAATGAAGACTTGAAGCAGGCGATGAGAGATAAGAATGAAATGAAATTGTCTGTTTTAAGGATGTTGAACAGCACGATTAAAAACAAGATGATTTCTCTTCGGTCATCGGAAGAGGTTATCTTCACCGATGAGCAGGTGATGGAAATCATCGCTAGTGAAGTAAAAAAAAGACAGGATGCCGCGACCACATATATCGCCGGTAACCGGGAAGATTTGGCAAAAAAAGAAAACGAGGAAAGTGCTATTCTACAAACCTATCTACCGCAACAGTTGAGTGATGAAGAACTGGAGCAGGCGATCAGGCAGATTGTTTCAGCCAATGAAGGGCTGGATTTTGGTAAATTGATGGGCCTAGCCATGGCAGAGCTCAAAGGTAAGGCGGATGGTAAAAGAGTAGGGGAGATGGTGAAGAAGGTGCTGGTGAAATAAGTTAAAAGTTAAGGTTATAAAGTTAAAAGTTTTATAAAAACAGCTCATGCTTGAGCTGTTTTTATTTTTTTAACCCATCTTTTAACTTTCTACTTCTTAATTACAGGGATATATCTTTTGATCATTTCAAAGCGTGATTTTTTGAATACTTTTTTAGACTCAACTTTCATAAACACCAATAGATAAGATATTCCCTTATTTTAGACATTTTCTAGAATTTTCTTTGTTAGGATTTGATATTTTATCAACTTAATGTATAATAAAAAATCTAGTACTTTGAATTAAAATAATTTGGTTCGGATGAGCCAGAAAGGATCCTCAGATGAAGGCTAACGGCGCATATTGTTTAACGGGGACTGATGTCGGAAATTTTTTGACACTTTTTCCGAGTCCTGAAAATTTTCGAAATTTCATGACAGAACTTGGAGTAAACCTTGAAAAACTATCAAGACGTGAACTGTCAAGAGGAAAATTTCATAACACAATGCTGCTTGTTGCTGAAGAGAATGGGGTTTCATCTAGTAATAATCTATTCGAACTGTTAAATCGTTCTCTCGAGTTGATTTGATTTTAGCTTGCTCGCATGTTGGTAATCTCTTGCGAGCTTTTTTCTTCCCCTAAAAGTTTCTGATCAAAATAAAGCGTTAGATGATGTGCCAAATAATTATTTCCTTCGTTATTTTGCCCAACATATCCGATCATGCAAATGTTATTTGCCATAGACAAAATGAATTTCGTTATAGAATTAATTGATAGTTGCCTTTAATTCTTCCATCATTGGTTTATAACCAGCACCATTTCTTGGTTCAACATAAAGCATATTTTTTCTAATAGATAGTGCAAACGCACCTTGCGGTCGAATTTCTTCACCCGCAATGATAGCTTCTCGGGTGCCTTGAGGCAAAAAAATTGACGATTACAACCTTATTATTTACCAAAATCTTTCTACTTCTTAATCCCTGGAACATATCTTTAATTCTGTTCAAAGCGGGATTCTTTTTTATCGTCGTTATAATTTAGATAATAATCGAGGGGTCCCAGCTGGAGAGTGAAAAATTTTTTTGGTGTTTTCTCTAACAAATTTTTCAATTCAGATTTTTTTATCCACTGGATATCTTTAACTTCTTCAAGCTGAGGAACCGGTTCCTTATCTTCTACCTCACATATAAAAACGAAGCCTATCCACGGTTCGCCACCCTTGGTTTGTTGTTGGCAGCAGAAGGGGATAAAAGAAAAACTTTCATCATTGCGAGGGGAAAATGTTTTTGTTTTGTTATCGGGAAAAATTCTGGTTATATGTAGTCCCGTTTCTTCTAGCACTTCTCTTTTTAAAGCATCAAAAACATTTTCATAACGGTCTATCCAGCCAGCAGGTATTTCAAAAGTACCAGAATAAACCGGATCACTCTCGGGCTTCCATCTTGTTTGTATCAATATTTCAGTTTCATCCTTGCCTTGCCTCTCGATTATGGCAGACACTACAGGAATGCAAATATTAATTGAATCGATATTGTTCATAGGTTTTAATGAGAAAATTAATTTCATCTAACTCTGCCAATATCTGACTTCTTAACGAAACGAAGTGAATTTGGTGTGGTCTTAGTTCTTGCGGATATCGGCTGTTATGTGATGTACCTAAAAATTTCTCTTCCTTAATGTATTTTTTGGCGAATTAATAAACATTATCCCTTATATTTCAGCTACGCATTGAAGGTTGTCAAGTAATAATATTTTATAGTAAAGCTGACCCGCATAATCGATAGTTTCTTCTACTGAGGAGCATGGAGCTTGCGGGCCGGAACGATGAATAAAATAACCATCAAATTGTTTTATCATGCTTTGTCTTGATTGATAATAGTCTTTATTAGCACTGTCCGTAGGCTCGCCATTAACTTTTAAGATTACTCCAAGTGGTGCTTCTTTGGCTGAACAATCATTATCTTTGGCAGTTAATGATTTTGATGAAAGCCTTGCACTTCCTAATTCAAAATTAGTTTTTCCAGAATATTCATAAGTCAAATCGTTAACAATGTTTTTATCAACTAAAACCTTAATTCCAAGTTCTTTTATTTTAAAATAAGCCTGGTTGTCAGTTTTACACGATGTCATTGAATAGTTGGCCGTAATTTCAGGTTGTTGATTAGCAGCAGGTGGTGGTATCAGTTCAGTGGTTGTTGAAGTTGTTGGAATTGGCGTTGGAGAGACCTGTTCGATTTTCCTCGGAGTAGGAATTGTCTCATTTTTTGAAATTGCAAAATATACGGTAGACCCAATCAAAATCACGACAACAATTAATATTATTGCAACAATGGTTTTTTGATTCATAAAATTTTATAAATGAATTATATTTTTCTTATCGAGTTATTCCGATTGCATTTCCGCCAAAAATTTAATTGTATTAAGAAATTTTAGGGTATTTCGCACAACGTTCCCGAATATGAGAAGTTTTTGTCCGCTTCTTTATTATATATCAATAGATAAAAAGGGCAAAAATTTGGGTTGAGAAAAATTTGCTTTCCTTGTTAATATAATTGTGCAAATTTTTTGAACCTCATATTCGGTGTTGTCAGATGTATCTAAAAACAAATATTTCCTTATTTGAGCCCTATTTTTTTCAAGCCCTTTTGAAATTTTTGCTTACATTGACATTTTTTTGCGTTGGGTGTATAAAATAATGTTGATACAAAAATCATAGGAGGAGGTGAGGCATGTTCTTTTTGAAAAAAACATACGAATATATCGCCGTAATAGGGTACTTTCAGGACAATGTGCTTGTGAAAACCGACGTTTTCAGCCGGTCGGTAAAAGCTACCAGAAGTGATGCTGGCGAAGAAATAAGGAAAGATGTGCACGCTGTCATTAATCTGCCAGGTTCAAGAGAAGCGCGCATACTTTCAATTTCCTTGCTCTAACGACACGATATATCAACTACCCGCTCCGCATGTGCAACTCGCATGCGGACTTTTTTTATTTGCATTTCAAAAGGGCTTGAAAAAAATTATTAATGAATTTGTTTTTAGATATTTCCGACAACTCGTTATTACCCGAATTGTTTTCGTATAATATACCGATTTTGTATGTTATGCGAATAATTTATTTTTTAATAACAAAATCTTCCTATTTCTTAATCCCCGGGATATATCTTCTGATTTGTTCAAAGCGGGATTCTTTGGATAGGGCTTTGATTTTGTTTTTGGCGCGGCTGGTCTTGGCAAACTTCAGCCAATCCCGGCTAGGGCCTTTGCGGTTTTTGTCGATTATGATTTCGACCATATCACCGCTTTTCAATTCAGTATCAAGTGGAGCCATCTTGTCATTGATCATAGAGCCGATACAGTGGCTGCCGATTTCCGTATGGACGGCATAGGCAAAATCGATAGTGGTGGAGCCACTGGGGAGGTCATACACATCGCCTTTCGGAGTAAAGACAAAGATGCGGTTGCGGAAAATTTCAAACTTTGCTTGTTTGATGAAGTCTTGAGTATTTTCTAAATTCAGATGCAGATCCATTACCTCCTTGATCCAACGCGGTTCAGGTGTCTTCTTGTCCAGTTTGTAATAAATATGGGCGGCAACTCCGTAATGGGCCTCTTCATCCATTTCTCTGGTACGAATTTGGAATTCTGTCGGTTTTCCCTCCAGGCCGAAAACCGTAGTATGAAGACTGCGATAACCGTTGGGCTTTGGGATGCTGATATAATCCTTGAACCGATTGATTTTCGGTTTCCAGACAGAATGGACAATACCCAAAGCTTTGTAGCAGTCAGAGACGGTATCAACCAGGATCCTTAGGGCGAATACGTCCTGGATTTCATCAAAGCGCCTGTCTTTGCGCTGCATCTTTTGCCAAATGCTGTACAGATGTTTGAAGCGACCATTGATCTCATGCTTCACGCCGGCTTCATCCAATTTTTTGCTTAAGATATTTTTTGTTTTTTGGATGTATTGGTTTCTCTCAGCTTTCTGTTCCACTTCATATTTATACTCGATATTTTTGTATTCTTCCGGATGCAGATGTTTGAAACAGATATCTTCCATCTGCCATTTTAATGACCATATACCTAGCAAGCCCGCTATCGGTGCATATATTTCTATGGTTTCCTGAGCGATTCTGAGCTGCTTTTCCGGGGGTAGGGCATCGAGGGTCCTGAGGTTATGAAGGCGATCGGCAAACTTGATAAGAATGATCCTGATGTCATTTGCCATGAACAAGAACATCTTTCTCAAGCTTTCTGCGTAGCGTTCAATGCCGCGGTATTTAATCTTGCTTAATTTTGTAATACCCTCAACCAAGGTGGCTATCTCCTCGCCAAAATTTTTGCTCACATCTTCGAGCGTGTACTTGGTGTCTTCAGGTACGTCATGGAGGATGCCGGCAACGATCGTGTTTAGGTCGGCCTTGATCTCTGCCAACACGAAAGCAGTGTGAAGGCAGTGTTGGATGTACGGTTCGCCGCTTTTTCTTTTCTGACCTGCGTGGGCTTTTTCTGCAAAATCATAAGCTAGCTCAATCAGGTCAGTGTTGACATCCGGAGTATTCTCCTTTACTCGCTCAATGATTTGCTTGATGGTCATATGTGTAAAAAATGCATTGTGCTTTTAAAATAATTTGTGTTATAATAATAAAACAAAATTGAGCTAAAGTCAAAACAGATTTTTTTCAAAGTTAACACGAAAAATTATTTATAAATGAAAAAATAATTGTTATATTGTTATATTGTTAAATTAATTTGATTTAACAATATAACAATTTAACAATAGAGCAATTATTTGTTTTAGATGTACAAAACTAATAGATTCAAATTAAAGATAGTCGCCTTTATTATTGTAGTTGCAAGCGCTATTTTTTTATTGTCTAATTTTGCATTGGCGCAATCTGCAGCAGTCGATCCTTTCGGTGGGAAAAAAACAGAGATTGAAAACAATATCGGTTTGAGTGCAGAAGATCCGCGGATCATCGTGGCTAGAGTAATCAATGTCGCTTTCGGCTTTTTGGGTATCATCGCAGTTGGTTTGACAATTTATGCCGGTTGGTTGTGGATGTCTTCTGAAGGCAATCCGGAAAAAATTGATGAAGCCAAAAAAATCTTGAAAAATGCTATAATCGGGTTGTTAATAATTTTATCTTCATGGGCGATTGCAACTTTCATATTCAATAAACTGATGGGCGGACCCAGCGGCCCCGGCGGGGGAGGCGGTCCTGACGGAAGCGGAGGTTACGGCATAGCTGCGCTTGGCAACGGCATTATCCAATCTCATTATCCTGCACGTGATGCTATAGAGATTCCGCGCAATACCAAGATAGTAGTCACTTTCAGAGAAGCGATTACCCCTGCATCCATAATTAATGCTAACGGCAAAATAACAGATAATATAGTAATTTATCCCACAGTAGCGGGCGTAGCGAGAAAAGAGACAGATGTTATTGCTAATGTTTCTGCAGACCACAAGACTTTTGTCTTCAAACCGGTCAAATATTTAGGCAGTCCTTCGGAAAAGATCTGGTATTCTGTGGCTTTGAAGCCCGGTATAACTAGGGAAGATAACGGCAAGAGCGCTTTTGGCAGTTTTGCTGGTGAGATCGCCTATACCTGGAATTTTGAGGTCAGCACTTTCCTGGATCTGACTCCTCCTAACGTTGAAAGCATCATACCTATGGCTTCTTCTATCCAGCCGAGGAACGTAGTCATCCAGATCAATTTTAGCGAGGCTGTAGATCCTACCTCCGCCAGCGGTGAAGCCTCAACTACCGATAACCTGATAGTTTCAACTGGTGGAGCAAAAATTATCGGCAATTTTTACATCACTAATCAATACAAAACAGTGGAATTTTTGACGGATGATGCTTGCGGTACCAATTCTTGCGGCAACACCATTTATTGTTTGCCTGCTCTAAAAGTTATAAACACATTTATCAGGGCAGCCTCAACCACGCCGCTGTTTCCATATAATGGTGTTGTTGACATGGCTGACAATTCTTTTGATGGTAATAAAAATGGCGTCGCGCAAGGACCAGGTTCTGCTACCGGCCTGCCGCCATACAATGTAAACCAACCGGATCCGGCTACCCAAGGTGATGATTATACTTGGACTTTCAATACTTCGGATAAGATTCTTATCTCACCTCCGACAATCAGCCAGATCAAACCGGATTATAATACTCAAGGCGTGGCTTTGAATGATATTCCTGAAGCCTCCTTTGATCGCGCTCTGATGAATAGCAGCTTGGCACAAGGTGATACAGGCAGCGTCCAATTATTCACCAAGTCCAATGATCCGAACTTTAATTATTGGCTTTCTAACATTAACTCTGTTTCTTTGGATGGAACTAGCAGTACCACAGTAAGACTGATGCATGATGTATTTAAAGAAAATGATAGTTATGCACCTAATTTTAAATCAGAAATAAAAGATATCTATCAAAACTGCTACAAGCCTTGTGGAGGATTGAGCTGTGCTGTCAATCCTGGAAATCCTTCTTGTTGCCAAGGAGTGGCTACTCCAGCAGAAAGCTGCACCCTTCCTAACTAAACACAATGAAGTTAAATTTATCCAAAAAATTAATCGTATTTTTCTGCCTAGCCTTTGTCATGTCGGGTTGGTTCAGCTTTGCTAATGCACAAACAAGTGAGGGTGTGGATGTTTTTGGCGGTCAAAAAACAGTAATCGGCGAAGAGCTTGGCTTAGGGGAATCGGATCCAAGAATTGTGGTGGCAAATGTCATCAGGGTTGCCATGGGCTTTCTTGCTATTATCGCGATCGCTTTAATCATGTATGCCGGCTGGATCTGGATGACTGCGTCCGGGAATACGGAACAGATCAGCAAAGCAAAAAAAATATTGACCGCAGCGGCAATCGGCTTGATCATTATATTTTCTGCATTCGCAATCGCCACTTTTGTGATGGACAAACTCTTAGATTCGACCGGAGCGAATAATAACGGTGGCGGCGGTTATGAAAATTTCCCATCCGGTGGCGGATCATATTGCAGCTCCAGTAGCAATGCTTGCGTTCCAGACAGCAGTGAATGCAAGGCGAATGAAATTTGCAATTCATCCTGTCATTGTACTCCTACTTTTGGTAGTCCTTGCGATGGCGAGATTAATACTGCTCAATGTCAGCCTGACACTGCTTTGTGCAGCGCCTTTTTGACCTGTGACCCGGTCAGTTGTACCTGTCAGGGAGCGCCACTTATTGAAAATATCACTCCAAAGGATAGCGCCGGAACACCTAATGGTGCGGAAGGCAATTTCATTACTATCTCCGGTCAATTTTTTGGTTGGGACCCTGGAACCGTTACCTTTCTTGGAGATGTTGCCGCCCCTGGCGATGACAAAGTCGCCCCATTGGCTAATACGGTTAATTCTTTATGTGTAAAATCTTGGCAAGATAATCAGATCATAGTCGTGGTGCCTGAAGGAGGTATTGATGGCCCTATACAGGTAGCCAGATCCGATGGACAATTGGATACTTCGGCGGATAACAGGGGACCGCAAATCAATAATTTTGATGTAAATGAAAAGATACGTCCCGGTGTCTGTTTAGTCGATCCTGCCCAAGGCCCGGTCGGCATAAATTTCAATCTTCAAGGTATCAGTTTCGGTTCCGCTACTTCAGAAAGGACTGTGATGGTCGGTACTTCGACTGGCGCAGTAGCAGCGACCAATATCAATAATTGGGAAGCTACTTCAGTAAATGCGACTATTCCAGTCGTATCACCCGGTCCAAATAATGTTTTTGTAAAAGTGGACGGTGAAAGCTCAAACGAGCTCAACTTTTTGATCTTGGCTGAAGATTCTCCTTCGCCATTGATCGATTGGATCAGTCCAATGGATGCAAGCAGCACACCTAACGGAGCGCCGAATAATTTTGTAACTATCGGTGGTAAAAATTTCGGTTCTGAACCTGGATCAGTCGTACTTCTGGGCGCCCCTACGATAGGAGATGACAAAATCGCACCACTTGCCGATACAGTCAATGCACAATGTATCAATTCTTGGAAAGATAATCAGATCGTAATCGTTGTTCCCGATGGTGGCATGGATGGACCGATCAAGGTCGTGCGAAAAGACGGCTTGGTGGATGCAACTAATGATGGCCAAGGGGTATTGATTAACGATTTTGATGTAAATACTCTAGTACGTCCGGGCATTTGTTTGGCAGATCCTGATCAAGGTAAATTTAAAGATAAATTTGTATTGCAGGGGAATGCTTTTGATGGCAGCGCGCAAGGCGTATTTTTCGGTAGTGAGAATGACGGGAAAAAAGCAAATGTCGTTTCCTCGTGGACCAATACTTCGGTTGAGGCACTTGTGCCGGATTTGGCCAGTGGTATGACAAAAGTTTTTGTTAGTGTAGGAAGCATAGTTTCAAATTTCTTGGATTTCAAAATTGTTCTTGACCAGACCACAGATCCAGTAATCGATTATATCGATCCTGCTCAAGGACCGAAAGGGCAGTATATCACTATTTATGGTAAAAGATTCGGACAGTATTCAAGCACGAGTACAGTTAAGTTTATTGATGAAAATTCTCAAGTTCTGGCCGACACCAATTTCCCGGAAGCATGTCGTGATAGCTGGTGGCATGACACTTATATAACCGTGAAAGTGCCAGATATTAGTGTAAAAACCTGGCAAGTCAAAGTCACCAATAGGGATAATAAAAGCTCCAATGAGGCAGACTTCAAAGTTACTGCAGGATTGCCAGGACCTGGAATCTGTGCCTTGGTGCCACATAATGGCCCGGTTAATCAATCGATGGCAGCAGTGGGGGGAAATCTGGGTAACCAGCAAGGCAATGGCAGTGCCCGATATTTTAATAACAAAAATGGCAATAGTAGCGCCTGGACGGATCAGGTCGTAACCAGTACGGTGCCAGTTGGGGCGGAAACAGGACCATTCAAGATCTTCAAAGATAGTTATGCTACTTCCAGCAACAGCTTGCCTTTCACCGTTGGCAGTTGTTTAGGTAATACAGCGCCAAATAATGGCTGTGAAACTTCGGAAGTTTGTTGCGCCAGTGACACGCAGAAAAATGGCTTGTGCGTAGTAGCGGACGCCGGTAATCCGGCGAGTGTTGCCGGTGCCTGTGGCGGCAGTAATCTTTTTAATAGTTGCGTCTTTAGTTGGAGTTTTACCACTGCCAAGGATCCGGTCAAACCTTTGACCTGTGCCGGTTATTCTAATGCAAATGCCTGTATAGCAGAAGTTGAAACTTGCCCTAACTCTCCTGGACAATGCCAAACTGCAAGCGATAAGGTTGTCGGACAATGTGACGCGACAGTTTGCGGAACACTTAATCCGGCTTGTGCTGGAGGCTTTTGTAGTTATGTCAGCAGTGCCAGTGACCCTAATTTCAATAAATGTAAATTAAATAACTCAACTTGTGACACCACTCGCACGGTCTCTGGAGTGGTGCAACAATGTAATAAGGTAGGCGACAAGAACTATTGGCAATTGCCGATTACTGGATCATGTCCGCTAGGTTCATATAAAGACCAGAACAACTTCTGTACTATAGGCGCATTGGGTAACCCGGAAGAATGTTCAACTTGCGCCAACGGCCTTAGTTGCAGTGCAGGTGCTTGCGTATTGGAACAGCAAATTTGTCCGAAAGATTCTACCTGCACCAATGGCAAATGTGTTTCAGAAGCTGCCTCTTGCGAATGCTGTTGCAGGATTGAAAAATCAGCGCAGGATTGCTGTCTCGGCTTATCTTGTGCCGGAACTTGCGGCAGTGATACTAGCATTACTGACGGACCGAACGGCATCAACACTGGCTTTGGCCAATGCACCGGTTGTACGGTGAAAATCAACGGTGTAGTTGACCAGGCTGCTTCTGATGCGGCTTGCAATTGTTCCGGACACTCATTGAAAACCTGTAATACTGCTGGGGCTGCCGGCTTGGGAACGTGTGAAGACAATAATGAACCACCTGATCCTCCAGGTGATGTTGGAGACCCTTGTGATTCTAACACCGCTACTCAACAGTGTGATCCAGATAATAACAAATGCAGCACTGGCTTGATCTGTAAAACAGAAAGCTGTACTTGCCAGGTGGACCCGAACGATTCTGCAGCCGGTCAGTCCTGTAAAAATCTGCCAGTCTGTACTGAAGGGACAGACAGTTGCGGTGTAAATAATGGTTTATCTTGTTTGACGCAAAGCAGTGATTGTCGTTGCTGTTGTACCCCAGGAGATACCAAGGTTGTTACCCCAACGCTTACTTTGACTTGTATTGAAAATAAAACGCCATGCAGCGGTGATAATCGCGGTTTGTTTTGCGGTTGTTCTGCCGACAACCAGTGTAATGGCGGTACTGCTGAAGGCTGCGGTATCGATACTTGCTGTCGTGCCAGACCGACAGTTGTTCCACCGACCGAACCGGCCAATGGAGCTACCGGCATTTGTCGCAATCCATTAATCTCTGCCACTTTTGATCAAGTTATGGATCTGGCCAGTTTTAGCAGTAATATTGTCGTGGTGGGTGATTATGGCACGGAGCAGTGTCCGGCAGGAACCACCTATTTAACATTAAACGAGAAAACAGGCGCTTTAGCAAAAGTTTGGCATTGGGTAAAGAATTTATTCGGCGGCAATGCCAATGCGGTAGGTAACAAGAATTTTTGCGCCGTTACTGGTACGGTAGGAGGTTATAATGAAGCAGGTAGAAGCGTGGTAACTTTTTCACCTGCTCAAGTTTTGGCCGAGAACAAAGATCATTATGTAATTATCAAAGGCGATGCCAATGCGAGCGATGATAAGGCGGAAGGGGTCTTGAGTCTGTATGGAATCGGTATGGCAAACAATCCAAATCCGATTACTGATAAGAATTTTAATGGAGTTAATTATGCAGGCTATGCTTGGAAATTCACAACAAAGCCGATTGTAAAAAATGGTTCAGTAATAGTTGATGACGGAATTTGCAGGTTGGATTCGGTAGTGATCAACCCTAACAGCTATGCTTTTTTTACAGCAGAAAACAACGTCGATTATAAAACGGGCAATGCTTCAGTAAATGACGACAATCCTTCCAGTCCTACATATGATTCTGTAGATGATAACGACAAGGTATTTCTAGCTTTTGCAAAAACATCATCAGGTCAGAGAATCGTCCCTATCAGCTCTTATAGCTGGTCTTGGAACTGGGCATCTGACAACGTTGCCGTTGCAAAAGTAGATTCATTAACAGGGTCTTCTACCAAGGTTATTGCTCAAAATGTACAAGACGGCAAAACCTTCATTAAAACTGAGGCAAAAATAACCACCGACACTATCAACAACCCCTCTACCAAAGACAGTACCAAGAATGCTAAAGCAGCCATCCATGTTTTTCTATGCGCCAATCCTTGGCCTTCAGTCGGAGACCCAACTAAGTGGCCATGGAAAGATTCTGCCAATAATTGCAGTCCTGGATTGGAAGGCGAGAATGCAAATGGCTGTAGTAATAGTTTTAATTTCGAATTTTATTATTGCCGTGATATGGCAGGCAGCGGCGAATCCAACAAACAGCTGGATGCTATCAGTGCCCAGCCGGTAACCAGAGGACAATATGACAATCTCTTGAAAGAGTTCTATTTTTTAAGAGCTAAAAATCCTGAAAGCAATATCCCAGCGTTAACAAATGTTAGCAGTCAGGATCAAGGCGCCAGAGTTTATGTAACTTGGGCAACTGCCGGCAATGTCAGCGGTTATAAGGTTTACTATGGTACCAAGAGTGGAGAATACACTCAATCCATTACAATTTCCGACCCGGCGGTTCATGGCACTTTGGTGTCAGGACTTACCAATGGTCAAACATACTATTTTGTGGTAACCGGATTATTCAATGAACAAACTGCTCCAAGCCAGTATAGTAATAAGCTGGAAACGGCATATTCAAATGAACTTTCAGCAACTCCTAAAGACATAGCTCCTCCAGGCAAGCCGGTTAACTTAAGTGCGATTACTGCCTCTACCCAAGTTACTTTAACTTGGAGCCCGGATCCAGGGAATAGTGATCCCAAGGATGTATATAGAGTCTATTATGGAACAGCCGCGGGAATTTATGGCGCTAAGCAGGACATGGATAGCGCCAAGACCTTGACTATCGCCAGCCTGACCAATGGTGTAAAGTATTATTTTGGAGTCTCAGCAATTGATCAAGCAGGTAACGAAAGCGTTATTTCGACTGTTGATGCGACTCCTAATTAAATAAATCAAAACCTAGGCATTGCTTAGGCAATTAAATTAAAATATTATGTTTGATGATTTAAACAATTCTCCTGAAGTGAAAACCAAAACCGAAGATATCTTTGCCGGGGTTGAAAAAAATACCATTCCGACGAATCCTAAACCCGTTCCTTTCCAACCGGTAGAGCCAGCTGCTTCTGCTGAAAACTTGGAAAGTCTAGTGCCTGGAAATGAAAACAAAAAATATTTTATTATCGGAGCTATAGTCTTGGCATTGTTAGTCTTAGCTTTTGGTGCATGGTTTTTGCTGAATAATTTTTCTGCTTTTTTTGATAAAAAGAAGAATGCCGAGGCAATTCCGCCAGCAGTCAATAACATCGTAGAAAATAAAGTAGAGCTGGTGCCGAGCACTTTTATCCCACCGGAACCTGCTACCACTTCTCTTGAAGCGGTATTGCAGGCCGAGACCGCGACTTCTTCTGTTGTAGCAACTACTTCAATTCCTGTCGTTGAAGTTGAAAAAGATACTGACGGAGATGGTTTGACCGACACATCAGAAGCTTTATTATCTACAAATCCATTATTGCCTGATTCGGACAGCGATGGCTTAACGGACAATGATGAGGTAAAGATATATAAATCAAATCCTTTGAAAGATGATACAGACGGGGATAGCTATAAGGATGGGGATGAAGTTAAAAATGGCTATAATCCGCTAGGGGCAGGCAAGCTAATCCAATAATAAAAGTTTTTATTCAGTGCAATACTTATGTTTAACTTTTCCAAAAAAAAGGAACCGATCATAAATACAGATCAGAAATTAATCGATGAAAAAAAGGCCATAGAACAAGAGGTAGAAAGGGAAATAATGGTCCATGTAATGCCGGAACATTTCAGGACCCTCAAGAATGATGCAGGCAAGGCCAAGGCAACCGGTATGATTATTTTGATCGCAGGTTTTGTTTTTTTGGCCGCAACTTCGATCGGTTTATATTATTATCTATTTGAATATTCAACTGAGCCGAAGATAGAGCCAATTGAAGAAACCAAGCAGATCGAAGAAGAAAAAACAGTCGAGACAGCGACCACCTCAATCGTAATTGCTACTTCTAGCATCATAACAACTATCGCAACTTCTTCAGCCACTACTACTGGGCAAGTAGAGACGCCGATCGCAAGCAGTACGGTTACCACCTTTTCTGTTTTGGCCAAAGATAATGATAGTGATGGCTTGACCGATCCAGAAGAACGATTGTTAGGCACAAATATAAATAGCAGCGACAGCGATGGAGACAGTTACGCTGACTACGAGGAATTTATAAAATTTTATAATCCTGCCGGCTCTGGCAAGCTGGATGCAAATACGGCGGTAAGCAGATATGCCAGTAAAAAATTTGGCTATTCTTTTTTACGTCCAGCCGATTGGTCGGTCAGGGAGATGGATGATTCGATCATCTTTACGGCACCGGACAACCAAATCATCCAATTCAACAGCCAACCGAATCAGAATCAGCAATCGATTGCAGATTGGTATAAACAGGAGTTCAATCTGACCAGCTTAAGTGAAAGCAGGATTATTAATCATAAAAATCTATCGGGACAGAGCGATTGGCAAGGTATAAAAAATGATGACAATACCACTATCTATTTGATTACTGACGGCAAAGAAATAATCACCATAAATTACAATTTGGGTCTAGACAATACCTTGAATTACCCAAATATTTTTCAGCTAGTCATAGATAGTTTTACGATAGAGGCCAAATAATCTCATGGTAGAAATAAATAATAAAACCCGAACCCAGATCGATTTGAAGCTGGTAAAAAAAACGGCCGAAAAAGTATTGGTCTTTTTTAAGAAAGAGCATCATGAGCTTTCGATCGGCTTCATTGGAGATCGTAAAATGAGCGCTTTGAATCTGCGCTTTCGAGGTAAAAATAAACCGACCGACGTGCTTTCTTTTTCTGGGGAGGGAGAAGATTTGGGAGAAATTTTACTGGATTATCAACAGATCAGCAGGCAGGCAAAAAAATACGGCAACACCGCAAAACAAGAATTAATTTTTATCCTGGTCCATGGCTTACTGCATTTAATCGGCTATAATGATGAGACAGAAAAAGATCGTCTAGCCATGGTTAAGCTCGGAGAGGATATAATAAAAAAACTGAAATTATAATTTTAATTCTGAAATAAATGATTCGCTTCAAACGTCTTTACAAAAGTTTTACATATGCCTTTCGCGGTTTGTTGAAAACTTTTAGAGAAGAACAAAATTTAAGGGTCCAAACCATCGCTGCTTTAATGGCGATTATTCTGGCAGTCTTTTTAAGGATTGAACGGCTTGAGTGGGCATTGTTAATTTTTTCAATTTCCTTGGTTATTTTGATGGAGATCTTAAATAGCGCAGTGGAGCGAGTATCTGATGTTTTGAAGCCTAGAATCAGCAGTTATGTCAAGGAGATAAAAGACATCATGGCAGCGGCTGTGTTGTTATCAGCATTGTCAGCCGTTGTTATCGGTCTGATCATTTTTTTACCGTATCTCATCGATTAAATTCCTTGTCCTAAATCAAAATATTTAGTATAATAAAAGAAATGTATCTGCAATAAAAGAATTGAAGCAGACTCCATTTAATTTTTTTAAAATCTCTTAAAACACTATTCACATGTGCCGCATTCGTTGTGCGGCTGCTGAAGGCATAACATTATGAAGGAAAACATTGTAGCCGGTCTAGACATCGGGTCCACCGCAACAAGAATGGTTATCGGTCAACGAGTAATAAATGATAACGGAGAGAATCTCCATATTATCGGCGCAGTTAATGTTCCCTCTGAAGGAATAAATAGGGGAGTAGTCAATAGTATAGAGAATGCTACTTCTTCGATTTCTGCTTGCTTGGAAAAAGCAGAGAGGTTAGTCGGTGTCCCGATAAACAAGGTCTGGGTAAGTATTAATGTTCCTCATATTAAATGCGAAAAAAGTCGGGGCGTGGTCGCCATCGGCAAAAGCGATGGTGAAATAACCGAAGATGACGTGGAAAGGGCAATCGAAGCCGCTCGCGCTCTATCTGTGCCACCCAATTACGAAATCCTTCATGTTATTCCGGTGAAGTACACCATCGATAACCAAGGTGATATCAAAGACCCTATCGGCATGACTGGCGTGCGTTTGGAAGTGGAGACCATAATAATCCAGGGATTATCTTCCCAAATCAATAATTTAACCAAGGCGATATATCGCACCGGAATTGAGATTGAAGATTTGGTGCTGTCTCCATTGGCTGCCGCAGAAACTGTAGTGACTAACAAGCAGAAAGAATTGGGTGCTGCTGTAATAAACATTGGAGCGGCAACCACTAGTTTGGCTGTATTTGAAGAAGGAGAATTGCTGCATGCCGCAGTCTTGCCAATCGGTTCGGAGCATATTACTGCAGATATTGCCATCGGCCTCCGCTGCCCGATCAATCTGGCTGAGAGAATAAAATTAGAATACGGTAGTGCCAAACCAGAAAAATTCGACAAAAGAGAAGAAGTTGACATCAGCCAATTGGCAGAAGAAGAGGGTGTAGCAGACGAAGAAGTGAACAAGATCTCACGTTCATATATTTCAGAAATAATTGAAGCCAGGGTAGAAGAAATATTTGAAAAAGTGGATGATGAATTGAAGAAGATTGAGCGATCAGGAATGTTGCCTGCCGGTGTTTTCTTGATCGGTGGCGGTGCCCAATTGACTGATTTGGTAGAGGTGGCCAAGGCTAAATTACGATTACCAGCCTGTGTCGGTACCAACAAAAACTTGTCAGCAATCATCGATAAAGTTAATGATCCGGCTTATCTTACTGCTCTTGGACTGGTTGCATGGGGAAATCAGAGTGCTAAACCTCAGAAAAGATTGACTCTTTTTGCCGGCTCTGCTAAGAATTCATTGGATACAGCAGTCGGACTAGTAAAAAATTGGGCCAAAAAATTGATGCCGTAAAATAATTTTCAATTTTTAATTTTCAATTTTAAAACAATGATTTAATTTTTAATGCTTCAAAAGGAGTTAAAATTATGTCATTATTTCATTGAAAATTGTTTAAAAATTTGAAATTTAAAATTGAAAAATTCAATTTAGAGTACTATTGCCAACTAGTAGCATATAAGATATCATCAAGATAATAGATATAAAATGGATTATTAACGTATTCGTTGTAATTCATTATTAATTCGTAATAATTCGCGTTTATATGGCTGAAGTAAAACCAGAAGTTGAAACTTTTGCTAAAATTAAAGTTATCGGTGTCGGTGGCGGTGGCGGCAGTGCTGTTAATCGCATGATTGAGAAGGGGATAAAAGGAGTGGAATTTATCGCTGTTAACACAGACATCCAAGCACTACACTACAACAAAGCAAGTAAAAAATTACATATCGGAAAAGCTGTCACTCGCGGTCTTGGTGCCGGGATGAACCCGGATCTAGGAAAGCAGGCGGCTGAAGAATCACAAAATGAAATCAGAGAACTTCTCAAGGACGCTGATATGGTTTTTGTGACTTGCGGCATGGGTGGTGGCACAGGTACAGGTGCTTCTCCGGTTGTCGCTGAAATAGCTCGTGATCTGGGTGCTTTAACGGTTGCAGTCGTAACCAAGCCATTCGCTTTTGAAGGCGCACAAAGAAAAGGTATCGGAGATCGAGGCTTAATGGATTTGACTGACAAAGTAGATACTATAATCACCATCCCTAATGATCGATTGTTGCAGGTTATAGACAAAAAGACTTCATTACTTGATGCATTCACTGTCGTAGATGATATCCTGCGTCAAGGTGTTCAGGGAATAGCAGAATTAATCACCATTCCTGGGTTGATCAACGTCGACTTTGCAGATGTAAAGGCAGTAATGTCAAACGCCGGTTCAGCTTTGATGGGTATCGGCCAGGCATCCGGAGAAAACAAAGCGATTGAAGCGGCTAAAGCAGCAATCAGCTCTCCTTTACTGGAGATGTCAATTGAAGGCGCACGTGGAATCTTGTTTACCATAATGGGCGGTCCGAATTTAAGCATGAACGAGGTTAATGAAGCTTCAAAAATAATTACCGCTTCTGCAGACGAAGAGGCAAAAATCATTTTCGGTGCAGTTATCAATGAAAAGATGAAAGATGAAATCAAGATTTCGGTAGTTGCTACCGGTTTTGATCGAAAAACCGTCGGCCCCACTCGTCAACCAGAACGTTCATATGTGCCGACATCTTTTTTAAGCAATGATGAACAGCGAGAAAGTGAGATAATGCAGGAACGCAAGAAAAATAAAATTTCTCCGCTCAAAGCAGCTCAAGCCGAGCCGGCGAAGAAGAGGGAAGTCATGCCAGAGGAGATTGAGGATGATTTAGGAATTCCGGCATTTATTCGGAAGAAGATGATGTAAAAAATAACATACAAACACCTGAGCACGTGAGCATTTATTGATTGTTCACGTGTTTTTTTGTTCACGTGCTTTGTTGATTTATTAGGTTATCCACACGGTAAAATTTATTCTCATAATTTATCAAAAATGACTTTGAAAATATAAAAATTTATTCTAAAATTAGATAAACTATGTATGTTTGACATTACTATATCTAGTGGTATAATTAAATTACACAATACAAGATATAGTTTATTCAGGAGGAAACTGCAATACACCTTTAAACGACGCATCTTAAAAATCCTATCGGAATTTTAAAGAAAAAAGGTGTTTTTTTATTGGCAGATCGCGAATTGAATTCATATTATCTAGTCCTTGCAGGTGTAGGTGTTAAATTTTAATTCGATTTAATTTGTGATTAATTTTGAGATTAATTCGCATTTAATTCGCTTTTTATGAAATGTCCTGTTTGTTATCATGCGGACACAAAGGTGGTTGACTCAAGAGTCGCTAGCGACGGTTTTTCTATTCGGCGCAGACGAGAATGTTTGAAATGCGGCTTTCGTTTTTCAACCTACGAAGAGTTAGAGATTCTGGATTTAACAATCGTTAAAAGCGATGGGCGCAGAGAATCCTACAATCGTGAAAAATTAATTCGAGGTTTAAAGAGAGCCTTGGAAAAACGACCGATTACCGAAGATGTATTTAAAAAACTGGTTCATCAAGTGGAAAGGGATTTGCAGATTTTGAAAAAAGAAGAGGTTACTAGTGACAAGGTCGGCTTTTTCGTGATGAAACATCTGAAAAAGATCGATAAAATTGCCTATATCAGATTTGCCAGCGTTTACCAGTCTTTCAAAGATGTGGCAGAGTTCAAAAGAGAATTGAACAAGTTGGTAAATAATAACGAAAAGAAATAAAAATAATTCATATAATCCATAACTTATAAACTCAGAAACGGATAGCTTTCAAGAGAGAAAGTTAACAAGTTCCAAGTTTCAAGTTTCAAGACATCCCATGCCAAGCGAAAACAAAATTACCCACCTAAGAAAACGATCAGGTGACATTGTGGAATTTAACGAAGAAAAGATTTCCCATGCGATTTTTAAGGCTACTGAGGCAGTCGGAGAGCCGGATCAGGAACTCGCAGAAAAATTAACCAAGGAAGTAGTTGGGCAGATTGCTAAAAGATTCCATCCTCGATCTATTCCGGCAGTGGAAGAGATCCAAGATATAGTAGAAGAAGTCCTCATCTCTAGCAGGAAGATCGATATTGCCAAGGCCTATATCATCTATCGAGACCAACACAGACAACTCAGAGAACTGAATTCTCGCATTGATGAAGAAAAGCTGATGCAAGACTATCTTGGCCAGGCCGATTGGCGTTTGAAAGAAAATAGCAATATGAGTTTTTCGGTCCAGGGTTTGAATAATTATATCGCCTCTTCTGTTTCTGCCCGCTATTGGCTGAACAAGCTTTATCCGGATGCGATCCGCGATGCTCATGTCAATGCCGATTTCCATATCCACGATTTAGGAATGCTTGCCCCTTATTGTTGCGGTTGGGATTTGAAGGATATTTTGATAAAAGGCTTTGCCGGGGTCAGCGAGAAGGTGCAAAGCAAACCGCCGAAACATTTCCGCAGCACCTTGGGTCAGGTGGTAAACTTTTTATATACCATGCAGGGTGAGGCAGCCGGAGCTCAGGCATTTGCCAACTTCGATACATACCTAGCTCCCTTTATCCGTTATGACGATCTGACCTACCGTGAAGTCAAGCAATGCTTACAAGAGTTCATGTTCAATGTCAATGTGCCAACCCGTGTCGGTTTTCAGACGCCGTTTATAAACGTTACTTTAGATATTACGCCTTCAAAGAAAACTGGTGAAGAAAATGTAGTGATTGGCGGCAAGTATATGCCAGAGAAGTATAACGAATTCCAGGCAGAGATGGATATGTTTAATAAGGCTTTTGCTGAGGTGATGATCGAGGGGGATGCGACCGGAAGAGTATTTGCTTTTCCGATTCCAACTTATAATGTAGACAAGAATTTTAATTGGGATTCAGAAGTATTGAAACCGGTTTGGGAAATGACTGCAAAGTATGGCATCCCATATTTCTCCAATTTCATCAATTCTGACATGGACCGAGATGATGCCCGCAGCATGTGTTGTCGCTTGCGCCTGGATAACCGCGAATTAAGGAAAAGAGGTGGCGGCTTGTTCGGCGCCAATCCGTTAACCGGCAGTTTGGGAGTCGTTACGATCAATCTGGCTCGTCTAGGCTATCTTTCAAAAACCAAGGAAGAATTCTTTGAACGCCTGGAGAAATTAATGGATTTGGCTAAAGAGAGTTTGGAGATCAAGAGGAAGGTGATTGAACGTTTTACTGAAGATGGTTTGTATCCTTATTCCAAATTTTACCTAGTTGATATTTATGCTCGTTTCAAAAGTTATTGGCAAAATCATTTCAACACTATCGGAATCAATGGCATGAATGAAGCTTTGGTAAATTTGACCGGTGAAAATGTCGGCTCTGAAAAGGGTAAAGAGATGGCCTTGGAAATCCTTGATTTTATGAGAAATAAGTTGATGGATTATCAGAATGAGACTAACAATTTATACAATTTGGAAGCCACGCCGGCTGAAGGCGTAACTTATCGTTTTGCCAAGAAGGATAAAGAGCTATACCCGGATATCATTGTAGCGAATAATCGAGCGGTCGAAGAATTGGGTGCCGATCCTTACTACACCAACTCCACTCATTTGCCGGTAGATTTCACCAACGACATCTTTGAAGCCTTGGACCTGCAAGATGAATTACAAACCAAATACACTGGCGGTACTGTGCTTCATGGATTTTTGGGAGAGAAGATCAATGACCCGGAAGCTGCTAAGAGATTGGTGAAAAAAATTGCAGAAAATTACCGTTTGCCGTATTATACAATTACACCCACCTTCAGCATCTGTCCGAAACATGGCTATCTGTCTGGCGAGCATCAATACTGTCCGAAATGTGACGAAGAGATGGGCTACGTTCAGGTGACAGAAATAAGATCAGCAGTCGCAGAAGAAGGCTGCGTAGAATGTTAAATAATTGTTTTATTGTTAAATTGTTATATTGCTGGCATTTATAAAAAACAATTTAACAATATAGCAATATAGCAATTAAAATTTTAATTAAAAATAATTAATATCTAACCCTTTTACTAAAAACAGGAGAAGGGTATAGGAGGAAAAAATATGAGCCCAATACAAACACAAAGACAAGAGTGCATAGTTTATAGCCGCGTTGTCGGTTGGATTACTCCGGTAAAGAATTGGAATAAAGGCAAGAAGAGTGAATTTGTTGATAGAAAAACTTATGATAAGCAGTTACAGGACTGCTAAGATAAAATATAAAAACAATGATAATTGGCGGATTGGAAAAAGTTAGCTTAATCGATTATCCGGGAGAATTAGCTGCAATAGTATTTACCCAAGGGCTTGTCTGGCCCAATGAGGTTGGCGAGTTAAAATATGAAAGAGATCATTCTACAATCATAATGAATGATCTCTTTGATTTTTTAAAACTTAGGGTCGGGAAACTGGATGGAGTAGTGGTAACCGGAGGAGAACCGACACTTCACGCTGATTTGCCGGAGTTTTTGCAGCAAATCAAAGATTTGGGTTATAAAATAAAGTTAGACTCAAATGGCACCAACCCGGAAATGCTCGAACGTGTCATCGAGCTTGACTTGGTCAATTACATCGCCATGGACATCAAGGCACCGCTAGAAAAATATGAACAGGTAGTCGGAGCGCCAGTAAATTTGGAAAATATCCAAAAAAGTATTAAAATTATAAAAGAAAGTGGCTTGCCTTATGAGTTCAGAACTACACTGGTGCCAGGCTTGCATCAAACGGAAGATATAGCGGTGATGGGTGAAATGATCCAAGGCGCTGACAAATGGTATCTGCAGTTTTTCAAAAGCGATACGGATCTGGTTGATCGCAATCTGGAAGCTAAAGAAAAATTTACCGAAAAAGAGATGACTGCAATGGCAAGCATAGGCAAGAGGTATGCAAAAATATGTGATACAAGAGGATAGTTTAAAAATATAACTAAAAGCAATGGAACAAGAAATAAAAACAGAAGAAAAAAAGCCTGAGTTAGGAAACGATGAGCTGAGCCCCAAAGAGCTTAAAGAGCTCATGGAAAAAAATCTTGAACTGACTAAGGAGATCCATGAGATGACCCATAAGATAAAAAGCTATATTACTTTTCAAAAAATCCTAAGCTTTATTTATCTATTCTTGATAGTGATGCCGATAATCTTGGGTGCCTTATTCTTGCCGCCGATTTTTAAGAATCTTTTTAGTCAGTATTCAGAATTAATGAACCCGGGGAGCGGAAGTTTGAACATCGGTGATTTTTTTAAGCAGGAGCTGGAAAAGACAACTGAATAATAAGATTTCCTATTAGAAAAAGAGTTCTTGATAGACAATTGTGTGCAAACCCGATATGCATGAAGTTCACTATATTATCCCCTCCTCTAAGATTAGAGGAGGGTTAGGGTGGAGTTGATGAAGGTAAAGACAGCAACAACTGTTATATTATCCGACTACGTTTCAAACTCCATCCTGTCCTTCCTCTTATCCAAGAGGAAGGGACGATGTGACAAGTTCGGAGAAAATTCACTATTTGAATAATAACTTCATTACCTATAAAATTGCCTGAATAACAAAAAATGAAAATACATATTATTTTCTTTTTTTGTTGTCTTAAAACGGTTAATGATTTATTAATTCAAGATAGATATCGTTTTTAAGTATCATTAATCTATGGAACAAAGATTTAAAAACTTATTTATTGCAACAATAGCGTCAGCAATCATTATCAGCACTATCTTTGGCGGAATGGCGGGTTTTTTAATGGGACAGGCAAGGAGCAAAGATTTTGCCAATTTACTAAAGGGGGAAATTAAGTCTATTGAAAATGGAAAAAATATTGATATCGTGGCGGAAGAATCCGCTGCTATGATGGCCGTGGATAAGGTTTCTCCAGCGGTTGTGAGCGTAATCGTTTCAAAGGATGTGCCGGTGGTCGTGCCGGACGGCCAGCCCAACCCTTTTGGGCCTAATTTTGATGATTTTTTTGGAGAAAATAATCCTTTTGAAGATTTCTTTAATTTATTACCCAACGGGACTAGTACAGAACGACAAGTTGTCGGAGGTGGCAGCGGATTCATTATCACTTCGGATGGTTTTATTGTTACGAACAAACATGTAGTGACCGATGAAACTGCCAGTTATACAGTACTTCGTGGAGAAAAAAAATATCAAGCCAAGGTTCTGGCGAGAGACAATGTAAGTGATTTGGCGATTTTGAAAATTGAAGCCAATAATTTGCCGACTGTTGAATTGGGTGAAAGCTCTAACCTAAAAGTAGGACAGACTGTAATCGCCATAGGCAATGCCTTGGGAGAATTCAGCAATTCTGTTTCCAAAGGTATAATTTCCGGTCTGTCGAGATCCGTACTGGCAGATGGGGAGGGTGGCAGTGAACAGCTGGTAGGGGTAATTCAGACCGACGCTTCAATTAATCCGGGGAATTCCGGCGGACCTTTGTTGAATATCTCCGGTCAGGTCATCGGCATTAATACGGCTGTCGCTCAAGGCGCGCAAGGCATAGGTTTTGCTATCCCGATAGATGAGGTCAAAAGCGCAATCAACAGCGTCAAGCAGAGCGGCAGGATAATTAGGCCCTGGCTGGGGGTGCGTTATCAGATAATAAATAAGGCCTTGTCAGATGCCAAACAGCTGCCTATGGATTATGGCGCCCTCATCGTGCAGGGAGCAACCTCGACAGATGTCGCCGTAATCCCTGGGTCACCGGCTGACAGGGCGGGCCTAAAGGCGAATGATATAATTTATGAGGTGAATGGGGTAAGGATAGATGAAAAGAATTCCTTGGTTACGGAAATAAATAAATACAAGATAGGGGAAGAGGTAACTCTAAAGGTGCTTAGTAATGGTCAAAGAAAGGACGTTAAGATCAAGTTGGAGGAGATGAAATAGTCTTCCCATAACGTGGAACGTATAACGTGGAAACGTGTAATGTATAAAACATATTAAGGTGTTTTTAGAATCAACTATTTAAAGCAATTACCCTGGATTCCCGCCTGCGCGAGAATGACGTATTGAACTAATGCCCTGGGTTCCGGCAATGGCCGGAATAACAGAGAACTCCTACTTTGTCATCCCGGGCTTGACCCGGGATCCAGGAGGAAGAGGCGAGAACAAAGTTATCTAAATAACAGTTCAAAATCAATAGTTAGTGAAGCTTACCCTGGATTCCGGCTCAAGGTCGGAATGACAGATCTTTTTTTGTCATCCCGGACTTGATCCGGGATCTAGGAGGAAAATCAAAAAAATTTGTTATTAATACATTTAATTTTAAAAATCAACAATTAGCGTATACTCAACCTGGATCCCGCCTTCGCGGGGATGACAAATTTGTGCATAGACGATGTTTAGTAATGCCGACAGATGTTGCATTGTCTAAAATAAGATAATTTAGTATGCTTATTGTATTATTTTGTTATTCAATAATCATGGAAAATCTATTAGAAAAAATTGAAGAGTTGCGGGAGAAGTTGCTTAATCTGTGGCGGCTTTTGGATATTGATCGACAGTTGGAGGAGATTAATCAGCTTAAATCGGAGATGAGTCAGCCTTCTTTTTGGAATGATCGAGAAAGAGCGATTTTAGTAGGCAAGCGCGCCGAAGAGCTGGAGAAAGAGACAAAAAAATGGCAGGAGCTACGGACACAAATCAGAGATTTAGAAGAATATGTCGCTGAGGCAGGCAAAGAGGGCGACCTATCAATCAACGAAGAATCGGAACAGAAATATAATGAATTAAAAGATGTCCTGGCAAAGTTTGAGTTTTTTGTCTTGTTCTCTGGCAAGTATGATAGACACAATGCCATAGTCTCGGTACATGCTGGAACCGGCGGGGTGGATGCACAGGATTGGACCGAGATTCTTGAACGAATGTTTATCCGCTTTGCGGAAAAAAGGGGCTGGCAAGTAGAGGTGCTGGATCGAAATGCCGGCGGTGAGGCTGGCATCAAAAGCTCGACCTTAAAAATTTCTGGTCTGTGGGCTTACGGATATTTGAAAAGCGAATCAGGGGTTCATCGACTGGTGCGCATCTCTCCTTTTGATGCGGAAAAAATGCGCCACACTTCTTTTGCTTTGGCGGAGGTTATCCCAGAAATTGCCGATGAGGCGGAAATAGAAATCAGGGATGAAGATTTGAAAATAGATACTTATCGCGCTTCCGGACCTGGTGGACAGAATGTAAATAAGACCGAGAGTGCCATTAGAATAACTCATAAGCCGACGGGTATCATAGTTGCCTGCCAAACTGAACGTTCGCAACATCAGAATAAAGAAACAGCCTTAAAAATCATCAAATCTAAATTGCTTAAATTACAAGAAGAGGCAAGAGAAACCGAAGAGCAAAAATTAAAGGGCGATGCAGTAAAAGCAGATTGGGGCAAGCAGATCAGGTCTTATGTTATGCAACCATATCAATTAGTAAAAGATCATCGAACAAATTTTGAAACACCGGATATCAAAGCGGTTTTGGATGGGGAGTTGGAAGGGTTTATGGAAGCCTACCTGCGATCGCTGAGAAAAATCTAATCAATGTTTTAATATTCTTATGCGCTTAGGAAAATATCAACATTATAAAGGTAATTTTTATAATGTTATCGGCGTTGCTAATCATAGTGAAACTTTAGAGGAGCTAGTTGTTTATCAGGCATTGTATGTTCATGAAAAGTATGGAAAAAATTCTCTTTGGGTAAGGCCCAAAAAGATGTTTTTGGAAAATGTCGTTATAAACGGAGAAGAATTGCCAAGATTTAAATTCGTAGGAGAGTCATAGATAGACTTCGTGAAGGAGGATTATGAAGATCGTCTTAACCAAATCAAAAATATTCATATTTTTGAACTTAGTTTTTATTGTCGGAATTTTTTTTGCTTCCTTGTTGCCGGTCGAAGTAATAAAAAATGATTTGTGGTGGTTCGGCTTAGCGATCGGTTGCCTAATTATTACATTGTTATCCCTGAATAATCTCGTAGAGACGCAAGATTTTGCGTCTCTACTTTTCTGCCTTTTGGCTATTTTGTTTTTTGCCTTTTGGCGATACAGTTTATCTATACCAATCGATGGAGATAATAAAATATGGCATTACAATGACCAGAAAGTAACACTCGAGGGAGTAATAAAAGCCGAGCCGGACATAAGGGAAAACCAAGTCAAATACGTAGTTACAGCTAAATATCTTGATAATTCAAAAAAGGAAATTGATGGCAATCTTTTAGTGACCACGAACTTGTATCCAGGGTTTGAGTATGGCGATGTAGTCAAGATTCATTGTCAACTGAAAAAACCGAAAAATTTTGAAGAATTCGCCTATGATAGATATCTGGCTCGATTTGATATTTATTCAGTCTGCTATTTTCCACAGATGCTTAAATTGGAATCGGATGACACCAGTTTCTCATATATTTTTTATAACAAAATCTATCAGATAAAAAACCAGTTGCGAGCCGTAATCAACAACGGCTTGGTCGAACCAGAAGCTTCACTGACTCGCGGCATGATTCTGGGCGACCAAAAAGGACTGCCAACAGATCTGCGAGAAAATTTTGCCAAAACCGGTCTCAGCCACATTGTTGCCATTTCTGGAATGAATATCACTTTGTTAATAGTTTGGCTTTTCTGGTTGCTATTATTTTTTGGGCTGTGGCGCAAGCAAGCTTTTTATTTTTCTGTCATAATCATTTTCTTTTATATTGTTTTGATCGGGGCGCCAGTTTCTGCGGTAAGGGCAGGGGTAATGAGTGCATTGGTGCTTTGGGCAGCCTATCTAGGACGTCTGTCCAAACTGGAAAATTCGTTGGTCTTTTCAGCCGCAATAATGATTTTGATAAACCCGAAAATCCTACGGGATGACATAGGTTTTCAGTTAAGTTTTTTAGCTCTCCTGGGCATCATCTATTGTTACCCAGTGACAACTCGTTGGCTGGAAAAAATGAAAATGCCAAATTTTCTTTTTGTTCGGGAATTAGTCAGTCTAACTGTCGCTGCTCAGATAACGACAATTCCGATCATCGCAATGAATTTTTCACAGATTGCTTTGATTTCTCCTTTAAGTAATTTGCTTATTCTGTGGACCTTGGCACCGATAATGATTTTAGCTTTTTTAGCCATGGGAATAAGCCTCTTGTTGCCATCTATTTCCTTGTTTATATTCGCTCCGGTCCAAGCTATTCTGAGCTATGTGATTTGGGTAGTGAATATTATGGCAAGACCAGGTCTTGCTAGTTGGGAAACTGGAAGGCTGAGCTGGTTGATTATGATAGTTTATTATCTAGCTCTCATTTATCTGGTAATAACTACTAGAAAAGCTGCGGAATGCCAAAAAAAGGGATTGTGATTTCATCTGATTATGTTAAAATATAATCATTATGATCAAGCGACCAATAGAAAATGATAGTGTCTATCTCCATATAATCTTGTTTTTCATCACCTCAATCTTATTACTTGCTTTTTCAGTAATATTGGCTTACTGGTATGTCTTTGGTGATAATAATAAATCACCCATGATGAAGGCTGCGGCAAAGGCTGAGGCCAAAACTTATGTTAATCCGAAACATCAATTGACCGAAGTGATGTGGCAAAAATTTTTAAATTTTAATGCGAATCAATGAAAAAGTGGAATATCGTTTTTGGCTCAGCGCTTATCTTGAATTTCATTTGGGAAAATCTTCATAGTGCTCTGTATTTGCATTACAAGCAAGGCGCGATAACCGAATTCATATTGCTTCGAGCTTCGTTGGTAGATGCGATTATCATAATTCTCCTGGTGGGAATTTTTTTATTTTTAGGGTTATTACCGAAATATGATTGGCTGA
The DNA here is from genome assembly GCA_000995135.1 of Parcubacteria group bacterium GW2011_GWE2_39_37. GTDB lineage: Bacteria > Patescibacteriota > Patescibacteriia > Patescibacteriales > GWE2-39-37 > GWE2-39-37. Next base: position 17,293 of record LBWY01000010.1, on the reverse strand, counting down.
TAATCATTACCGGCATTTTAGTCTCGGTGAATATTGAGCTATGGGCACTAGCAACCGAGAGGTGGGCATATAGCCCGGCAATGCCTATCCTTCCAATCTTGGATATCGGTCTTACGCCTGCTGTCCAACTAGGATTAACAGGTTACCTTGCTTATCATCTTGGATTTCGTATCGATCTTAAATAGGACTTGTGCCGGTAGCGGTAGAAATAGCTTGAATGACGAATTCTGCAATGGCAAAAGCGGCCAGAATCATAATCAGCCCGACAATTGCGGAAAAAAATGTCTTTCGTGCATCAGCCAATCGCTCTTCGTCCCCACCAGCAGTCATCCATTTAAAGCCGGCCAGCAAGATAATCATCAAAACCAAAATGCCTAGAAATCCCAAGGCTACTCTGATCAGAAGGGCAATGATGATTCTTGGATCGCGGTCACCCAGGCCGGTAGCAATCTGCAACTCATCTTCTTGTCCACCGAAAAATAATTGATCAGATCGATCTTGGGCATTGGCATTATCAGAAAACAGGATGAAGAAGACAAAAATAATGGTAAACAGCAGTAAACTTAGGAAAATTTTTTTTGCCATGCGCATAAATTTAGTTATTTGATTATGTTAGGCGGAAAGGATTAATTTTAAATTAAATGTTGAGTGATAAACAAAAGATTATTTTTTTAGCTATTGCTTGCCTGGTCGTCGTGATCAGCGCCATTTTGATCGGCTTTTTTTATAAAGAGAAAGATTTTTTGGAAATTGATTTCCTGGATGTGGGGCAGGGGGATAGTATTCTGATTAAAGCGCCAACCGGCCAAAATATTTTGATCGACGGGGGACCGGACAATTCTGTTTTAAGAAGATTGTCTGAGAATTTGCCTTGGTGGGATCGGCAGATCGATTTAATGGTGCTTACTCATCCGCATGACGACCATGTCGGGGGCTTGATCGAAGTGCTCAAACATTATCAGATCAAAAGAATCCTCTATACGGGAGTGGTACATAGCTCACCTTCATATCTTGCTTGGCTCGAACAGATAAAAAAAAGAAATGTTGTCCTAACTATCATTGATCGACCGCAGACTATTTATTTTTCTCCTGACTGTAAAATGGTTTATATTTCGCCTCAAGAAAGTTTGGTTGGGAAATCGGTGACAAATCTGAATAATAGTTCATTAATCGCAAAAGTTGAATACAAAAAAGTTAGCGCATTATTAGTAGGGGATGCAGAGGCAGAAATTGAAGAGGGAATGATGGCCAGGGGCCAGGATTTATCGGCGGGATTGATAAAGATCGGTCATCATGGCTCTGATACTGCGAGCAGTGAAGAGTTCATACGAGCGGTAAAACCAAGTTTCGGAGTTATTCAAGTCGGTAAAGACAATTCTTTTGGCCACCCAAGCAAGCGGACATTAAAAAAATTGGAGCGGAATAATGTGTCGGTGTTTCGCAATGACCTGCAAGGCACCATTAGGATGTCTAGTAAGGGCGATAAGTGGCAGATCATCCCTTGATTTTTTATCAATTTGCCTTTATAATAGGGTTGTAATATAAATTAATAAATACAAAACGTAAGACGCAGACGTAACGATCAAAGCTTAAGGTTTTGATTTTTAATTACAATTTGCTTTTGAGTTTTGAGAGAATTATTATGATTCATCCAAGTAAAGAGAGAACGCTGGTTATAATCAAGCCAGATGGTGTGCAAAGATCTTTGATCGGAGAAATAATCAAACGTTATGAACGCTCCGGGTTAAAATTGATTGCCATGAAAATAGTAACTGCATCCGAGGAAAAGGCAGTTAAACATTATTATGAAGTGGGCGGAGATGCCTGGCTGGAAGAAGTCGGCCGCAAAGCAAGAGCTTCTTATGAAAAGAAAGGCTTGGAATCACCATTCGCAACCAACATGGAAAATGGCAGAGCAGTAATGATGGCTAATGCAAAATATCTTAGCTCAGGACCGGTGGTGGCGATGATTTGGCAGGGTAACCAAGCAACAGCTTTGGTAAGAAAAATTACCGGTGGCACAGAACCTTTAACCTCAGACGTAGGCACTATTCGCGGCGACTTCACTTTGGATACTTATGCCTTGGCTGATACCGATCAAAGAAGTGTACGAAACTTGATTCACGCTTCTGGAAACGTTGAGGAAGCAGAAAAAGAAATCCCAATCTGGTTTAAGGAAGATGAAATCATCAATTACCGTTTGATTGCAGAACAGATTTTGTATGATGTAAATTTGGACGGCATTTTGGAATAGCGCATAATTACGCAGAAAAAACAGAACGACGCAGAAATTTTCTGCGTCGTTTTTTTAATCCCCTCTAGAGAGGGGTGCCCGATAGGGCGGGGTGTGTTGATTAGTGTTTTGGAAGCATTTAAAAATTAATTGACCATTTTTTTATATTTTGCTATATTTATTCACATATGAGAATTTACACAGCAATTAAACCGACTGCCAAAAAAGCCATCGCCTGCGCGGTGAATTTTATGCTGGGTAAATTTACATTAAGGAAAAGATAAAAACGGTAAACAAGAATTTCATATAAATGTAAAAACCCAGTCCAAGACTGGGTTTTTATATTTTGTTCATTTTAAGCATTCCTTGGCTTTAAATTGTAATCCTGCTATCGATGGAGGAGTTATGGAAACACAAGCATGGGCGATAAGCATACCTGAATTCAGGTATTGCAAAAATTGCTTAAGGAAAGTCGGGATAGAGAATAAATGCTGTCATTGCCGATGCAAGAAAATCATCATTATCGGGACAGCCATTATTCCAATTGCCCATCCCCACCCGTCAAACTAGATTTGACGGGTTTTTTTTAGCTAATTTTAAATAAATTATAAATTAATTATTATAATAATTTGACATTTTACAGCTTTATGCTTATACTTATTACAGTATGAAAAATTATTCAGCAAAAAACCTAGTCATTATTTTGATTAGCAATACTTTAAAGAAAAACAATCTCTTAGAATAAAAAGTAATGACCCTAGCAACTAGGGTCATTATTTTTTAGTCGAAGAGGCTAATGGTCGTTGAAACATTTTAATTTTATGGGGGTGTCGAGTCAAGAAAAGACCCAGAAGGCTTAGCTTGGAAATATTGAGGGAATTTTTAACTCAAATCAGCGTTCTCCACTTTTTTGCAGACAAAGGAGAAAAAAGACTACTTCGGAATTCAAGTAGAAGGATTGTTGAACAAATATCTTTGTTGAAAAGGGAGGTTGTATGAGCACGAGTCTGAGGGGGGTAAGATTCCAGGGCCCAGAGGTACTGGCCAGATTTCTTGGCCAGAGAACAGCATGCTTCGTCTTTCAGGATGGAGCTGAACTGATGGTAGTTTCTGACGTAGTCGATTGCTTGTCGCTTGATAAAGCTTCGGCTACCTGTCTCGACGGGATGAAAATTTTCGCCGTCATCAGAAATGACAACAAGGTTGGTTGTGAAGGCTGCGACAAGTGTCGGTTCCATCCGAAACCGAAAATTGTTGACTTCGCCCTCAACGAACCTAAACCTGCGATGGCTGCATAACGACTGCAAAAACTACGAAGGAGGAGCGGCATGGAAATCGACATTACCACCGGCGGTATGGCAACAGGGACCAAACAAAGTGCTTATTCGACAGAAAAGAAAAATCTTGAACGAAAGCTTGCGAATCCCGCCATCCCGCCCGAAAGAAAAACGCGCTTGAATGAGCAGTACGAAAGGCTTGTCAGGCTTGAAAAAAGGTCCGCCAGTATGCAAGGTTAAACCACTACAGCAGGAAAGGAGAAATGAATGAGCATGCCGGAAGTATTTGTAAGCCCTTCAAGGGTAAATCTGGAAAAAGTGCCACTTGCCAAAGGAGAATGCTTGGTAATCTGGCGAGCTGATCAAAAATCACCTTTTGCCACTGCGTATGGTCCTGCTTCCGATCGAGAAGCTGCTAAACGTCTTCTCCGAATAGTCAAAAGGGACTACGAGAAGGGTGCCAAAATATTTACCGCTAAGTAGCGGTGATTAGAGGACTGACCCTCATCTAACCCCAACCTCCGAGCGCGCAAACTTCTTAAAGTTTGCCGCTCGGACTATTTAATCAATTACTAATTTATATATTCTAAAATAAAAATAAATAAAAAATAATACAAAAAAGCCTTTACAAATTGTAAAAATTTATATAATATAAGCCATTAGATATGAATATTAGAAAATTTGAAAAATTAAACAGCCTATTGCTATCATTGCTACTCTTCGAGCGGTCTTTTGTTGTATGATTAAAAAGTTTAGTCACACGATAAAAGACCACCTGAATAAAGGTGGTTTTTTAATTGGTCATTTAAAATATATGTATTAAATCTCTTTTCTCTTTTACCTCCTCTCCTTTAGAAGAGCCTGTCCTGAACTCGTTTCAGGAAGAGGGTTGGGGTGAGGTTGGTTTATAAATCTAAGGATAACGAAAGGAGGATAGAAACTAAATCGAAGATGTTTTGGTGCAACGTATGCTCGTATTTTGAGCAGATACCATGAATGGAGGATTAAACCAATGGCAGAAAAACAGAAAGATCTCAAAACAATCAGGATTTTCGACACCACCCTTCGTGACGGCGAACAGTCTCCGGGTGCCAGTATGAACATCGACGAGAAGCTGCGTATTGCGCGCCAGCTCCAGAAGCTTAACGTCGACGTCATCGAGGCCGGTTTTCCCATCGCATCTGATGGCGACTTCGAAGCCGTGAAAAAGATTGCCCAGACGATCAAGGGACCGGAAATCGCCGGACTTGCAAGGGCGAATACCCATGATATCACTCGTTGCTGGGAAGCGGTGAAATACGCCGAGGGGAAAGGCAGAATTCACACTTTTATAGCAACCTCGATCATCCACATGAAATACAAGCTGAAGATGCCTCCTGAAGCGGTTCTGAGGGCGGCGATCAAAGCGGTCGAACTCGCACGTCATTTTACTCCGAACGTGGAATTCTCCTGCGAGGACGCGGTTCGGACGGATCTGAAGTTCCTGGCCGAAGTTGTGGCCGCTGTCATCGACGCCGGTGCAACTACTGTCAACATTCCGGACACTGTCGGCTACACCATTCCCTTCGAGTACTTCAACATCATAAAGTACCTCAAGGAAAACGTGCCCAATATTGACCAGGCGGTAATTTCCGTTCACTGTCACAATGACCTCGGTCTGTCAGTGGCGAACTCAATCGCAGCTATTCAGGCAGGAGCCGGCCAGGTAGAGTGCACCATCAACGGTATCGGTGAACGTGCTGGCAACTGCTCTCTGGAAGAGTTCGTCATGGCGCTTCGGACTCGCTCTGATATTTTGCCGTTCAGGACGAACGTCGTGACCGAACAGCTTACACCGGCCAGCCGCCTCCTCACCACCGTGACCGGCATCGTCGTCCAGCCCAACAAAGCCATCGTTGGTGCAAACGCCTTCGCCCATGAAGCCGGCATCCACCAACACGGCATGCTCTGTGAAAAAACCACTTACGAGATTATGACACCGGAATCGGTCGGTCTTAAAACCAGCTTGCTTGTCCTTGGCAAGCACTCGGGACGGCATGCCTTCAAGAAAAGACTGGAGGAAATGGGCTATGCGCTCGACGATGATGTGCTCAATAAGGCGTTCGAGCGGTTTAAGACCCTGGCCGACCTCAAGAAGGAGGTCTTCGACGAAGATCTGGACGCCATCGTCGCGGACGGGGTACAGGGGGAAGAGAAATTCAAGCTGGAACATATAACCGTCACCTGCGGCTCGTTCGCTATTGCTACGGCAACAGTTCAGATAAGCACCTTCGGTGAAATGTCCAGAACAGCCGGGCTCGGCGATGGTCCGGTCGATGCTACCTTGGAGGCGATAAAAAAGCTGACCAAGACCAAAGCAAAGCTCAAGCAATACAACGTTGGCGCGATCACTGGAGGTACCGACGCGCAAGGCGAGGTAACGGTACGAATTGCTGATGGCGATCGGACTGCGATTGGCAGAGGAGCCTCCACCGACATCATTGAGGCATCGGCCAAAGCCTATATCCAGGCGTTGAATCGTCTGGAAAGAGGGAAAGGGGAAAAGAAGACTGATATGCATGATGCCGTAACTCCCTGAGTTGCGTACGTCAAAAAACAACGGCGGCAAAGCAATTTGCCGCCTCTTTTTATTTAAAAAATTCTCTATTCCCACGACAATTCTAGTTGATATAAACCGACATGGATCCCCGCCTGCGCGGGGATGACGGAAAAAGTTAAATAAAAAAAGACGAGGTTAATCGTCTTATGTTTTTTGTTCCAGAACAAGCGGTCCGAAAATCGAATCTTCCGATCCATGGACTTTGAAGTTTTTGAGTCTACCTACCCAAGTCCCACCCAGTGGTTCGTAGGCTTTGTTGCCCACATGGTAGCCAAGGTAAAGGCGGTAGATAAAAAAGAACGGTTGGTTCTCCACCTGGGTTTGCATCGGCAGCACCAAGGGTTGACAGTACATCACCCGGTTTTTTTCCAGCGTTTGTCGCACCTTGCTTTCGCTGGAAATTCCTCCGATGCTGAGATGGTTAAAGTGCTTTCTTCCGGGATGCCAGATTTCAACATCTTTGCATTTACTACCTTGTAGCGGCTTCAGTACGAAGCCATATTTCCAGGGTAGGCTGTCCGCATTCCAATAGTTAACCTCTTTCCATAGCCCTGTAGACAATCCATAACTTTTCAAACCTTCGTTGGCAATCAAAGATATGGACCGATTCTGTAGCTGATGGAATTCAGTCTCACTTGGTTCGGCTCGTACCAGCACCACTCCTTTCCTTTGCGGTTCTGGTTGGCTCAGATACTCAAGGTACTCATCGAGAGTCAAAGGATCTCCATCAAGCCAGAAGCTATCATCGCCCGGACAGCGATTATCTGACTTAACCCATTTAATCAGCGGCCATTTTCTTTTGAGCAGATTTAGCCTGGCCGAGAATTCATGGTTGATGGTATTGGCGATGCCTATACCATCTGGTCGCTCATCAACTTCATAGATGAATAGAAAGCCGTCAATAAACACGCAATCCAGTTTTACAATGAGCGAAGGGATGCCATAGGTTTTTTGAACCCAGGTTTCTTCTTTCGGGAACACTTCTCTCCAGAGATTTACGAAATCCAGTGCCTGGTGAACTGCACCTCTGCCAATTGTCTTTGCCTCTTTGCTGATTCGACTCTCCCAGCCTCCAAACAACTGTTTTTCCCATTTCATCATCAGCCTCCTCCTTCAGTGAAAGTTAAAGAAAATTTATAAAATCCCTATCGAATTCTCCCTCTTCGAATCTAAATTTACCTGCTGAAAAATCTATAACCCGTTTTGCATTCTTTGCTGCGTTAGCCAGGCAGACTGAAGCCCCCGGGGAAGGGGAAATATTAAAAATAATATTATCACCAATGATCTCAGCTTCTCCCATCTTGAATTTTCCAGTCCGATTGTCAACTAACTGCGGTCTGATGCCGGCCTTGCTTTTGCCATTCTTAAAATCCTCATATTTCAAAGTCGGAATTATCTTGCGGCACAATTTAACATAAGCTCTCGGCCCAAAATAGGGGATCTCATAAATCAAACTTTTGGATAAAAAAGTGAAAAGAATTTTGTCGGAAATGACCCTGAGAAGTGCTAGGATAGAATACAAGCTACCGGTTGATCTGACAAAGTCAAAAAAAGTTTTTAGATTTAAATATTCGGGTCGCCATGAACGCCGGCAAAAGGCATCTTGTCATTCTGCATCGTGTATACTTTGCAATTCAAGACTTTCCGCTCCGAAGTATAAAAATTACCGCCCACCGGTAAGATAGAAAACTCTTTGCCGTAGCCAAGCGATTTGGCAAACATCAAACTATGCGAACACATCGCCACCACGATTATATCCGCCACAATCTCTTCTTTGTCAGTTATAATTAAAAAGCCCTTTTCCTGCTTAATGATTTTTTCTACTTTGGTATTAAGCGAAACTTGCAAATCCTTTCCTGTGTCTTTTTTTGCCTCTTCGACAAAACTTTCTGCTAATTTACCAAAATCAACCGTATAACCATTCTCTGAATAGCCAGCAACTATTTGTTCGTCAGCCTTTCTGCCGTTGACGATCTCCGGTTCAATTAAAGCAATATCCTCGCGATATAATTTTTTAAAATCTGGAAAAATTTCCTTGAAGGTTTTAAAACGCTCGTTAAAGATATTTATTTCTTTTTCACCCACTGCTAATAGTAACTTTGGAGCAATAGTGTACATTTTCTTTCCTTCATCGCCCAACTTTTTCAAATAATTAACCACCATTTCAGAAGCAGCTTTGGTTGACTTGGCTTTTTCAAAAGAATAATTAGCCTCGATGTCGCCGAAATGCAGGGTCTGACTGTTGTTATTCTCTTTGGAATTTATCTGCCCGAGATGGTCACACTTCTCGATCAAAGCGATAGAATTAATATTCGTATATTTGCTTAAGACATGAAAAATAGCAGAGCCGGTCACTCCACCGCCAAGAACTGCAACTTGAAAATGTTTTGATTCTTTTTTCATAATCTTTTAATGCGATTTTCCCCTTTGTCATCTCGACGAGTCAGCAGACGAGGAGAGATCTCTGGTAGAAGTATAATTATTGATAATAGATTTTCTGGTATAGATCTCCTTATTTTTAAAATTAGTAATTGCTAATTATAATCTTTTTGCCTTTCCCGAGATCTCTCACCTGGCCGATTCTGGTTTGTTTAAAGTTTTTTGTTACTTTGTTTTAAACCAAAACCGGCGACAATTATTGTCGTTATTATTATCATTATTATTGATTTGGTGGTTTTGGCTAAAATACATATATTCTAATGTTAACGGTAGCGCCTTTTTTTGTCAACTAAAGTATTAAGAAATAATTAGCGATTATCAAGCTGCTATTGATTTTTTTTCTTTTTCTGCTATACTTATCCACAGATATGATATCCTGAATAAAAAAGGGATTTCATAAAAAATATGATAAAGACATTACGAACAACTTATTTTTGGTTTAGCTTCTATTTTGGCTCCACCCGGAGATCAGTTGTTTGTGGTGTTTTTAACGGTTAAAAGTTAAAACTCACTAGGGAAAACAATAACTGGCTCCGGTAACGGAGTCAGTTTTTGTTATATGGTCTTTTTAACATGATTAAACGAAAGTTTAATTTCAATAAAATGAGAGGGGAGGTTTCTATGACAATCGCAGTGAGAGCAATTCGGAAAAAGACGAGAGTAGTGGGTGCGATAATTGCGCCAATCTGTCCAGAGGCAAGAGATTTGTGCTCAAGGGCAAGTAAAGCCATAGAAAAAAGACTGAGTCAAGGCTGCTTAGCTTCGGTCGAAGACATCGCTATAGGTGTTGATCGGGGAGAGTTTGTTATTATTGATTCTCTCGACAAACGTCATGTTGTCAAAGTCCTGTTGCCATCGGCAAATGAACTGGGAGTAAAGGAAGAAGCCGATAGATTGTCAATGGCACTGAAAGAATTGGACGATGTGTTTAGTCCAAAAAATACCTTTCAACACCAGTCAGTCGGCACCAAAGGAGCTTTCAAACTTCTCATTGATTCCGAGGGGAGACGCCGCCATGGAAAGAATGGAAAGTGAACAGGAGGGTAAACCATGAGCATGCTGCAAAGGATACGGGGAATAAAGGGATGTCCTTATTTCAGTAAAGGGTTACCCTTGCCGATGGCAGAAAAAATACCAGCTCATTTTCCTGGCTGGAAAATTGGTGTCATAGGGGCTGAAAAATGTCCTAAATGCGGAAGTAGTCGAATAACGGAAAGGGCCAAAGGCGATAATTTTATTGCTGGCGAAGCCCCCGAATGTCTTGACTGCGGAGCATACGGTGACTCTTCTCCTTTTTAAAGCTTATGGGGTGATGTAAAATTCACCCCTTCTTTTTAACTATTATTTCTTAATATATTTGTTATAATTAAATAGACGCAAAAATAAGCATAAGAAAACAGAATGACGCAGAAAATTTTCATCAATTTATGTTAGATAAATACAGAAAACAAATTAATAAAATTGATAGTCAAATTTTGAAATTATTTGAACAGCGTTTTGCTGTGGTAGAGAAAGTGGGAGAGTTTAAGAAAAAAAATAATTTGCCGATCAAGAATTTGAAAAGAGAAAAAGAATTGATTGAAGAGATGATTAAATCATCAAAACTAAATCCAGATTTTATAAGGAAATTGTATAAGCTGATTTTTAATAATTCTTATAGGGTTGAGAAGTAATTTAAATTTTTTCTGTCATTGCGAGGTGCGCCTTTAGCCCCGGACCTGATCCGGGGGACGCGGCAATCTCTGGTTTGCTAGTGGAAGGTAATTTAACCATTGTACGAGTTAACCTGAGATTGCCACGCCTACACTTCGTTTCGGCTCGCAATGACAGAATATAAATCTAAATATGCCAATAAAAATCAAATTGTTTGAAAGAAAAAATAAAGAATTATCAGATCGAGTATCTGATTACCGCGGAGAATGTACTTAAGGGTTTAAAAAATAAAAAAATCGACAAAGGTATATTTCCGATTGAGAATTCCAATGGAGGAATCGTCTTGGAGGCTGTGTATGCGATGGCTAAATACAATTTCAAGATTGAGAATATGTTTGAAATCGATATCAGCCACTGCCTTTTAAAAAGAAAAGATGTAAAAATCGGCGACATCAAAAAGATTGCTTCGCATCAGCAAGCGCTTCGCCAATGCCGTATGTATTTGAAAAGAAAATGGCAGAATGTAGATTTGGAGGAATACAAAGACACGGCAGAAGCAGCTAGGGATCTAAGCACTGGAAAATTGGATAAAAATACCGGAGTAATCGCAAATAAAATCTGCGCCACCTTGTATGATTTGGAGATTGTAGAAGAGGGAGTGCAAGACTTGAAATTTAATTTTACTACTTTTGTTGTTGCGAAAAATTAACTTGCCTAGTGCAATTCCCCCTCTCCTTTATAAGGAGAGGGACGGGGTGAGGTTGGTGAATGGTGAAGAAAATATTTCCTAAGATTTAGATGTCAACCAAATTATATAATATAAAAATAAAAAAAGAACAAAGAAGAAATTTGCGTCAACAAGGAGTAGCCTGTGAACAGATTTTTTGGAATAAATTAAGAAATAGAGCGCTTAATGGATTAAAATTCCGACGTCAATATAGTGTTGGTAAATATATTGTAGATTTTTATTGTCCTGGAATAAAACTGGCCATTGAGATTGATGGTGCTACACATAGTACGAAGCAGGAAATAAATTACGATAAACAAAGACAAGAATATATAGAAAATTTAGGAATAAAAGTTAAAAGATATACAAATACTGAAATAAAAGATAATCTTGGTGAGGTTATGTATGATTTGTACCTAATCTGTAATGAGAGGTTAAACCACCAACCTCACCCCAACCCTCTCCTTGGTAAGGAGAGGGGATAAAAATTATGAATATAAAAAAACAAAAAATCGCTATTATCGGTTTTGGTCGCTTCGGTGAGCTGTTGGCTAAAATTTTGAAGCCTTATGGTGAAATTTTTGTTGTCAGTAAGCGGAATATCAAAATAAAAGGATACAAGCAAATTGCTTACACAGATTTAACCGAGATGGATTGGGTCATCCCTGCCGTTCCCATTTCTTCATTAGAGGAGGTATTAAAGGATATTAAGCCTTTTTTAAAGAAGGGGAGTCTGCTAATGGATGTTTGCTCAGTCAAAGTTTATCCCTGTCGTTGGCTAAAAAAACATGCACCCAAAGATGTGGAAATCCTAGGCTGTCACCCGATGTTCGGCCCTGATAGCGCCAAGAACGGTCTCAAAGGCTTGCAAATTGTAGTATCTCCGCTTAGGATAAAGGAGAAAAGACTTAAAGAAGTGCTGACAATCTTCAAAAAATTAGGATTGAATATCATCAAAGCAACTCCAGAGGAACATGACAAGCAAGGAGCGGTAAATCTCTCCTTGGTTCATTATATCGGCAGAGGATTAGCTGATTCAGGTTTTAAGGATCAAAAAATAAAGACTGCTGGTTTTGATAAGTTGATGGGAATAAATGAAAATGTAAATAACGACACTTGGCAATTATTTTTTGACATCCAGCATTTTAACCCTTATTCTAAAAAAATCAGACAAAACTATTTAAAATCTTTACAGAAAATTGAGAAAAAAATTAATAATAAATAAGAATGAAATTTTCCAAACGTTCAGAAAAATTAACCTCTTCACAGTTGTATGTTTTTTTTCGTAAAGTAAAAGAAGCTGAGGCAATGGGCAGAAAAATAATTTCCTTGGGGGTGGGGGAGCCATATCAAGATACGCCAGAGGTAATCAAGCTTGCCGGTATCCAGGCAATCAATGACAACAAAACCAGATATAATCCGGCTACCGGTTCGATGGAATTAAAGAAATTGATCGCAGAAAGATATGGCGTTGATGTTGCTCAAGTTTCCGTTTCCTCTGGCGCTAAACCTTTTTTAGCTTTTGTTTTTCTTTCTTTACTTGATGAAGGCGATGCTGTTCTATTAACTGGACCGGCTTATCCGCCTTTTGTGCAAATCATTGAATCTTGTGGCGGCAAGGCGGAGATAATCGACACCAAACCCGATCATTTCCAATTGACTTTGGCATCGCTCAAGAATTCGGTACAAAAGGTTAAAGATACATCACTTATGGCAAGGAAGAATTGAAAAAAATTGTTGAATGGTGCGTAGAGCAAAAAATCACGATCATCTCAGACGAATGCTATATCAATTTCAGCCCTGACCCAGAATTTACCTTGCGTAAATTTTCCAAGGAAATTATTGTGATCAACTCTTTCTCAAAGACTTATGCTATGACCGGCTGGAGAGTCGGCTACGTAATATGTCCTACTGAACTGAACACTGTGATCGGTAAATTTCTTGATTGCTATATGAGCTGTCCTTCTTCAATTTCTGACGCCGCTGCGGTAACAGCCATGAAAACCAAACCGCTGGACGATTTTGTTTTGCAAAGAGAAATAATTCACGAGTGGTTGAAAGAAAATGATATCGCTTTTGAACCATCGACCGGCGGCATATTTATTTTTCCAGACTTCGCTAAAGTCATGCAGGAAAAAAATTTAGCCACCTCAATCGATTTAGCAAGTTACTTTTTGGATAAAGTAGATGTGGCTACCACACCAGGGTCTTCCTTCGGGGAGGCATATGATACTCATCTTAGGATCTCATATTGCATAGATCCGGAGGAGCTTAAGATTGCTTTGGAAAAATTATCAGAAGCAATTAAATTAGATCTAAATCCCCTCTAGAGAGGGGTGGCCGATAGGCCGGGGTGTGTTAAGGTATGGCAAAAGAATAAACGCACCCACCTTCCCACAACACACCCCGCCAGCCTTTGGCTGTCCACCCCTCTCAAGAGGGGAATTTTTTGCCTCTTTATTTTTTAATCAGGAGTGATATAATTTCAATTAGAAGAAATTATATTTCTTCTATTGGCAGGCCGTTTTATCATCAAACCTTGGTTTGGGATATAGGCTTTAAGGGTAAATTTGCCCGTTTTATGCCCTTTGGAGTTTCTGAAAGGCATGGACAGGGTAATCTGCTGGTCAAACAGCAGAACCTAATAGTATTTTGCCAATTCTTGATTAGTTTTTTAGTAAAGTTTTTTTGTTTTCTCGGGGCATAGTATAGTGGTAGTACGCAAGGCTGGGGGTCTTGTAGTTGGGGTTCGATTCTCCATGCCCCGACATAAAAAATAAGAGTGGTAGTCGCCTCTTCGGCGACCTGCCGTGGAGGCAGGTACGCGTGGCTGGGGGGTCATGTAGCTGCGGTTCAATTCCGCACAGCCCGACCAATGATTAGGTAGTCGCCTCTTCGGCGACCTGCCGTGGAGGCAGGTACGCAAGGCACTTCTACTTTCGACTTCGCTCAGCGCAGCACAATACATTAGATAAAAAAAGGTCGTCTTTTTAGACGACCGATGACGATTATAAATCTAGAATGTGCTCAGGTGGGTTGCCATCGTAAAATAAACCAATCAATCTTTTGACTGATTCAACTTCCTCTAAGGCTACTTCAACAGTGCCTTCGAAATTGCCTTCACGATGAACTGTCCTAAACCATCTTCCTTTTTGGAACCAACCTTTGATGCCTTTTTTTTCTTTGTAACGGTAATCAATGTGAGTGTTATTATTTTTTCCACCAAGAATCGTTACTCTATTTTCTTTTAAAGTAACCAGCATCACATGCCCTCCATTCTTATAATTGCCAAGAAGTCACTTTGCCTTAAAAAAGATCCATTGTCAAGTAGAAAAAAAGAACACATTTTCAGATGTGTTCATTGGTTTGAAGTGGCTCAATATTCTTTTTAGCAGTCGGTCTTGAATGGATTGTGGTAACAATCTTGATCATGACACCTGCCAAGAGGACGAACAAGCAAGCCATTCTGGCCGGTCGGGAATCCCAATACGCAGCGATGGCGATGCCCATACCCAAAGCAATAAAAGCAATGAGCAGAAAAATCACCATAAAACATAAAATGCTTTCTACTTCGGTTTTCTTGTAGCAAAAGAGGCTGACAAAAAATACCAGAACAAAGCCGATTACCAGATATTGAATGGACATTTTTTCTCCTCCTCATTTGAAGTCGAATAATATATTTTTATTATAGCAAGAATCAATTTTAAATAAAAATATTCTCTCTTATTTTAGTTCTTTTTAATTTAGTTTTAATATGATAATATTTCAATATGGATATGAAAAAAAGTAAGTTGGTGATCGCCTTAGGCTTATTTATATTGACCTTCGTGGTTGTTGGTTTTTTTGTGTTTGCAAAAAATGAGGTCAATGAAATCAGTGAAATCAAGAGCCAAACAGTCGACATTCTTGCGCCTCAAAAAATAGAAGAAAGTTTAAAACACAAATTGGCAACATCTACAGAAACTGCCGTATCGCTGATAGCAGTCGGCGATGTCATGCTATCCCGTACAGTGGCAAAAAAAATAAAAGATAATAAAGACGTCAACTATCCGTTTTTTAAAATGAAAGATTATCTAGCTTCTGCCGATCTGGTTTTTGCCAACCAGGAAACTCCGATTACCCCCGGCCCAATAGTGCCCAGTGGCAGCATGGTTTTTCATGCCGATCCTGGGGTTGAAAAAGCTTTGAAAAATAATAATTTTTCTATCGTCAGTCTGGCCAATAATCACACGCCAAATTATGGTCAAAAGGGGCTTCTGGATACCTTCAAATATTTGCAGTCGGTAGATATTAAATACACTGGGGCAGAGGAGAATGAGCAAAAAACTAATCAACCGGTAATCATTGAGGAAAAAGGCTTAAAAATCGCTTTTTTAGCCTTCAATGATAGAGATGTGGTGCCATCTTCGTATGGCGCAGGTATTAATCGAGCAGGAACTGCTCTGATGGATGTTGGGAAAATGACTGATGCGGTAAAAAAGGCAAGGTTGCAAGCAGACTTGGTTATCGTCTCAATGCATTCCGGTAATGAATATACTGAAATAATCAATTCTTCACAATCCGTTTTTGCGCATGCCGCTATCGATGCAGGCGCCGAACTAGTCATCGGTCATCATCCTCATGTGGTGCAAAGAATAGAAAAATATCAAGGCAAATATATTTTTTATAGCTTAGGCAATTTTGTCTTTGATCAGATGTGGTCAGAAGACACCCGGCAGGGAATAGCGGTAAAAATATACTTAGGTAAAGAGGGAATGAAAAAGGCGGAAATTACGCCGATTATCATCGAAAATTATTCTCAGCCAAATATTTTGTCTGGAGACAAGGCAAATAAAGTTTTAAAAAGATTAAAGGTGACGGGAGATGAAAAAATAATTTTTAAAAATTAAAAGATAATATGGTAATAAAAAAAACAATCACCGGTTTTGTGCAGTTTATAAGGGAGCAAGGAATAGTGGGCTTAGCAATCGGTTTCATTTTAGGTACTTCAATAAATAAGGTTGTCACCTCATTGGTGAATGACCTTATTCAGCCGGGTATCGGACTATTGTTCGGCTCTTCTCAAGGTTTGGTGGCTTTGCAGTACAAATCATTGATGTACGGCAAATTTCTTGCCAGTATGATCGACTTTGGCATCATTGCCGCAGTGGTCTATTTCGGTTTCAAAGGATTGAAACTGGACCGGTTGGACGTTAAGAAAGAAGATAAGAAATAAAAAAAGAGAACGTTTAGTTACGCTCTCTCGGATGGATGGCTGAAGTAATTGCACCAACAAGATCACCAGCCTTAAGAGGCTTAGCTAGTACCGACCTTGCCTTTTTAAGATCCATTGAGTTGTTTAATCTTCCGCACACGATGATTACCGATACTTCTGGATCAACATCATGCATGGCGTGTAGCATTTCTTCGCCACTCATTTGCTTCATATGGTAGTCGGAAATTATCAAATCTATTTCGTTTCTGTGTTTTTGCCATATTTTAAATCCAGAACTTCCGTCATCTGCCTCCATTACATTATGGCCATAGGCTTTGAGCAAATCTTTAAATGCCTCCCTTACCTCCTCGTCATCCTCCACCAATAAAATTGTAATGTCCAAGTTTTCCCCCTTGTTGGTTGTTTCCCGGTTGTTGGGTTGAAAAAACATCAGTTGATTGTTGATAAACTATTATATAGGTTATGATAATATTGTCAATAATTTGCTTTTTATCTTCTTAAAAGCTAAACTAAAATGGCCTTAATTTTAATTTATGAAAGCTAGATCAAGGGTAAAAGTAGGGAATAGGCAGAACAACCCGGCATATCGCACGCCGTCAACTTTTATTGGCAAGCAAAGTTTAAAATTAGCGAAAAATGTTAAAATACGAAAGAAGGGTAAATAATAAATCATCATAAAAACATATTTTTTTGTCATCTCGAAACGAAGTGAGAGATCTCGGAGAGAAGTAGGAGTGTGGTTTATTAAATAGATAATTTAAATTTTAAACAATATTTATACTTTTGCTATTTTCCTTATTTATATAAACAACCGAGATCTCTCCTCGCCTGCTGACTCGTCGAGATGACAAAGGGAGAGTTAAATTAGTTATGAATCTATCATTATTAAAAGAAATTTTAAAAGACCAGCCGAAGTTTCGTTATCAGCAAGTTTATAAAGCTGTTTATCAGGAATTGATCGGTGATTGGCAAGAGGCAACTATTTTGCCGTTGGTTTTGCGTGAAAAATTAAACGCTGAATGTCCATTAAGTATTGAAGCTGAAATTTCATCTTCCAAGGAAAGTAAAAAAGCTTTGATTACCCTGGAGGATGGACTAAAAGTTGAAACTGTCTTGATTTCTCATAAAGATAAAAGAAATACAGTATGCG
>LBWY01000009.1 GCA_000995135.1 Parcubacteria group bacterium GW2011_GWE2_39_37 | reverse complement strand
ACCTTACGTTTTAAATTTTATTACTACTTCTTTATTGGTAGCGGTTATCTGCCTGCTTGGTTTTGTACTATTGGCTGTGCCTGGAATAATTTGGACTGTAGTTTACGCTTTCGCATCATATGTAGTGGTTTTTGAAGGTTTAAAGAATTGGCAAGCAATGAAAAGAAGTAAGGAATTGGTCAAGGGTTTTTGGTGGTCAGTAGCCTTACGTTCTTTGGTAATCCTTGGTATATCAATTGTAATAAGTATTCCATCCGCTATTTTACCTGACAAGTCTGGTTCACAGACTGTTTATGATATCGTTGATAGCATAATCAGTTTTTTTATCGCGCCGATATTTATTACTTATTCTTATTTGATTTATAAAGAACTGACAAAAATAAAAGAAATTAAACATAGCTAATGGAAAATAAAAAAGTTAAAATAATACTCAACGGCAAAGAGGTTGAATGTTTGGAGGGCCAAACGGTAATCCAGGCGGCGGCTGCGAATAATGTTGAGATTCCCAGCCTTTGCGATCATCCGGATTTTCCACACAAGGCGAATTGCCGTGTCTGCGCGGTTGAAATATCACTTTCAGGTACTGGTAAAGTGGCAAAACTTTCAACTTCCTGTTCTACTCCAGTCAAGGAAGGCATGGTAGTCAATACTGATACTGATCGGGTCAGGCGAGCACGCAACCTTAATTTAGAGCTGCTTTATGCAGAGCACATTGAAAAATGTGCGACTTGTGTTTGGCGATTGAACTGCAAATTGTTGAAATATGCCAGTGATTACAAATTATTAAAGTCTACTTTCGAGGAAAGAAAATGCGAACGTAAAACTTATAAGTTCGAAAACGCTGTTGAAATAGATGGAACGCAATGTATCGATTGCCGTAATTGCATCGATGCCTGTTCTTTGCTGCAAAATATAAATTATTTAGAAATCAAAGGAAAGGGGATGAATCAAGAAATCGTTCCCACCAAAGATAAGGATATCGGCTGTATTTTATGCGGTCAGTGCGCTGTGCATTGCCCGGTTAGCGCAGCGCAAGAGCAGACTCATTGGCAAGAAGTGGAGGCTGTAATAGCAGAGAATAAGAAAGTGGTCGTAGTGCAATTTGCGCCTTCTATCCGCGTGAGCATCGGTGAGGAATTCGGCCTGCCTTACGGAGAAATCGTCACCGGCCAAATAGTCGAGGCATTGAAGATGTTGGGTTTTGATTATGTATTCGACGTTAGTTTTGCGGCAGACGTGACTACTTTGGTAGAAGCGGATGAATTGATTGAAAGAATAAAGAACGGTGGCAAAATGCCGATGTTGACCTCTTGCTGTCCTTCTTGGGTGCGCTATGTAGAATTTTATCGGCCGGACTTGATTCCAAATTTAACCACTTCAAGGTCACCGCAAATCCACGGTGGAGGAATCATTAAAACTTATTGGGCGGAAAAAGTGAAAATCGATCCGAAAGACATTGTGGTTGTCTCAATTATGCCTTGCACCTCCAAAAAATATGAAGCCTCCAGGCCTGAATTGAAGATTAATGGTCATAATCCGGTTGATTACGTTTTAACCACCAGGGAGTTAGCTTTTTTAATCAAGAAAAATAATATTGATTTCACAAATTTAAAAGGACAAGATGCAGATGAGCCCCTTGGAGAATACACCGGTGCCGGGGTGATTTATGGTGGTAGCGGCGGAGTAATGGAATCTGCTTTGCGCACCGCGCAGGCAAGGCTTTGCGGAGAAGATAGTAAGCTTTGCAAAACCAGATTGGAATTTATGGACACCCGAGGAATGGATGGACTCAAAGAAGCGGTGGTTGACATGGGTGGCAAAAAAATCAGAGTTGCAGTGGTAAATGGAATTAAGCATGTCCGTGAATTCTTGATGGGGATTGATAATTACGACTATGTCGAAATCATGGCTTGTCCTGGCGGCTGTATCGGCGGAGGCGGGGAACCTATCCCGACTACAGCAGAAATCAGGCGCAAAAGAACTGAGGCTTTATTTAAAATGGATAAGAACAAGGGCATCAGAGAAGCGCATAAAAATGAGTCTGTAAAAAAAGCGATGAAATGGCTAGAAGCCAAAGGAGAAAAGATTGAGCATCAAGTATTGCATACTAAATATTCAAAAATAAATAAATAGTCTTTAAATAAAGAGACACAAAATTTTGTGCCTCTACAAAAATATATGTCTACAAAAAAACAATTAGGCACTATTACAATTTTAGTAAAAGATCGTCAGCAACACTCAGTTGATGTCAATAGGATTTTGACTGAGAATAGCCGATTGATTTTAGCAAGATTGGGCGTGAATGTTGCTCGAACATGTGTCACTGGTTGCACAGCAATGGTTACAGTCGCGATTGAAGGAACGACCAAGGAGATAAATGGCTTGACTGAAAAATTAGACAGCCTCTATGGTATCGTTGCAAAAGCAAATATAGTGACGGAAGAATAGAGTCAATTAACATTAACAATTACGAATTATCAATACAGAATGACGCCAAAGCCAGTATTGTGTAGGAATAGTAGATATTTTTTGGAATAATTCCTTCCTCTGTCATCCCGAACGGAGCGAAGCGATGTGAGGGATCTCGGACAGAAGAAGTAAGCGATTTTATTATCAAAAGATGACACGAGAATACATTTATTATATTTATATTTTAACCAATATAAACAATAAACGTTTTTATATCGGTGTTACTAATGATTTACTAAATCGTTATCATGAACATAAAACAAAAAAGTATCCTAACAGTTTTACGGCAAAATATAATATTAATAAACTTATTTATTATGAAATTTTCGGTGATATTAGTACCGCTATTTATAGAGAAAAAGAATTAAAAGGTTGGCGTAAAGAGAAGAAAATTAATTTAATTAAGATTGAAAATTTAAACTTTAAAGATTTAATTAACGATTTAATAAAATAACTAATTTATACATCCTCCCGAGATCCCTCGTCCACCGGGTCGAGCCCGGTGTCTGTCGGGATGACAAAATACTATGCAATATATAAAAGAACAAACTTTAGAGAATGTAAATGTTAAAAGCCTGACGACTTTTTTAGGTTTGTCGGCAATTGCCTTGGGGCTACCTTTTTATGTCCATCTGCCATTGTTGACCGGACCGATTATTAATGCGATCTTAATTCTATTATTATTTTTGGTCGGCATACGCAGCGCTTTGGTGGTCGCACTCATCCCAAGCCTCATGGCGTTGTCCGGCGGTTTGCTGCCAGCGATCCTGGCTCCAGCAGTTCCGTTTATTATGGTAAGTAATGTAATTTTCATTGTCATAATTGATCGCGTGTATAATTATGCCAAAAATCAGAACCAAGGTTATTGGTCTGGCGTAGTTGTCGGTGCTTTGGTTAAATTCATATTCTTATTTTCTTCAGTTAGCTTGATCTCAAAATTGTTGATTAAGCAAGAACTGGCTGCAAAAGTAATGCAGATGATGAGTTGGCCACAATTTTTGACAGCAGTCCTAGGCGGAGTTATCGCTTGGGTAGTTTTGAAGTGGTTGAAGAGGATGTAGATTTACTCACAATTCAGCTTTGACTTAAGCGATTGCTTGTAGTATATTAATTAAGCTAAATTAATTTTAGATCTGTTTGTTTTATGCAAATTCCCGCTTATGTAATTGAAATCGTCAAAAAACTTGAGCCCGCCGGCTTTGAGGCTTTTGTCGTTGGCGGCTGTGTTCGGGATTTGTTATTGGGTAAAGAGCCGAAAGATTGGGATGTTACTACCAATGCCAAACCAGAAGAAATGCTCAAAATTTTTACTGATGGTAAATATGAAAATACTTTTGGCACTGTTTTAATACCGATCAGAAATGAGCAGGAAGAAGTTTTGGCAGTGGTTGAATCGACTACTTATCGCAGTGAGCAAGGTTATAGTGACAGACGCCATCCGGATGAGGTTATTTTTGAGGAAGAATTGGAAAAAGATTTGGGTAGAAGAGATTTTACGATTAATGCGATGGCACTTAAGTTAAAAGTTAAAAGTTTAAAGTTTATAAAGTCAGATGAAAATATTAATTTAGCAGAGGATGATTTTGAAATAGTTGACTTGTTTGGCGGACAGAAGGATTTGAAGAAGCGAATTATTCGGGCGGTGGGAGAGCCTTCGGATAGATTTAAGGAAGATGCTTTAAGAATGTTGCGAGCGATTCGTTTTTCTTGTCAGTTAGGTTTTGAAATAGAAGATAAGACAATGCGCGGCATTGTTAAATTTGCTGGCGGAATAAAATTTGTTGCTAATGAGAGAATCAAGGATGAGCTAGTAAAAATAATGGAATCAGAAAGAGCTTACGAGGGGATAATGATGCTGCATGAATCAAAGCTTTTGCAGTACATATTACCAGAGCTAGAAAATGGAGTTGGAGTTAAGCAAAATAAACACCATGTCTATACGGTATTCAAACACCTAGTACTTTCTTTAAAATTTTGTCCATCAAAAGATTGGCGAGTACGCTTGGCTTGCCTGCTTCATGATATCGCGAAACCGCAAACAAAAAAAATTATCAGTGGCGATGCAACTTTTTATAACCATGATATTGTCGGAGCAAAAGTGGTGAACAAGATAGTAACACGATTAAAATTTTCCAAAGAGGACGCGGACAAAGTGGTCAACCTTGTTCGTAATCATATGTTTTATTATAATGTTGATGAAGTGACAGAAGCGGCTGTTCGCCGCTTGCTAGTCAAAGTCGGCAAAGAGAATATCAAAGATTTGATCGATTTGCGAATTGGTGATCGTCTCGGCTCTGGTGTACCCAAAGCCAAACCGTACAAATTGCGTCATCTTGAATACATGATAGAAAAAGTCAGTCAGGATGCTATATCGGTTAAAATGTTAAAAATCAATGGCGATGAGATGATGAAATTTTTGGGCATCGAGCCAGGCCCAAAAATCGGCGCCATCCTTGATGTGTTATTGTCAGAAGTGATTGAAAATCAAGAATTGAATAATAAAGAATATTTAGAAAAGCGTAGCAGGGAATTGAATGAGTTAAATCTGCAAGAACTGCGAGTCAAGGCGAGAGAAAAAATTGAAGAAAAGAAAATGGAGGAAGATGAGGAACTGAAAAAAGATTTTTGGGTGAAGTAAATAGCTTTTCACCTTTGTCATCTCGACGAGTCAGCAGGCGAGGAGAGATCTCGGGGAGAAGTAAGAATTTGTATCAAGAAAGCAGGTCTTTGTAGTTGCTTGATTTTAAAAAGTTTTATTTATTGTATCCTACCTGCTTATTGCCGAGATCCCTCACCCTGAAGGGATTCGGGATGACAGAGGAAAAAAATTATTTATGAAAAAAATATTTTTATTGTTTGCAATTTTATTATTAATAACCGGTTGCGGTGTAAAAAACGATTTGTATTCAGAAAAGCCAAAAGGCCAATCCAATACTGAATCAACTCAAGTTGAACCGGCGACCGAAAAAAACGTTATGGAGAATATTGATCCGGCCAAATTTGAAAATTTGGTTGCTGAATACAAAAGTGCCGTTATGAAAACTAATTTAGGGGATATCGAGGTAGAATTCTATGGATCGGATTCTCCGCAGACAGTAAATAACTTTTTAAATCTTGCCAAGCAAGGTTTCTATGATGGCACCAGATTCCATCGAGTTATTTCAGACTTTATGATTCAAGGTGGAGATCCGAATAGCAAAAGTGATGACTGGACAACTCATGGCACTGGCGGACCAAACTACAGGTTTGCTGATGAATTCAATTCCCACAAACTTGTTCGCGGCAGTCTGGCAATGGCCAATTCTGGTCCTGATACAAACGGCTCGCAGTTCTTTATCGTTACTGCTGAATCAACCCCTTGGTTAGACGGTCGCCACACAAATTTCGGGAAAGTTACCAACGGCATGGATGTCGTCCTTAAAATTGAAGCTGTAAGTAAAAATCAAAATGATCATCCGCTTGAGGATATCACCATCGAAAAAATTGATTTGATTAAATAAATTCCATTGACAGGATAAACGAATGAAAACGGCCACAAGTGGCCGTTTTTCTGTTCCTTGATTTAATCATTAATAGAGCTTAAAATGAGAGTATAATAAATAAATTCGATTATGAAAATGCTTGTAAAATGGCTAATATTAACAGCTTCAATCTTGGGCGCTTCTTATTTGATACCGGGAGTTGAGGTTAGCGGTCTTTGGCCGGCTTTAATATTAGCAATAGTTATCGGAATAATAAATCTTATAATAAGACCGATATTAATAATTATCACTCTGCCGATAAATATTTTAACCTTGGGGCTGTTTACTTTTGTTATCAACGCTTTATTGATATTGCTTGCATCCTCGATAGTTAAAGGGTTTGAAGTGGGCGGTTTTTTCAATGCTTTATTGTTCAGCATCATAGTTTCATTTTTTAATTTTATTTTAAGTAAGCTGCTGGACCCAATTAACTAATCTAATACCGGGGCATAGTATACCGGTAGTACGCGCCCTTCGGGAGGGCGTAGATTGGGTCCGATTCCCAATACCCCGACAAAAAACATGTTAAACCAAGAAATTTATCTACAACCTATAGAATCTGGAAATGAGGAAATTGAAAAAGAATACGCTGATGCAAAAGGCGAATTGGAAAAAATATTTGATAAGAATCCCGTGGCTGAATACAGAATCAATGAAATCATAAAAAGGATAAAACCTATTATTAATAATGTCGATAATGCTGATTTAATAATGGCAGATTTGTCTGATTGTAAAAATATCACCAATAAACCAGAGTTTATTGAAAAAGTTTTTTGCATTATAAAGCCATTAGTAGATATTAAAATAAATAATTCAATAAAAATAAGCGGTGATAGAGATTTTATCGAAGTCAGTGAAGCGCTTTCATATGGAATTGATGGAGAAGAAGTTCATATTCATCTTGTTCCGGAAGGAAAGGTTAATCTTTTAGAATCAATTGAACTTGGGTTAAAAAAACTTGCAGAAATCGTCAAAGAAAATGAAACTATAAAAATAATTACCGCGACTTCAACATTAGTTGAAAGAAATCCTCGTGTAGTTAAATTATTTGGTTTTACGGTTGACGGTAAAATTGATGAAACAACTAGGCAGAGGCATTTTGCGGGAGAAAAAAGAGAGGTTTGGGCTGCACATATGACAAGAGAAGATTTTTTAAATCGTTATTCAATCAAACAATAAAATGAAATATATATTACTATTAATACTTTTTTTGCTTATTCCAAATCTTTCCCAAGCTCAAAGCATGGGCAGTTCTTTGTCTGGGAGGATCCTGTTGAATGTTGAAAGCAAGGGAGAGGCTTGGTATGTGAATCCGGTAAATCACCAAAGATATAGTTTGGGCAGGCCGGACGATGCTTTCAGAGTGATGAGGCAGCTGGGTTTGGGTATCAGCGAGATCGATTTTCAAAAAATCGCTCAAGCGGGGATGCCGATTGCCGGTGACTTGAGCATAGCCAGAAGATTGTCAGGCAGGATTATAATCGAGACAGAAAAAAACGGTGAAGCTTGGTATGTCAATCCGCTTGATTTGAAAAAATATTATCTTGGCAGACCGAGTGATGCTTTTCAAATAATGCGCAAACTCGGACTTGGCATAACCAGGACTAATTTGGCGAAAATACATAAATTCGGATCAAAAGATGCAATCAATAGTTACAGCAGTTATGAATACAAGACCATTAAAACTAAGTCCGGTGATTTTTTAGCCGATGTTATTACGATTGATTTAGCTAATCCAGATCTGAAAATTATCACCGATACTGCCAATGACTTTAATTGCAAATCAGGTTGCAGGGCAAGATCCTTGATCGATTATGTCAATGAAAATGACGCCTTTGCCGGCATCAATGGAAGCTATTTTGACACTAGCTGGGACAAGAAAAACTATTATTTTTTTCCGGTATATAACTCAAACAAAAAAATATTCATCAATGAAGACCAGTTGAAATGGTGGACTACCGGACCAGTCATGGCATTTGATACAAATAATAAATTCTATTATTTTAAAGACAGCAGAGAGTTTAAAGGCGTAGCTGATTTTGAAAGCAAATTCGGGGTAAAATTGCAGGCGGCCATCGGCAATAAGCCAAGATTGACCGAAAATGGCTTGAACCAATTGATTGATTGGGAGGTGGATTTAAAGCAAAGGACAGTAAAAACTTCACGCAATGCGATAGGTTATAAAAATAATAAGATTTATTTGATCGTTGCTTATAAAGCGACTGTGCCAGATCTGGCGAATGTATCGGAAGCCTTAGGCATGGAATATGCTTTGAATCTGGATGGCGGTTATTCCACCGCAATGTTTTATAACGATGAGCTGGTTTCCGGTCCAGGACGAGACATCCCGAATGTTATTTTATTTGCTAATAAATAAAACATAAACTTAATCTATGCTTACAAAATTCGTAGAGCAGTTTAAAGAAAAAGGGGAAACGTATTTAAGAATCAAAGCGAGACCAGGGGCAAACGCAACCGAAGTGCGAGGCATTATTGAGAGTGAAGAAGGAGAAACGATTAAGATTGATGTTGCCGCTGTGCCCGAGAATGGCAAGGCAAATCAAGAATTGATCAAGTATCTTGCTAAATGGTTTTTGGTATTGAAAGAAAACGTAAAAATTGTCAGTGGTGCCGGCGACAAGATAAAGCTGGTAAAAATAGTTAAATAAGAGATATATGAACGAAGAAAAAAAATCAAAAAAGATCCCCAATCATATCGGAATCATAATGGATGGCAATCGTCGCTGGGCAAGGGAACGAAACCTGCCCACTTCGGATGGCCATTTGAGGGGTTACCAAAAAATCAAATTTATTCCCGAGTGGTTTTTTGCTCAAGGTGTAAAAGTAGTTTCTATCTATGCTTTTTCCACGGAAAATTGGCAGCGATCGCCGGAGGAAGTTAATTATTTGATGAAACTTTTGAAACAGGCGTTGGAAGAAGAGATGGTTCATGCCAAGGAAAAGAATTTTAAGATATTGATCAGTGGCAAGATTGATGAGCTGCCGGGAGATCTGCCAGAAACCTGCATGGATGTAATGAACCAAACTCAGGCGAATAGAGAAGGTACCTTGAATGTTTGTCTGAACTATGGAGGACGGATAGAAATTATTGATGCGATTAAAAAAATTATAAAAAATAACGTTACCGAAGAACAAGTCCATGAAGGAATGCTACGTAAATATTTTTATCAAGCAGAGCTGCCCGACGTAGACGTTGTTATCCGTACTTCAGGGGAACAGCGTTTGTCTGGTTTTTTACTCTGGCAATCAGCATACAGTGAATTCATTTTTATGAAAAAATTCTGGCCTGATTTTGAAGAGCAAGACGCAGAAGCGGTCTTGGACGAATATGATAGAAGGGAACGAAGATTTGGTGGCGAAGAAAAATAATCTTATGAAAAATGTAGCAAAAAATTCACCATTGGCAGATAGGATGCGACCGCAAGCTTTGATCGAATTTTTTGGTCAAGAAGAAATCGTCGGTGAAGGCACTCTTCTTAGAAAAGCCATAGAAGGTGATAACATTCCCTCGATGATTTTTTGGGGACCACCCGGATCTGGTAAAACCACTTTGGCGTTTATTATTGCCAAGCAAACTAAATCACATTTTGTGCAGATCAGTGCAGTGACTAGCGGGGTAAAAGATTTGCGTGAAATCATTAAGCAGGCAGAAAAAGACAAGATAGAAAATAGAAAAACTATTTTATTTATTGATGAAATCCATCGCTGGAACAAGGCACAGCAGGATGGCCTTTTACCGCATATTGAAAAGGGCACCGTGATACTTATCGGTGCCACTACAGAGAATCCAAGCTTTGAAGTCCGTGGCGCTTTACTTTCAAGATGCCGAGTTTTTGTTTTAAAACAATTGGAGGCAAAAGATATTTTAAAAATTTTAGAAAAAGCGATTGCTGATAAACAGGTTGGCTTGAGTGAGAAGAAGCTTAAAATAGATAAAGAAGTTTTGGAATTTTTATCAGAGATGAGTAATGGTGATGCCAGGGTGGCTTTGAATATCTTGGAATATGCGTCAAGCATCAATAAGAAAATCGACATAGACCTGATTAAAGAAGCCTTGCAAAAACCCTTTTTGCTTTACGACAAGACCGGAGAAGAGCATTACAATATAATTTCTGCTTTGCATAAATCCATGCGCGGTTCTGATGCTGATGCCGCATTGTATTGGTTGGCTCGGATGCTTGAGGAAGGTGAAGATCCCTTGTATGTTGCCAGAAGAATCGTACGTTTTGCAGCAGAAGATATCGGGCTAGCCAATTCTCAAGCTTTGGAGCAGGCAGTAGCTGCTTATCAAGCCTGTCATTTTATCGGCATGCCGGAATGCAATGTGATTTTAGCTCAGGCGGTTGTATATATGGCCAAGTGCAAAAAATCCAATGAATTATACACGGCTTACAATCAAGCGGCGTTTGATGTGAGAAATTTTGGTAACTTGCCAGTGCCGCTCCATATCCGCAATGCACCGACTAAGTTGATGAAAAATCTTGGTTATGGCAAGGACTATAAATATTCGCCTGAATATGGTTATAAGGAGGAGCAAGAATATCTGCCGGAGAAGCTGAAGGGGAAGAAATATCTGAAATAGATAAGCCATGAGAGGTTTGACTGGTGACGGAATGAAGATTTTTTAGAATAAAAATCTTTTTTCTGTGTCATGCTGGTCTTGTTTACCATCATGAGAAACAGTATTATTTCTAAAAAAGTTCAGATGAGATACTCCTTAATTTTCTTTACTTACCTTATTTTTTTAGATAAAATTATCAAATAAGTTATAATATTTTACTGTATTTTGAATTATTTTTGATTTTTAAATTTTAAATTATTTCTATGGATTATAATAAAAAGTCTTTAGCACTGCATAAAAAAACCAGAGGCAAGATTGAAATAAAATCTAAGGTGAAGCTTAAAACCAAGGATGATTTATCATTGGCCTACACTCCTGGAGTGGCAGAAGTTTCCCGAGAAATCGCTAAGGATATCAACAATTCTTGGACTTTAACCAATCGCGCCAATCAGGTAGCTATTGTTTCTGATGGCACCGCGATCCTTGGCTTGGGCGATCTAGGACCGGAGGCGGCTATGCCGGTGATGGAAGGCAAGGCAATCATATTTAAGGAATTCGCCGGAATCGATGCAATCCCACTTTGCATTAATACGACGGTGCCGGACGAAATAGTAAAATTCTGCGTGATGATTGAATCAAGTTTCGCCGGAATAAACTTGGAGGACATCTCTGCTCCTCGTTGTTTCGAAATTTTAGAGAAATTGGAAAACCAATTATCGATTCCAGTTTTTCATGATGACCAAGACGGAACAGCTATCGTTGTTTTGGCAGCCTTGATCAACGCCTGCCGAGTTACCGGTAAAGTGATGAGAGAATTAAAGGTGATTGTGAATGGAGCAGGAGCTGCTGGTATTTCAATATCTAAGTTATTGCTTGAACAAAAAGTTGAAAATTTAATTTTGCTAGATAGCGCTGGTGCAATTTATGAAGGCCGCTCGGACATGAATGGTTTTAAAATGGAAATTGCAAAAATAACTAATAAGCAGAATATTCACGGCAGCTTGAGGGAGGTGATTGTCGGAGCCGATGTTTTTATCGGAGTTTCCAAGGCTAATCTGGTTGATCAGGCGATGGTTAAATCGATGAATTCTCAACCGATAATTTTTGCTATGGCAAATCCAACTCCGGAAATCATGCCAGAGGAGGCCTATGCCGCCGGCGCTGCCATTGTTGGTACTGGGAGATCAGACTTACCGAATCAGATAAACAACGCCTTAGTTTTTCCGGGAATCTTCCGTGGGCTATTGGACGGCAGAATTCCAAAAGTCACTAGCAAAATGAAAGTTGCCGCTGCCATGGCGATCGCATACTCAGTAAAACCAAAAAAAGACAAGATATTACCATCAGTTTTGGACAAAAAGGTTGTGAAGGCTATCAGCCAAGTTTTAATTAAAAATAAAAAATAGTTTTTTGAACCCCAGCAACAAGCAGTTCGCTGAGGTTTTTGCTGACAGATAACAATATGTTAAGTAAAAAAATCTTTATCCTAGCATCTTTATTCTTGATTCTTTTTTCAACCGGCTGCACGAGCAAAATTTTTTCTAAAAAAGAAGCAGTAAACAATGATAAAAAGGTTCTGGTAGTGGTTACGCCGATAAATTTTTATGATGAAGAATATAGAATAATCATAAATGAGCTAGAACAGAATGATATTGAATTTAAAATCGCTTCCATTCAGAAAGGCAACGCAAGAAGTTTGAATGGAGAAACGGTGAATATCGATCTGATGGTTAGTGAAGCAAAGGCCGAAAATTTTTCAGCAGTAATATTTTTGGGTGGCAAGGAATTGGAGTTGATCAGTGATGATGATACGCTAAAGCTTTTAGCTTTTCAATTCAATCAGAAGAATAAGATAGTAGCCGCAATCAATAATGCACCTATCATTCTGGCAAAAAGCGGAATAATCAAAGGCAAACAAGTGACGGCTACAGCTTTGCTAAAAGGAAAAATCATATCTATCGGTTCAGCAAATTTTTTAACTCAAGCTGTCGCGGCTGATGGTAAAATAATTACTGCGGATAGTTCTGCGGCAAGCGAAGCTTTTATAAAAAAGATAATTACAATGCATAATGATTAAATTTGCAAAAGTTTTTTTATTGGTTTGTTGGTTAAGTCTGATTCTGAAACTGCTAACTTTTCCAAATCCCGAAACTAACCCCTTTTTCCAATTTCCGTTAAGTGATAAATTCATACATCTGGTCCTTTTTGGGGGCTTGGTTTATTTCATGTTGGAGGTGATCGAAGCTTTTTTTGTTTTAAGGTATTCTTTTGTAGTTTTTTGGGGCTTGGTTTTCAGTATCGGCTACGCCTTTCTTCTTGAGTATCTGCAGAACTTTATTCCAGGACGTAGCTCATCCTCGTCTGATATTTTAGCCGCTATCTTGGGAAGCGTATTAGCCATTGTGGTTATCTATTTTTTGGATTACAAGAATCTTAAGAAACCGAAATTACTCATTCAGATCTGTTGTATCGGTTGCGGAGCCTACGTGGTTAAATTGCTTAAGGAGCAGTATCGTCTCGCTTTGTATTTTTATAATCCCAATATTTATCCAAAGAGTGAGTATAATAGAAGATTGAAAGAGACGAGACGAATCGCTCATAAACTAGGTTTAAAATTGATTATCGGCAAATATCGATATCCTTTTTGGCTAGAAAAAATCAAAGGTCATGAAAGTGATCCGGAAAGAGGCGGACGTTGTATCATCTGTTATCGGGAGAGACTTGAGGAAACTGCTAGATTAGCAAAAAGATTAAAGTATGACTATTTCGGCTCCACCTTGACAATCAGCCCTCACAAATCAGCGCCCGCCATAAATCAGCTGGGAAAGGAATTAGCTGAATCATATCAGGTGCAATACTTAGAAAGTGATTTTAAAAAATGCGATGGTTTTAAAAAATCCGTAGAGCTATCTCAGGAATTAAAACTTTATCGACAGAATTACTGCGGTTGTGAATTCAGTATGAAGCGAGAATAAGAAATTGATTTATATCTCTTTGAAGTGTTATAATATATAAGCAAATAGTTTTAAGTTTAATTTAAAGAATATGGATATTTCCTCATATTTTAAAGAAGCGATTGATAAAGGAGCCTCAGACCTTCATTTGGTCGCCGGAAGCAGGCCAGCAATCAGAATCAATGGCGAGTTGGTAAAAATCAGTGACGAGCACGTTGATTCAGCTGCTTTGGAAAAGGCGATCATGAGCCTTATCGATGAAAAGACCAAAGAAAGATTTGAAAGAAAAAAAGAAATGGATTTTTCTTATGAGATTCATGGCTCACGTTTCAGAGTCAATCTTCATTATCAGGAAGGGAAGATGGGCCTCACTGCCCGATTGATGGTGAAATTTATTCCCTTGCCCGATGAAATAGGTTTCAGTGAGATTATTTATAGTCTGACTCATTTGAAGGACGGCTTAATATTAGTGACTGGCCCTTCCGGTTCCGGTAAATCTACCACGCTTGCCAGCATGATCAACATCATAAATAAAGAAAGGAGATCGCATATAATCACTATTGAAGATCCGAT
Source organism: Parcubacteria group bacterium GW2011_GWE2_39_37 (assembly GCA_000995135.1). Lineage (GTDB taxonomy): Bacteria > Patescibacteriota > Patescibacteriia > Patescibacteriales > GWE2-39-37 > GWE2-39-37. Next base: position 11,684 of record LBWY01000009.1, on the reverse strand, counting down.
CGAATATCTATTTGACGATGAACAGAGCATCATAGAACAGCGAGAAGTGGGACATGATACTCCTAGTTTTGCATCCGCTCTAAAATATGCGCTCAGACAAGATCCCAATGTGATCATGGTTGGAGAAATGAGAGACTTGGAAACCATTTCTGCCGCGCTCACTGCCGCAGAAACGGGACATCTTGTTTTATCAACACTCCACACCTCAACTGCCCCAGAAGCAGTTGAGAGAATCGTAGATGTTTTTCCTGCCCATCAACAGCAGCAGATTTTAAACCAATTAGCCTCAACCATTAGAGCAGTGATCAGCCAACAGTTGATTCCGGGGAAGAATGGCAAATTGATCGCAGTTAGAGAAATAATGATAAATAATCAAGCGATCGCGAACTTGATACGAAGAAATCAGATCGGTCAAATTCCGACTGTCATTCAAACCAGTGTTCAGGAGGGAATGATCAGTATGAACAAATCAATTGAATATCTGGTGCTGGCAGGTCAAGTCGATAAAGATGTCGGGGAAAGGTGCAAGCGGAATTTAGAAACCAAAGCCTCCTATTATTAAAACAACTATATGACCAAAGAACGATGGCAAGAGATTCTAGGACAGATAAAAGACAGCTTTTCAATTGAAGAGGAAGGTTCGGAACATCTCGAAGAAGAAGGCGGGGTAGATGTTGATTTTGTCGTGTTCAAGGGTCCTTTGGGAAAGATGAAATTGGAATTGATAAGTCGGCCGGTGGTTCTGGATAAAAAGACTATCTATTCAAAACGTATCGGATCAAATGCGCAAGTGGAATATGTATACAGCGATAATGAAAGAAACTTTAAGCTGATGGCTTACAAATGGGATGATTCAGCAGATGATTGGATCGAAATGGATGCCAAAAATTTCAATGCTTAATAATTTTTAAAATAATAGAATGAAAACAAAAAAAGTATTTTCAATTTTATTCTTAATGGCAGCAATCGTGTCATTGAGCGGCTGTTCTTTAAATATTTTTAAAAAAAATAACCCACCGGATCAGAATCAAGTCAAAGATATTCCACCAGTGGTTAATGATAAAATTAAGAAGTTTGCAACAATAGATGAATTAAAGAAATTCATCAAAGAAAATCAAGCTGTTCCAGCTGCTAATGATTTATTTTCAGCAAGAGAAGGAATGATGAATAAAACAGTTGCTGAAGATTCGGCTGGATCCGCTCCTGCAAATGGGGGTGGTGCTGACTTCTCTAAGACAAACATTCAAATAGAAGGGGTAGATGAAGCTGATATTATTAAAACCGATGGTAAATATATTTATACTTTTTCTAACCAGAAATTAAATATAATCGAAGCCTTTCCGGCAGAGGGAGCAAAAATTGTATCAACCATTGAACTTGATGCCCAACCGCAAAATCTGTATTTAGATGGGAACGCCTTGGTAGTTTTTGGTCAGAAATATTCACCGATCAAACCCCTGAGCAATTCTCCAGTGAGCAATCCTGAAACAGCAGTAGAAAATAAGATGAATATCGGCATGATCAGGGAGATGATTTTGCCAAATCCTCAGAGCACTTTTACTTTTTTAAAAGTCTATGATCTTTCTGATAAGCAGTCCCCAAAGTTATCAAGAGATCTTGCTTTTGAAGGAAACTATTCAGATTCACGGTTGATTGATGGGTATCTATATTTTGTTACTTCAAAATATAGCTATTCCGATGACAATCCGTTGCCGATCATAATGAGAAATGGTGAAGTCTCTGCTGCCGATCAGATGCCATCAGTATTTTACTTTGACATTCCTTACAACTCATTCAATTTCACTACAGTTACTGCCATCAATATCAAAGACAGTAATCAAAAAGAATCCGGACAAACTTATCTTCTATCCAGTCAGCAGAATATGTTTGTTTCAGAGAATAACATTTATATCACCTATACAAAGAACTTTGATGAAAATAAGGTTGTGCTGGAAACGACCAGAGAGATGGTTGAGCCAAAGATCAGCGTAAAAGACCAGGAAAAAATCAAAAAAATTGAGGCTGCCGATGAAGAAGTTATTTCCAAAGAGGAAAAATTAAACAAGATCAATATCGTTTTGAGCCAATATCTAGCTTCCTTAGCTCCTGCTGATGTGGAAAAAATAAATCAGGAGATCACTAATAAGATAAAAGAAAAATACAAGAACTTGGCAGATGAATTGGAAAAAACTTCTATTCATAAGATATCTATAAATAAAGAGAAAATAGAATACAAGAATTTTGCTGAAGTCAAAGGACAGGTGCTGAATCAATTTTCGATGGATGAAAGTGATGGATTTTTCCGTATCGCCACGACAAGAAATAGAGTCTGGTCGCAGTTCGTAGATGAAAAAGAAGCGGATTCTTCTAATAACTTATTCATCTTGGATGAAAATTTAAAGCAAGTGGGTGCTTTAGAAGGTTTGGCTAAAGGGGAAAGGATCTATTCTGTACGATTTATGGGTAAAAGGGCATATATGGTTACCTTCAAACAAACCGACCCGTTGTTCGTTATTGATTTGGCTATACCGACCGATCCTAAAGTATTGGGCGAATTGAAAATTCCGGGTTTTTCTAATTATCTTCATCTTTATGATGAGAACACGCTGATCGGAATCGGCAAGGAAACAACAGAAGATCCCTCGGGCAGAGTGTTGACTGGAGGATTAAAAATCTCTTTGTTTGATGTAACAAAAGCAGACCAACCGATCGAATTAGACAAATATGTCGCCGGAGATATGGGCAGTGACTCAGTCGCTCTATATGATCATAAAGCATTTTTATTTTCCAAAGAGAAGCAGCTTTTAGTTTTACCTGTATCGTTGACGGAAAAGACCAATGATCAGTCTTGGGGAAAATTCGTATTTGGCGGTGCGATGGTTTTTATGGTTGACGGTAAAAAAATAACCTTGAAAGGGAAAATTGATCATTCAGACAATGGCAAGGCGGGAAATGTCGAATCATTGAATGGCTACAGTTATTATGACAACACTGTTAAACGCAGTCTGTATATCGATGAAACATTGTATACCTTGTCCGGTAAATATCTAAACATGAACAACTTGAAAGACCTGAAACAAATCAATAGTCTGGAGATAAAAAGTGAAGAACAAGGCGTGCAGCCAAAGTACAATCCAGAAATGGACGGTGAAATAGTTTATTAAATAATTTAAAATATGTCTAAAGAAAAAAAAATATACCTAATCGGATTTGTGGCCACCCTGTTGTTTATTTTAATCTTTTCAGTATTTATCACCCCAAAGGATGAAAAGTTGCCAAAAAATACCAAGGTTGATCTGATTCAATTAGAAAATGAATATAAAGAAAAAACCAAGCTGCTGGTTGATAGCTATCTGCTTTTATTGCAGAGCGATCAGTTGGATTTGGAAAAGCTAAAACAGATCAAGGACCAACTATTAGCCTTGAAGGTTCCCGATGAATTCAAAGATCTGCATGTTAATCTGGTATTATCTATAGACAGTGTGAATAACGCAGAGTTAGGCGGAGATAAAAATAAAAAGATTGCCAGTATTGAATTAGTTAATAAAAATAAGGAAAACTTCAGTTGGTTAAACCGATAATTTATGAAAAATGCCAGGCTATCTATATTAATAACGCCTTTTGCCACATTGGCCTTGTTGGAATTTTATTATTTTCAGCCGAGCTATATATACCTGGTCTTGGTATTGGGAAACCTTTTGATCGCTTTTTCTTTATGGAATGCCGTCAGGGTGAGCGATATCAACAAGGAATGGTGGAATTTTTCAATTCTGCCGATGATGTTTTTCTCTGGAGTAATCGCTTATTCTACCATGTTGCGCCAATCTTTAGTTTTGCATGGTTGGTTTCTTGTGGCGTCGATATTAATTTTTTATTATCTGAAATTTTGTTATTATTTTCTACTAAAGCCTTTCTTTTATAAAGTCTCATCTATAGAGAATTTTTCCTCTTATTTAAATTTCTTATCTTTTTTTCTCTTTGCCTCAACTCTTTATGGTATGCAATCTTTTTTGGATATGCCGACCCTCCCCATGGTGCTAGCGTTGCTATTAGTGAGCTGTTTATTAGTCTATCAAATTTTTTGGGCAAATAATTTCAAGATAAAAAATTCCCTTGCTTATTTGATCGTAGGGCCTTTGTCGGTCGCTGAATTAGGTTGGGCGATCTCTTATTTACCTGCTAATAATAACGTTTCTGGTTTAATTCTAGCAATTTTATATTACATGCAGGTCGACTTGATTAGATTCCAATTATCAGGTAAGCTTGATAGAGCTAAAGTAAAGCTATTGATAATATTTAGCTTGGTTAGTGTACTAATAATTCTTCTAACAGCCCGCTGGCTTTAAAAAAAATTATGGAAAAAGACGATAAAAGAAAAAGTTTTTTGCCTATCTTATTGATCAGTGTTTTTTTTGCTTTATTGGCAGGAATAGTGGGCGAACTGTTAGCTAGGAGCTACCTGATCAACAGTGCATTCAACATCCCCCTATTGGGAGAAATAAACGTTTCAGACACAAATCCGGATATGTCTAATTTTGTGATCCGTGAAGCAAAAAAAGTGGTAGTTGAACAAAATGACAAAACCGCAGAAACTGCTAATGCGGTAAGCGGTAGCTTAGTTGGAATTTATAAGAAAAAGACGCCTGGTACGATCAAGAATTTTGATTTATCAAATTACTATACAAGTAAAGAGGTGTTGGGACAAGGGCTGATTATTACCAGCGATGGTTGGATTATAACCAACTCTTCTTTTATTCTGGAAAAGCCTGATTCTTATAAAAATTATGTAGTGGTGACAAAAGATAAGAAGAATTATCAGATTGATAAAGTAATAACTGATAAGCTGACAAAATTCTACTTTATCCATATTTCAGCTAAGGACCTGCCAGTTAGAAAATTTGCTGAACCTAAAGACATTAAAAACGGACAAACAATTCTTTCGGTCAGCCAGGATTCATCAATTATTTTCACCTCACTTGTTAATGGTAAAAAATATAATGACTTAATCAGTTTTACTGATAAATTCAATGACAATTTGATTTTATCCGATAATCTAAGTAAGGAATGGCGGGGACCGGCAGTCTTTAACATGGGCGGTGATATCGTCGGACTGGTGAATGAGGATGGCAAGGTTGAATCAATCAGGCATCTGAATAATGCCATCTCATCAATTTTTAAAAACAAAGAAATTAAAAGGTCATCTTTGGGCCTGTATTACATCCAGGTAGAAAAATTGAATGAAGTTAGGACAGTAAAAGATGCAAAACAAGGTCTACCGACTAAAGGTGCGATGGTCGCCAAGAATCCAGAGGGAATTGCTGTCATCAAAGGCAGCCCGGCAGAAGCAGCGGGATTAAAAGAAGGAGATGTGATTACCCTTGTGGAAAATAACGAAGTTGATCAAATCACTAATTTGACCGATGCTATTCAAGAATATGCACCGGGAACCAAAGTAAATATTACCTATTTGCGCCAGGGGGAGGAAAAAGAAGCTGAACTGGTATTAGGAGAACTGAAATAAGTTGTCAGCGTAAGTTAAAATGATTCTGCCGCAGCCTTTAATGGGGCTGCGGTTTTTTTAAAAAAACTTTTTATTTCTATAATAAAATGGTATAATTTAATAATAAAATAATTTATTTATTTCAGGAAAATCAGTAATTTTTTAGTTTATGAAAATTAAATCAATCAGACAGATTAAAGATTTTGCAGGTAAAAAAGTCTTGTTAAGAGCAGATTTTAACGTCCCGATCGCCAAAGGCAAAGTCAATGAGGACTATAAGCTGGTCAAAAGCTTGCCGATGATCAGATATCTGATGCGCTATGGTGCCAAGTTGGTAATTGTAACTCATATGAGCAATGAGAAACAAAGTACTCAACCGGTTGCCAGGAGATTGTCTCAGCTTTTGGGCCGTCCAGTCAAGTTCATTCCTGATAGTATTGGCGAAAAGCCAAATACCGCAGTGGATAAATTGAAAGATAAGGAGATACTATTCCTGCAAAATATTAGATTTAATAAAGAAGAAGAGACTAATGACAAGAGGTTTGCTAAAGAGTTATCAAGACCATATGACCTTTATATTAACGATGCTTTCGGTGTCAGTCATCGAGAACATGCCTCACTAAGCGCTATAAAAAAATTTCTTCCTAGTTTTGCCGGCTTTACTGTCGAGGAAGAAGTTACCAATTTGAATAAGTCATTAAAACCAAAAAAACCATTAACGGTCATTATTGGTGGCGCAAAAATCTCGACTAAAGTGCCGATCATAAAAAATTTCATCAATAAAGCTGAATATATTTTGATAGGTGGTGCGATAGCTAATGATTTTTTAAAATCATTAGGTTATGAAGTAGGCAAATCTTTGGTGGGAAATGACGAGCAAATGATAAAGACAGTAATAAAATTATATAAAAAAGCTGGCAATAAAAAGATTATTCTGCCCCTGGATTTTGTTGTCAGCAAAAAGAAGGATGGTAGCGGTAAATTATTTGTCAGATTAGTTAATAATGTTGAGCAAGACGATATCATATTAGACATCGGGCCAAAGACGATCAGTTTCTATAGTCAGTTTATTAAAAAAGCCAATACCATCGTTTGGAATGGTCCGATGGGATTATTTGAAAATGAAAAATTTAAGCACGGCACTATGGCAATCGCTAAACTAGTGGCCGCAAGATCCAAGGGTCAGGCTTTTGGTATTGCTGGGGGAGGCGAGACGGTGGAGGCGCTCAAGTTGTCCAAGATGTTTGATTATGTTGACTGGGTTTCAACCGGTGGTGGAGCGATGTTGGATTACTTGGGTGGGGCAAAAATGCCAGGACTTAAAGGGATTGTTAAAAAATAAAAGATAAGAAATAGGTTTTATAATAAACTTTTAACTTATAACAACATTTAACTAGATTTATATGCCTAAAATAAAAAATATTATTGCTAGAGAAATTCTGGATTCCCGTGGCAACCCGACAATTGAAACCAAGGTCTTCTTAGAAAACGGCATCACCGCCAAGGCAAGTGTGCCTTCTGGAGCTTCTACCGGCATACATGAAGCTTGGGAGATGCGAGATGGAGATACTAACAGATATGAAGGGCAGGGGGTTTTGAAGGCGGTTGGGAATGTAAATACTAAAATTTTAAAAAAATTAAAAGGAACTGAGGTAACACAGCAAGAAAAGATTGATCGGATTATGATAGAATTAGACGGAACAGATAACAAAAAAAATTTAGGCGCCAATGCAATTCTTTCTGTTTCTCTTGCTTGTGCTCGTGCTGGTGCAGCGGCAAAGAATCTTGAATTATATGCCTATATAGCTACTTCGTTCTCGCTTCAAACTTCTAACTTCAAGCTTCCCACCCCTTCTTTTAATATATTTAACGGTGGCAAACATGCTGATACCAACTTGGATTTTCAGGAATTTATGATTTTGCCCTTGAAAGAAATCAGTTTTAAGGAAAAAGTAAGGATGGGTTTTGAAATTTTCCATTCCCTGGGCAAGGTTTTGAAAAAAGCGGGTTTTGATACAGATGTGGGAAATGAAGGCGGTTATGCTCCAGATATAGTGTCTAGCATCCAGGCGATTGAATTGATTGTCGCCTCTATGATAACTGCCGGCTACAAACCAGGAGTTGACGTAGGGCTTGGTATTGATGTCGGTTCTTCCCAATTGTACAATCCAGAAACCAGAAAATATCTTTTTAAATTAGATCAGACAAATTTTACTACCAATACCTTGGTGGGTCTTTACCGCGAATGGCTTAGAAAATTCCCGATTATTTCGATTGAAGATGGTTTGGCAGAGGATGATTGGCAAGGCTGGAAAGAACTGACAGATGAACTCGGCAATGACATGCTATTGATCGGAGATGATCTGTTTGTAACAAATACCGCTCGTTTGAGACAGGGGCTAAAGGAAAAGGTTGCAAATGCTATTTTGATAAAGCCGAATCAAGTTGGTACCTTAACGGAAACTATCGAATGTATAAAATTGGCTCAAAAACATAATTATAAAATCATGATTTCTCATAGAAGTGGGGAAACCTGCGATGATTTTATTGCCGACTTGGCTGTCGCTGTTGGTGCGGAATATATCAAGGCTGGATCATCAAGAGGAGAGCGATTGGCGAAGTATAATAGATTGATGGAGATTGAAGATAGTTTGAAATAATTTTAATTTTTCATTTAAAAAAATTGTGTTAAATTGAAGCATTATTTAAAAATTTAAAATTAGAAATTGAAAATTAACAGAAAGATATAATGAAAGAACTTGAAAAACAAAAAAATAACCAAAAAAATTTCCCCATGATATTAATTATTCTTGATGGTTGGGGGCTGGCCGAGCCGAATAAAGGCAATGCAATTGCATTAGCCAAGACACCAACCATGGATGACTTGACTAAGAACTATGCTTTTACCAGTTTGGAGGCTTCAGCCAAGCATGTCGGCCTACCCCCGAGTCAAGATGGTAATAGTGAAGCCGGGCATATGAATATCGGGGCCGGCAGGATCGCCGAACAAGACGTTGTAAGAATAAGTAAGAATATCAACAACGGAACTTTCTTTAAGAATCCAGCATTTATGGAGGCGATCCGCCATGTTGAGAAAAATAACAGTCGCATCCATCTCATGGGTATGCTGGCAAATAATATGTCCGCACATAGCGATCCAGATCATCTACTTGCTTTGCTAACGCTTTTAAAAAAGAAAGGAATCAAGAATGTAAACCTGCATTTATTTACTGATGGTCGCGACTCGCCTAAATATTCCTCAATCAAATTAATCCGGGAATTGGAAAGATCTTTTACTAATGGAGAGACTATCAATACGATAATAGGTAGATTTTTTGCCATGGATAGAAAAAAGAAATGGTCGCGCACAGAAAAAGCCTATGATGCTCTGGTGTTGGAAAAATCAGGTCAGTGTAAAAACGCGGTAAATGCCGAAACTGCCATAATGGAATCCTACAATAGCGGCAAAAGCGATGAGTTCATCGAACCGTACATCATAGCCAAGAATAATACGTCGCTACCAAGAATACAAGACAATGATAGCGTAATATTTTTTAATCTGAGATCTGATCGTGCCAGGCAGATTGCCAAAGTTTTTGTCCAAGATGATTTTAATAAAAAAAACCCCGGTGCATTCAAAAGAAAAAAAGTCCTAAAAAATTTGCGCTTCGTTGCCATGACGGATTTCGGTCCTGATTTGGACCATATCCTGTCTGCCTTTCCGAGTCCTGACTTGGTTGAAACTTTACCGATGCAGTTATCTGATTTAAGACAGCTTTATATTGCGGAAAATGAAAAATACGCCCATGTGACATATTTTTTCAATGGTGGCTTTTCTGATCCGGTTGCCAATGAAGCAAGGATGCTGATCAGTTCTCCCGATGTCAAATCTTACGATGAGACGCCGGCCATGAGTTCGGAAAAATTAACAGATACGGTGATAGAAAATTTAAAATTGAATAAATTTGATTTTACAGTCCTAAATTTTGCAGCGCCGGATATGATAGGCCATACCGGGAATTTGACTGCCGCGATAGAATGCTGCGAAGCGGTTGATAAATGTTTGAAAAAAATAGTAGATGCATACTTGAAGGTTGATGGAACTTTGCTGGTTACCGCTGATCACGGTAATATAGAAGAAATGATCAATCTTAAAACAGGAGAAATAAATACTGAGCATACGACAAATCAAGTTCCGTTCATTATCGTAAATAAGGATTCAAAAAATATGATCAAGTTGCGTAAAGATGGCGTTCTGGGAGATATCGCGCCTACCGTACTACATTTGTTGGGTAGGGAAAGGCCAAAAGACATGACTAGAAAATCTTTAATAATTTAAAAGTAAGGTTGAATTAATATCAATAAATTATGTTATTTGAAAAGAACACTCAATTGAAACGTCCTAAGCCGGTAATTTTGATCATTCTAGACGGTTGGGGGATAGTCCAGCCATATAGCGGCAATGCGATAAGCCAAGCGAACATTCCCAATATGAAAGAATATATCATTAAATATCCGGCCATGACTTTGAGAGCTTCGGGTGAGGCTGTAGGGTTGCCATGGGGTAAGGATGGGAATAGTGAAGTGGGGCATTTGAATTTAGGCATGGGAAGAATCTTGTATCAGGATTTGCCCAGAATTAATAAATCAATTAATGACAACAGCTTCTATCAGAATAAGGCCTTGTTGGGGGCCGTTAATCATGCAAAAAAGAACAATTCAAAATTACATCTTCTAGGTCTTGCCTCCAACGGCTGTGTTCATGCTTCAATCGAGCATTTGCAGGCACTGTTGGTTTTGGCGAAAGAAGAAGGCTTGGGACAGGTTTACATACATGCAGTGCTAGATGGAAGAGATACGCCTTATAACAGTGCTGCCAGCTATATTAAAGATATTATCCGTACTATCTCAGAATATGGAATCGGTAAGATAGCTTCTTTATCCGGAAGATTCTACACCCTAGACCGAGATAATCATTGGGATAGAATAGAAAAGGCTTATTCAGCCATGGTTAATGGAGTGGGTAATGAGGCAGATGATACTATATCGGCGATTGAACAAAGTTATGGTAAAAAAATATTTGATGAAGAATTTATTCCAACAATTATTAAAGAGAATGGCAAGCCAGTGGCAACAATAGAAGATAACGACGCGGTGATATTTTTCAATTTTCGACCTGATCGAGCAAGACAAATCACGAAAGCATTTGTTTTACCCGGGTTTGATAAATTCAATCGTAAAGAATATTTAAAAAATCTATTCTTTGTTTGTTTTACTGAATATGAAAAAGATTTGCCAGTAGAGATAGCTTTCCCTCCAGAAGTAATCAAAGACACGCTTGGAGAGATGATTTCCAATGCCGGCCTAAAGCAACTGAGGATTGCGGAGACTGAAAAATATGCCCATGTGACTTATTTCTTTAACGGCGGCAGAGAAACGAAGTCCGAAGGAGAGACTCATGATTTAGTACCTTCACCACCGGTTTCAAGTTATGATTTAAAACCGGAAATGTCTGCATTTGAGGTTACTGACAAACTCATGAAGGCCATCAGTGACGATACTTATGATTTTATACTAGTAAATTTTGCCAATGCTGATATGGTCGGGCATACAGGGAATATCCAAGCTACCAGCCTCGCCTGCGAAGCAGTTGATAAATGTGTCGGCAAGATAGTAAAGGCGACCTTGGCTAAAGAAGGGATTGTATTGATTACCGCTGATCATGGCAATGCTGAGGCAAAATTCAATATGCAAACCGGGACAATAAGTAAGGAACACACTGCTAACCCAGTTCCTTTCATAATCATTGGTCGTGAATATGAAGGCAGAAAAATCGGCGTCCAAGATCCGATTGGCGATGACTTGAGCTTGGTCCAGCCACAGGGGATTCTTTCAGATGTCGCTCCTACGGTATTAAAAATTCTAGGCTTAGAAAAACCTGAAGAAATGACGGGCAGATCGTTGATTTAATTTTGAATCATCATAATGAAAAAAGAAATATACCACATTCAAAAAGAAAAAGTAAAAATATTTTTATTTTTGCTTTTGTGTTTGTTCTCTGTTATCAAGTCTATTAATGCGGTTGAATCCCCAGACGCCATCGCCATAAGAATCGAACAGAATCCGAATCATTATTCACCTACAAGGTGGTATCGAGAAAACATAAAGATCCAGGGTTCTCCTC
>LBWY01000008.1 GCA_000995135.1 Parcubacteria group bacterium GW2011_GWE2_39_37 | reverse complement strand
CTATCCGCTGCTTATCCCCATCGTACCCGGGTATGACCATTTTGAGGCCTGGTATTCAGGCTCTTCCTCGCCGATTGTGCAAACAGCATATATCCCGGTAGGAAAAACGGCCAGAAGTATCACGCCACCTTTCGCAGTAACCGCAGAGAGCGCAGCCAAGCCAAATGTAGTGCCGGATTTCGCGCGCAACACTTTGGTGCTGCTTGCCCCAACCCCCGGAGATTATGCACCGGTGGTCGAGTACAGCTATCAGAGCAACGAGGGCGTGTGGGACCACAATTACGTTCTCAAACCCAGCCTGCCACTCTCAATACCTCTGAAGACGGGATCTAAAAGAGTTGTAGTCTCTACCGGCACCAAAGATGCCAACGGTGTTTACAAGGCCGGAAAAGAAACGGTATGGGAGTATGATTCGACAGGTATGACTGTTACTCCTTCTGATCCGCCGACTGATCCTCCTTCCGATCCCCCGACCGTCAATAAACCGCCGGTGGTAAATGCCGGCCCTGATCAAACCGTCATCCTCGGTGCGACGGTCCAGCTGAACGGGAATGCAAGCGATCCTAACAACGACCAATTAACCTACAGATGGACATTCGCTACCCCAGTCGGCAGTCAGGCCACATTGTCTAACGCCAATGACGTAACTAAATCTGATAGCGAATGACGGCAAGGTCGACAGCATCGTCGATTCAGTGACTATCACGGTTATCAATCCGACCGATCCTCCGATACCGAATACCAAAACCCTGTCAATTGCGAACGCATTTGCCTTTGCCGACGGTGGCACCAGCCGCGCAACTTTCAATATCGCGACTGGTCAGGTTGTGGTTAACACCGCAGGGCAGGACTGGCAGGTAAACCTCAACTGGGACAAGCAGTCAATAGTCTCAGGCGGCATTTACCGCGTGACTTTAAGCTGCACTTCGGTGCCGAGCAGTAACATCAGGGTGTTGTATAAAACCTTTGCGGCACCATTCGCCGAATTGGGTTCTGCAACAGTTGCCTGTAATGGCAACGTTTCAGCCGATATTACCGCAACCGCTACTGATGCAAATGCCAATTTCTACCTGGATTTTGGCGCCACTACCGGGACCTACACTGTAGGTACCGTAACAATACAAAAGATGAACTGACATACATTTGATACAATGGGACTTTTTACAAGTCCCTTTTTTTTATTTTAAAATAATGCTAGTTTAATATTATGATTCTATTTATAGACACAATTGCCGGAGACAATATAATTCTTGCCTTGAAAAAAGGCAAAGATGTTTTAGCAAGGAAAGAATTTGAAGCTAGACGTCAGCAGGCGGAAAAATTGCTACCGGAAATTGATAAATTATTAAAGAAACAAAGACTCACCTTAAAAGACATTGAAAAAATTGAGATAAATAATAGCGGTGGTAGTTTTACTTCCTTGCGCATCGGAGTAGTAACTGCCAACGCATTGGCATATGCTATTGGTGTTCCGATAGCTGGTGTTGCCGGGAAAACAAAAAAAACTAAAGGCATCCAAATTGTTGCGCCGGAATATAATCAAGAGCCAGTTATTACAGTAAAGAAAAAAGGATTGGTATAAGTTTTATTTTTTCGCGAATAGAAATAGTTTTCAAATAATCTTTTTTTGTCCCAACCTCTTTTTGTGTCATCCCGAATGCAGCGTAGCGGAAGTCCGGGATCATGTTGTTAGCCTAGTAAGTTGAATAAATAATTGTTAATTTGTTAACTGCATGATCCTGAAACAAGTTCAGGATGACACGAATAAAGGGTAAATCTTCTTTTGTGTCATCCCGTACGGAGCGTAGCGGAGATACGGGATCATGTTGTTAAACGAGTAAGTTGAATTAATAATTGTTAATTTGTTAACTGCATGATCCTGAAACAAGTTCAGGATGACACGAATAAAAAAGCATAAAATAAATACTTGTGGATAAATAAATCATAAAATTAAATAATATACCGTCATTTTTCCCCACCTGTGCCATGGTAGGGATTTTTTTATTTATTTTATTTAATTTTAGCTTATATATTTGTAGTTGTCTTTAATAAATACTTAACTTCCGGTGGTGAAAAGTGGTTGACCTCACAGATAAAGTGGTATACAATTAAAGCTAGATGGTGAAAAGTGGGGAATAGTGGAGAATCTAAAGAACTTTAAATTTATAATATATTTTTAGCTTGGCCAAGATAATACGCGCCAAAGCAAGTTATAATTTAATGCTTGTCGTGCATAGAGCTTTGAGCTCTAGGATTTAAAAGGGGACTGACTAACCTAATCAGTTTAGCCAATCTTCTTTTGTGTCTTAATGTTATCCGCCTAGGGCTGAGCCCCGCTACGAATGGGGCACATACGAATAAGTGTTATCGCCTTCAGCGAATTGCACTGTGAATCGGTACATGAATAATTTTATTTGTATATTCAAATAACATTTGTAGATTAGAAACATATATATGTTTATTGGTGAATACAATCATAATTTGGATGAAAAAGGACGCTTAGCTGTACCGTCTAAGTTTCGAGTACTCTTGAAAGGCGGCGCGATTGTAACCAGGGGGTTGGATAACTGCCTATACTTATATCCGAAAAAACAATGGGCAAAAGTAGCAGAAAAATTGGCCGGCCTGCCGACAACCAGCAATCCTGCTGCTCGCGCTTATGCTCGATCAACTTTGGGCGGTGCGATGGATGTTGATTTCGATAACCAAGGCAGGATAGTTTTGCCGGAATATCTTAGAAATTTTTCAGCATTGAAAAAGAAAGTAGTAATAGTAGGTCTATACGACAAATTGGAAATTTGGAATGAAGAAAATTGGAACAAATACAAGACAAAGGCAGAAAAAGATAATAATTCAATCGCCGAATCGCTAGGAGAGCTTGGAATTTAGTGTTGTCCTCCTATGGCGGAGCCCTTTGCGAATGGGGCACATGCGAATAGATGCGGTATAATATCGAAGATTTAAATTTATATGGAATACAAACACGTACCGGTAATGCTTGCAGAGGTGTTGGAATATCTTCGTGCCGAGCCAGGACAGAATATCATTGATTGCACGATGGGAGGAGCCGGTTATACCATGGCAATCGCTGAGCGTATAAATCCAGGCAAAGTTCTCGCTATAGATTTGGATCAGCTGGCGATTGAAAATGCAAAAAAAATATTAGCAAAAAATAAAATAAAAAATGTAATAATCGTCAATGATAATTTTAGAAATATCAAAAAAATCGCTGAAGAGAATATGGAATCAGCGGCGGAAAATAAGTTTGATGGGATTGTATTCGATCTGGGGTTATCATCAGCTCAACTCGAAGATCGGACTAGAGGATTTTCTTTCAAGGCTGATGCTCCGCTAAACATGAGCTTTAATCAAGCAGGCGAAATAAGCACAGAAGATATCGTAAATACTTGGCCAGAGGCGGAGTTAACTAGAATTATCAGGGAGTATGGCGAAGAAAGATTCGCTCATAAAATCGCTAGAAAAATAATAGAGACAAGAAAAACTGAAGAAATAAAAACTACCGGACAGTTGATTGCGATTATAAAAAGATCATTACCAGGATTTTATTTAAGAAAAAAAGGCATTCATTTCGCCACTTTAACCTTTCAAGCCTTGCGAATTGCTACTAATGAAGAGCTTGTAAGTCTGGAAGAAGCCCTGGCAAATGCTTTAAAGCTACTGAAAAAAGGTGGCAGGATAATAGTTATTTCTTACCACAGCTTAGAAGACAGAATAGTTAAGCAGTTTTTTAAAAAAGAGAATATCGGCTGCATATGTCCGCCAAGGCAACCGGTTTGCCAATGCGAGCATGAAGCAAGTCTAAAGTCGGTTACAAGAAAAGTATTAATTCCAACCGAAACTGAAGTTGAAGAAAATCCTAGGGCTAGAAGTGCCAAAATGCGGGTAGCCGAGAAACTATAATAATTATAATAAGCTAAAAATATCTTATGACTCAAATGAAACAAAAACAAAATAAATCTGGGAATCTCAAATTGCAAAAAATAAACAGGATCTTGTTTTTATTGATTATCATCACTGGTGTGATGTATCTGATCGGAACAAATGATGTTTCGATCAAATCATATGTACTGCAGCAGCACAAAAAGCAGGCCATGAAGCTACGTAACGACAACAATGACTTGGAGTTAAAAACGATGTCACTAAGTTCATACAATAATTTGAGCAAAAGAGTAGAGAATTTAAAATTGGTAAAGGTTGATAAGATCGATTATATCAACACGAATAATGCTGTCGCCTTGGGAAGATAATTTTAGAGCATCTTTACATGAAGCCATGGAAAAATAAAAAAAATAATACAGAAAAAAATAGTCGCATTAATATTATGATAGCGATTATTTTTGTTTTAGGTGGACTGGTCATCTTAAAGCTATACGATTTACAGATTAGAAATTATGACCGCTATCGAGATATGGCAGCGCGTCAACAGCAGGTGTCGAGCAAGCTCGAGCCAAAAAGGGGAAGAATTTTTATTGAAGATGGACAAGAAGGTAGAAGCGACTTATATCCATTAGCTACCAATAAGCAGTTTGCAACCATATTTGCTAAACCTAATATGATTACTGATCCGCAGAAGGTTGCAGAGAGTCTTTATGAAATAATAAATAAAAACTTGGTAGAAAATGAGGCAAGCCTGATTGTGGCTGAGGATAAAGAAATTGCTGAGCAAAATGAAGAATTCAAGAAAATAAAAAAAGAATTAGAAATCAATCGGATTAAGGACGAAAAAATAACTGAGTATGTAAGAATCCTCAGTAAGCAAGGCGACCCATATGAATTGATTGCAAAAAAAGTCGATGATGAAATATTGAGTCAGGTTAAGGCTGCGAAGCTAGAGGGGATTGACTACATACTTGAATCAGGAAGATTTTATCCGGAAAAAAATATCGGGTCACAGATCTTGGGTTTTGTCGGCTATGTAGGAGACTCAAAAGAGGGAAGATACGGACTGGAAGGTTTCTTTAATATGGAACTGGCGGGCAAGATAGGTTCGGTCAAGGCTGACAGGAATGCAGTCGGGGACCTGATCATTTTTAATGATAAAGATTACAACAAGGCTGAAGATGGAAGTGATCTGTTATTGACTATCAATCGTTCAATACAGTTTGAAGCCTGCAAAAAATTATCCGAATCAGTTTTGCGGCATGGTGCACAGGGCGGAAGTGTGATTATTATGGACCCGAAGAGCGGAGCTATTATTGCCATGTGTTCATCACCTGATTATGATCCGAACAATTACAAACTTACCAAAGATATAAATGTTTACAATAACCCAGTAATTTTTAATCAATTCGAACCTGGCTCAACGTTTAAAAGCATCACTATGGCAGCGGCGCTTGATCAAGGCAAAGTAGCGCCGGAGACCACTTTTGATGATAAGGGATTTATTATGGTTGAAGGCTGGCCCAAGCCGATAAAAAATTCCGACTACGAATCCTTTGGCGGTCACGGTACGACAGATATGACTACGGTGCTCGTAAATTCTTTGAACACTGGAGCGATATATTCCATGGAGAAAATCGGTCCGCAAGTATTTTCTCAATATGTAAAAAAATTCGGTTTCGGGGAAAAGACTGGTATTGAATTAGAAACAGAAAGTCCAGGCAATATCAGTAATATCTCAAGTAAGAAAGTCAGGCCGATTAATGCGGCTACTGCATCTTTTGGGCAGGGGATCACTGTTACAGCATTACAAATGATCGGATCATATGTGGCCATAGCTAACGGCGGAATTTTAATGAAGCCATATATTGTTAAGGAAATCGTTAATCCCAATGGAGAAAAGGTGACTACTCAGCCAAAGCAAATCCGCCGCGTAATAACAGAAAAAACCGCTTCATTGTTGACCGGTATGCTAGTTAGGACAGTAGAAGAAGGTCATGCAAAAAGAGCACAAGTACCTGGTTATTATGTTGCGGGCAAGACAGGTACGGCTCAAGTGGCATCAAGCGACTCCAAGGGATATGGTGCGCAAACCATTCATTCTTTTATCGGCTATACTCCGATCAATGACCCGAAGTTTGTCATAATGACTTTTGTTTGGAGAAATTGCCAAGTTCGCTTTGAATTTTTATCAAGTACCGCAAGAAAGGACAGTAGTGGAAAAAAAATAATATTAAATTTATTTTGGAAAAAAAAGCCCGATCGTAAGATCGGGTTTGTTGATTAACGGCCGAGAGCTTTCCGGCCAATGTCGTCACGGAATTGCCTCCCGTCGAAGTCGACCATATGAGCAGCGGGATAAACAAGATCGATTACTGCTTGCATGGTCTCTGCTATTCCGGTTATGCCGGTAATACGGCCGCCGTCGGTGACAAGTTTTCCGTCAACGACTTTGACGCCAGCCAAGAAGGCTACGATGTCTTTCCAGTCGTCGAGATCGTGCAAGCCGACAATCTCGTCTCCTTTACGTGGAGCATCAGGATAGCCGTGAGCTGCCTGGACGATGCAGAGTGCCGGACGAGGATCCCAGTCGAGCTTGAAATGTCTGATGTCGCCATGGTTGGCGATTTCCATCATGATCGGGACAATATCTGATTTCAGGCGCATCATCAGCGGCTGGCATTCCGGGTCGCCGAAACGGCAATTGAATTCCAGCGTTTTGATGTCATCGCCGTTGATCATCAGACCGGCATAGAGAATGCCGCGATAAGTTCTTCTTTCCTTCGCCATGCCGTCTACCATGCGACGCATAACCTCGACCATCACTTTGTCGTGAATTGCAGGAGTGACAACCGGCGCCGGCGAATAGGCACCCATGCCACCGGTGTTGGGTCCGAGATCACCATCAAGGAGTTTTTTGTGATCCTGGGAGGAGGCGAGAGGAATGATGTTTCTGCCATCAGTGAAGGCGAGGAATGAGGCTTCTTCTCCGGAGAGATATTCCTCAATCACTATTTCTCTTCCGGCATCCCCGAATAATTTCCCGGTCAGCATCCCTTTTATCGCTGCGTTCGCCTCGGCAATGCTTTGGGCGATGACAACTCCTTTACCGGCGGCGAGACCGCTGGCTTTGATCACAAAAGGCGGGGTTTTCAGCAGGTCTTCGACAAAATCCTGGGCATGAATGATCTTGTCGAAGACGGAATACCTGGCAGTAGGAACGCCATATTTTTTCATCATGTCTTTGGAGAAGGCTTTATTGGCCTCCAATTGTGCAGCCTTCTGGCTGGGTCCGAGAATCTTGAGCCCTTCTGCCTCGAAAAGATCGACGATGCCCATATCCAGCGGAACTTCCGGTCCGATTACTGTGAGATCGATTCGGCTCTTCTTGGCGAAGGCCAGGAGCTCAGTCAGATCTTTTGCATCAATCGGGATGTTGATGCCGAGTCTTGCTGTTCCCGCATTTCCGGGTGCGCAAAAGATTTCCTTTACAAGCGGGCTCTGTTTGATTTTCCATATGAGCGCGTGTTCACGTCCACCACTTCCGATTACGAGAATCTTCATGCTACCTCCTCATGGGTTGCTGCGTTGTTTGATGACAATAAAAAAGAGCGGACCAACCATTGGTCCTCCTTATGATTATTAATATTTTAACCCGAAAATTAGGTAAAAGTCAATAGTAAAGTGTGGTATTTATTTAAATTAAAAATCGGTTTTTGACAAGTTTTTTATATTTTGTCATTCCGGCCTTCGAGCCGGAATCCAGGGTTGTCCGCATTTATCGTTGTTTAAAGATATTAATATGTAGACTAGTTTATATGTTTAAACCCTGGATCCCGGGTCAAGCCCGGGATGACAGAGAAAGTTCTTATCCCCCCCCGATTGTTTTCTAAATATCTAATCCATATTGGTCAGGTCGAAATTCTCATCTCTGTGACGGTACAAACAAAAACAGGCTTTCAAGCCTGTTTTTGTTTGTACATTACTGTATTGTGAATTTGCGGATATCAAGTTTTAGGTGATATAAATTTTATTTTTTAAGTAGTTTCACCAAATTCAAATTTATTATTTGTAGCAGTATTTATTGCTTCTCTCAATTTTGTGTCAGTTTCGGAGGTTCGTGTTGAATTTGGTGGCACAATTTCAATCCGAGTTCCCCTGTCCATAATAAGCCACCCATCTCCCAATAAAGATTTGAGTTCTTTTCCCCATCCAAGTTGTAACTCCTGTGATTCACAATGTTCATCCTCTTGTGTGGTAAATACGTATTCTGTTTCATGCCCTGGGAGACCAAATTCAATATAGGCTCGTGGTTTAGGTGCTTTGTCGATGTTTAGTTCTTTTTTAAATTCCATAAGGTTAAAAAATAAAATTTATATTTAGTTCAACTCACTGTATAGGAAATGTTTCGTATAGCATGCTTGATTATTGTAGAATTTTATGCGAATAATTGGTTAAATTAAGTCATTCGCAACTTTAAAGTAATTGTAGCACAAATTATTAAATTATAAAGTATCTTCTGTTTTTTCCCCATTTCTTAGAGGGTTTTATTTATTCAAAGAGGGCATAAAAAACTCCGCTTAAATAGCGGAATTTTTTGTTGTACCGCCACGGGGATCTCACCGGGGCGAAAGCCCCACCCCTGTCGTTTCTAAAACATCTATTTCTTATAATATTTCTTCTTTAAAAATATTTTATTGAGTAACCATAATGGTCAGGTCGAAATTCTCATCTACGTAACTATATTAAATTAAAACAACCAGTATGAGCTGGCTGTTTTATATTTAGTACCGCCACGGGGAATCGAACCCCGATTACCAGAATGAGAATCTGGCGTCCTAACCGTTAGACGATGGCGGCAAATATATTTTTTAATTAAAGAAAATACCCTATGAATAGGGTAATCTTTATAAAATTATTCTATAAAAAAAACTGCTTTATGTCAAAATTTGATGAATAATGTCTTTATTGCCTCTCAGGAATTCCTCGGCAGACATTTCTTTCTTGCCTTCAAGTTGTAGTTTTTTTATCAAAATTGCCTCAAAGCCGCATTGGACTGCAATTTTATCGTGATCAAGAAAAACTTCTCCTTCTTTGTATTGCTCAATTAAATGTGGAGAATGTTCAACTTCGGTAATCTTTATGGTCTTGTCATTCCATTTTGTCCATGCGCTTGGCCAAGGGTTCATAGCGCGAACGAATTTTTGGTTAAGGTTTTTACGTAGCTGGCCTGGCTGTCATCTTGAGCAATAGGTTTAATCTCGCCGCGGATATAACTTTTTAAGGTGGGAATCAGCAGTTTGCCTCCCAAGTGAGATAACTTTTCAAATAGGGTTGTTGAGGTTTCTTGCGGTTCAAGGTTGATTGCCTCTTGCGACAATATTGGACCGGTATCTAAGCCTTTGTCCATAAGCATGATGGTTACTCCGCTTTGCTTGTCATAATTCTGAATAGCTGCTTGGACGACTGCTGCACCTCGATAGCGGGGAAGTAATGAGCCATGAATATTGATGCAGCCAAAATGAGGAATGTTTAAAATTGCCTCTGGAATAATTTGTGCATAGGCAACAACAACTATTAAATCAGGCTTTAAAGATCTAATGGATTCTATTTCTTCGATTATTTTTTTCGGCTGAAGAACTTTAATATTATTTTTTTCTGCTTCAACTTTTATCGGTGGCGGGGTCAGAACCTTTTTTCTGCCGACTTCTTTGGTCGGCTGGGTTATTACCGCAACTACCTCAAACAGCTCGTCAGCAATCAACGCTTTTAGGGCAGGAATGCTGAAGGTTGGCGTGCCGATAAAAATAGTCCTGATCTTGTTTTCTGCCATATTATTTTTTTACTGCAGGTCTTTCGGTTTTTCTATCTGAAGATTTTGAGCCTGGTTCTAGTTTATCAATAAAAAGAATGCCATCCAGATGATCAATTTCATGCTGGATTACACGAGCCATCATCTTATTCGCTTTGATTAAGTTTTTTTGTCCGTTTTCATCGATGAATTGGCAGTCGACACTTTTGTATCTGTTGACCTGCCCAAATACTCCAGGCACCGAGAGACAACCTTCTTCGCCCAATTCTTGCGTGGTTGACCTTTTTGTAATAACTGGATTTATCATGCAAATAGGACCCTCTGCTGTGTTGATGACTACCATGCGGATGTTCTTGCTGATTTGAGGGGCTGCGAGACCGATGCCATCTTTCTTGTACATAGTCGCGGTCATGTCTAAAAACAGTTTTTTCAGTAGATTGGAGCCGAATTTTGCCGGTTCGATTTCGGAAGATACCTTTCGTAAGAGGGGATTTTTACTTTTTATTATAGGGTAAATTTTTGCCATATTGTTTGATTAAAATTCTTGCCTACTGTATCAGAAAATATCGATTTTGTCAACTTAACAGGGGATGTTTATGCTGATATAATTTAGGTATATGAATAAAAATAATAGCGGATTTGAGCCTTTAGGCTTGATTTTTAAAGCTCAGCGTCCGATTAAAAAACCGCCAAAATATGAGTGGCAAGATCTGGCGCTTAGAGTAATTAATGAATTGTCGATTCCTAATTTCAAAAGAAATTCTGTTTTTAAGATCTGCAAAGATAATGATAAAGAATTTGTTGAAAGATGTTTGAATGATACGAAAGAATTGTGTAAAACAGGGGAGACTTGGAAATATTTTTTCAAAGTTGCAGCTCAAAGCAAATAATTTAAATTACGAAATTCATGGTTAGGTAGCCAACTCCGAATGGTGCCTCATAAGAAAGCTTCTGAGTTTCATGTTTCATGCCATCCAGAATTCCCAAGAGAATAATTATGGATTTTAAACCGCATTCACTTGCTTCCATTATCAGCTTGTGGTTTAAGTTCAGAATTTCTTCTGATTGATTTTTTGTGATCAATTCAATCAATTTTTGATCGAATTTTTGCCCCTTCGGTGAATAGCCGGCAGGGGCTTCTTTGGTTAGGCGGTGCGATAAATCACCGGAGGCGATTATCGCGACTCTATTCTTGTTATAAAGTAATTCTCTTTTTAAGACTTGTCCGAATTTAAAATGCGCTTGCAGGTCAAGGCCTGAATAATAAAGAGGAATGATCTTTACTTGCGGCATATTCTTTGTCAAAAGATATAGCGGAATCAAAGAGCCATAATCCAATTTTTTTTCACTGATCAATTGAAGCGGCGCTTTAGTTTCAAGATTTTCTCTGATCCTATAAGCAAGACCAACATCACCCTTAAAATTCAGTTTAGTAGAAAAATCGCCAAAAGTTTCCAGGTTGCCAGAGAATTCCGGACTTAAATTCAAAGTGAAGGCGTTGGATTGAACCACGCCATGTGGAGATATTATCAGGATCGTATCGGGTTTACTCGCATAAAGCTCTTCCTCTAATTTTTTAAAAGCCTGATCTGTGCTTTTTAGCTGTTGAGCGTTTTCTTTGCCGATGGAGGGAATTAAAAGAGGAGGGTGGGGAACGATTGCGGAGAAGACGATTGACATAATTTTATTTTAAAATTTCATATCAATATGAAATTATTTACGAGAACAATTGTTATATCTTGGTCAATGTGGTCGTTGCAGTGGAGCTTGCAGTTACTGCCAATGCAGCCTGTTCCTCCTCTGGAGTGGCATTGGGTAATTTATTTATGGGGGCGCCTTCGGGGTATAAATATAATAATTTAGGTGATACAGTAATTATATTTTCCCATTTGTAACCAAGTTTTTCAAAGATTTCTCCTGAATAAATCGGATTTTTCTTGCCATCAGCGATGATATAGATAGAATTTGAAATCGGTGATTTGACTAATTCGCCGTCATTAAATAGTACTGGGGTAGTGGTAGGGTATTTGTCCAGCTCCTTCGGAGTGACTGCAGTTATTCGCTTGTATTTGAATTTTGTCTTCAAGAATATCGCATCAAGAATAGCGGATTTTTTCCCATCAATCACCCAATAAACACCGCCGGTTTTGTTATTTTGTAATAGCGAGCCAGTTGCATGAGTTGAGGTGGCAGTGATAGCAGCCACTTCTTTATAGGGAGTGATATCCGCCCAGCTGGCACTGATAATTTCTTCAGGGTTTAGGCCGACTTTTTTGAAAGCTAATTGTGAGGTGAAGCCTCTGCGGGTATCATCAACAATCAGATATATCGAACCGGCAGGGGAACGGACCAAGGAATACTGTGCAAATTTTATCGGATTGCCAAGACTATATTGGGCAAGATCGGTTTTACTGACTTTGATAATTTTTTTGCTGTCATATCTGGAGGTAAGCGCACCCTTGGAGGTGAAGGGACGTTTTTTCCCGTCTTGGATAAGGTATACTACCGGGTCGTTATCGGCTTGCAGTAATGAGCCATTGGGATAGACGGCGTTGCGGCTGAAATAGCGCTGCCAGATGACGTAAAAATTATAGTTTCCGTTGTAGACATGTGGAGTGTAATTGTACAATGCTGATGTTGCTAGATTCAATGGTGTTACCACCATCGGGTCTCTGCCGGTATTGCTGATGGTATAGGTTTGATTTGGTCGATAGTTATACAGATGAGGATTATCCATATAGTCTCTGAATTGCAAAGAGGCGCTATTGATTTGTTTCCAGAAACCCTGCCAACGAGGATTGCAAGGTGAATTGTCAAAACAACCATAGCCGACTGCCCAGTCCAAGGCGATCTGACTTGGATTTTTTTTCTCAATCAGACTGCCTTCTTTTTGCAATAGAACAATCAAGAATTTCGGATTTACTCCATTGGTGATGGCGCGATCGTAAATGATTTCAGCAGCGCTCATGGTTTTGCCATCAGGACTGGTGGTTTTGTATGTGGCAAGGAATCCTTCTTTACTTTTTAAAAATTGATCTATTTCTGCCAGGGTCATTGAAGATGAATCAAGAATTTCACTATCGCCAATAATGTAATTAGGATTAAAAGTATTTTCAACTGTCTGAGCGCTGATTGATGCCGCACTTAATAGTAAGATTAGGGCAATAAATAAGGTTAATTTGGATTTATAAAAATTTCTCATGATTTACTATATTAATTATTACTTTATTTTATATATTATACAGTAAATTGCGCATAGAGACAAATCAAATTGCAACGTATAGGCAAGTAAATCATTAACACTTTAAACAAAAAGCACGTGAACATACAATATGCTCACGTGCTCTGTGTTTAAGTGTTCTGCGTTATTTCACAGTAATTTCTACCAGGTCTTTTATGCCCAAATCAATCAAAACTTCATTTCCGCCCTTGATCTTTCCTTCAATGATTTCTAATGCCAACTCATCTAAGATCTTGTTCTGAATCAGACGTTTAAGCGGTCTAGCGCCGAAGGTCGGATCGTAGCCTTTTTCTGCTAGCATCTTTTTGACCTTATTGCCGACTTTAATGACGATATCCTTGTTCTTTAGACGGCTGGTAATTTTGTGCAATTCCAAATCGACAATCTTAGTCAGTACATCCTTGGTCAGGCTTTTAAAAATTACTGTTTCATCAATACGATTCAGGAATTCTAGCTTGAAATGTTCTCTCAGTATCTTGTCGATTTTTTCTTTCATCTCAACCTCTTGTGATTTCTTTTCTTTTTCCTCGTCTGCGTCAGAAAAGCCGATAGAGAATTGCTTGATCACTTCATTGCCGAGATTGGAGGTCATGATGATAATAGTATTCTTGAAGTTTACAGTTCTTCCTTTGGAGTCAGTCAGCTGTCCATCATCTAATACTTGTAAAAGAATATTGAATACTTCCGGATGTGCTTTTTCTATCTCATCAAACAAGATGACGCTATATGGACGTCTGCGGATTCTCTCTGTCAGTTGTCCTCCTTCTTCATAACCAACATAGCCAGGTGGGGAACCGATCAGTTTGGCGGTGCTATGTTTTTCCATGAATTCGCTCATATCCAGACGGATCAAAGAAGCCTTATCATTAAACATAAACTCGGCCAAGGCTTTGGCCAGTTCAGTTTTGCCGACTCCAGTCGGTCCGACGAACAGAAAAGTACCCATCGGTTTCTTCTCCTCGGCGATGCCCGCACGAGAACGACGTATTGCATTGGCGATTGCTTTGATAGCCTCGTCTTGGCCAACCACATGCTTGGACAACTCAGTCTCTGCCTTGGCAAGTTTTTGAATCTCACCTTCAAGCATTTTGGAAACCGGAATGCCGGTCCAGCGAGAAACGACTTTGGCGATATCTTCTTCGTCAATTTCTTCTTTAAGGATTCTTTGTCCGCTTTGCTGTATCTTGATTAATTTCTGTTCTTGTTTCTTTATCTCTTTTTCCAAAGCAGGAATATTGCTATATCGGATTTCCGCAACTTGGGTCAGATCGTCGCCTCGTCTTTCAACGATTTCCGCTTTGGCTTTAAGCTCATCAATCTGTTTTTTAGATTCTCTGATCTTGCTGATCGCATCTTTTTCATTCTGCCAATGCAACTCTAATTGATTGGCAACTTCTTTGTTGTGAGCCAGATCCTTATTGATTGATCGAAGCTTTGGAGAAGATTTTTTTTCTTTCAATAATCCGGCTTTTGCAATTTCCAAGCGTTTGATTTCTCTCCTAAGGTCATCTAATTCCTGTGGACAAGAATCGATTTCCATACGTAGGGAAGAGGCAGCTTCATCAATCAAGTCCACTGCTTTGTCTGGCAAGAAACGGTCGCTGATGTAACGAGAAGAAAGTTTTACGGAAGCGATGATCGCGTCATCCGTTATTCTGACGCCATGGTGGATTTCGTATTTTTCTTTGATGCCACGCAGAATAGCGATCGCATCATCGGTATTTGGTTCATAGACATAAATCGGTTGAAAACGTCTTTCTAATGCAGCATCTTTTTCAATGTATTTCTGATATTCTTTAGTGGTGGTAGCGCCGATAGTATGCAATTCGCCGCGGGCTAATGCAGGCTTCAACATATTGGAAGCATCCATGGCGCCTTCGGAAGCTCCAGCTCCGACCAGGGTATGTAGCTCATCAATAAATAAAATAATTTTACCTTCTTGGGATTTTACTTCTTTCAAAACAGAGCGCAAGCGATCTTCAAATTCTCCACGAAATTTTGCACCGGCAATCATAGAGGCAAGATCCAGACTGACCAGTTCTTTGCCTTTTAAGGTTTCTGGGACATCGCCGGCAACGATTCGTTGTGCCAATCCTTCAACGATGGCAGTTTTGCCTGTACCGGCTTCGCCGATCAAAACTGGGTTGTTTTTGGTACGGCGAGACAACACTTGCATTATCCTTCTAATTTCTTCATCACGGCCGATGACTGGGTCAAGCTTTTCTGCTCTGGCCATGGCAGTCAGGTTGATTGCATATTTTTCTAATACTTTGTATTTGGTTTCCGGGTCGGCATCAACGATTTTTTGCGTACCTCGGAGTTCTGCCAAAATTTTCAAGACAGATTCATGCTCAAGGCCAAAACTGATCAGTATTTCTTGTGCCCAAAATGATCAGCTTCTTTTTTTGCGTGATCCAAAATCATGGCAACTTCCGGGGTGCCCTGTACTGTGCCGGCATTGGCTGAGGTTTTGATTTTTGGCAATCGGTCGATCGCATCATAAACCTTTGTTTCCACTTCATCCGTATCTATTTTTAATTTTTCCAAAATCGGCCGTACCAAACTTTCGCTTTGCTCCAAAAGGGAGGCAAGCAGATGCAATGCTTCAATATGCTGTTGACCATTTTCTTGAGCGATGATCTGAGAATTGATGATCGCTTCTTGCGATTTGTGAGTAAATTTATCGAACATATGTTATTTGCTTCGCATGCCGTAGCAGATACGGTGCTTACGAATAATATTATTATATTTATTAAGCTAAGATTAAATTTAGCACTCTCTATGTCGGATTGCTAAATATACTATATAAAAATTGCGATTCGTTGTCAAGAATCTAAGCATTTTTTATTTTGAAATTGATTAACTTAGATTTAATGATATTGCATTAATTTGTTTATCAGACTGATTAGTACGACAATTTTAAAATAATGGCAATAATTAAGTCATATTAGTTATAAAACCTTGTTTTTATTAAATTTTTAAGTTAATATAGATATGAAAGGAATTGTAAAAAATAGAACAGATAGAGGATTGAAGAGGACTTTTGTTGCCTTGCATCCAACTCCAAAAATTCGCAAAGAAATAGAAAAACTGATTTTGGAATTAAGTAAATTAAATAACGGCATTAAATGGATCAGTTCAGACGATAGTCATTTGACTTTGCATTTCTTGGGTAATCTTAACAAGGCACAAATCGAGAAAGTTGACTCAACAATTAAAAAGATCATCAAAGGCTTCGGTCTGGTTGAATTTGCAGTAACGGATTTGAATGCTTTCCCCAATCTGCTTTATCCCCAAGTTTTGTTTCTAGAAGTCGAACAGATCAGCGGGAATTCGATTGCGGAGCTACAAAAGAAAATCGGTGAAAAAATTTCTGAGATGAATATCTATATCGACCATCGACCTTGGCAGGCACATTTCACTTTGGGTAGAGTAAAAGATTTTCAATCCCTTACTTTGATAAAACCCAAATTTAGGGTAAAAGAATTTGTTGTCCGATCCATTGCTCTGATGGAGTCAGTTTTAAAGGCAGAAGGGTCAGAATACAAAACAATAAAAAATTATCGCTTGTGACATGAATAAAATAAACATCTTAGGAATCAATATTTCACAGATAAGCAAAAAAGAGGTCTTGGTAAAAATCGAGGCTTTTTTAAAAAGCAAAAAACAACACTACATCGTAACTCCTAACCCGGAGATTATCCTGATGGCAGAAAAGGATGAAGAATATTTCTACATTCTCAACAATGCAGATATTTCAATAATGGATGGTTTTGGATTGAAGGTCGCTGCTTGGTTTTCCGGTGAAAATGTGACCAGGATAACAGGTGCTGATCTAACCACCGACATTTTAAAATTTGCTAGTGCAATAAAAAAGAGAGTGGTAATTTTCAATTGGTCTGGCGGCTTGTCTACTTCTTTGGAAATAAGAAACAGTATCGAGAAAAAATTTCCTGGACTTTCCTTCCAAGTTTTAGACCTTGAAAAAAATCAAGTGGATTTTGAAATTGACAAGATAAACTTATTTTCGCCAGAAATAGCTTTGGTAGCGCTCGGTGCTCCATGGCAGGAAAAGTTTATTAATCACAATTTGAAGAATTTGCCCTCAGTAAAAGTGGCGATCGGCATCGGTGGAGCGATTGATTTCATCACCGGCAAAGCCAAAAGAGCGCCGAAATCTTTTAGATTCTTTGGCTTGGAATGGCTTTGGAGAGCTTTTCAGCAAAAAAGAATTCCAGGAAAAAAAGTTTTTTTCTTCGATAGGTTTAAAAGAGTGTATCGCGCAGTTTTTGTTTTTTCCTGGAAGTTCTTTGTCTGGCGATTCATCTTGCCATTTTTCTATCGAAAAAATGTTGCCTGTCTCTTGTACAAAAAAGAAGATGACAAGTACAAAGTTTTAATCGTTGAAAGGGTTTGGCAGAAAGAGCATTGGCAATTGCCACAGGGCGGGACAGAGTGTGAAAATATCATGGAAGCGGGTGCCAGAGAATTAAGAGAAGAATTAAATACTGACAACTTTAAGCCAATAGCCGGTTTCAGTAATCTATGGAAATATAAATTTAAAAAATACGTCGGTTCAGGCAAATATTTGGCTGACAAGCATTGGGGGTATAAGGGGCAAGCGCAAGGTTTATTCATTGCAGAATTCCTGGGCGAGGATAAAGATATAAGACTAAATTATTGGGATCATGTCGCTTGGAAATGGGTACTAGTAGAAGATTTGGTAAAAGAAGTATACTCAACAAGGAGAGAATCGACTCAAGTGTTTTTAAATAAATTTTTAGAAGTAATAAAAAATCATGAAATTGAAAATTAAAAAGTTTATTTATTTGGTAAACGACCTTACCAACATTTTATTGATGAAGAGCAGGGAAGAGGCAGAGATCAAACTCAAAAAGTTGCATTTTACCCTGGTTATTGTTAGTATGTTTTTAGTTTTATCCCTGATTTTAAATACTTATTTATACTATAAAAAATAATATGTCTGATGTTCGTTTGCGCTTCGCTCCGTCACCGACCGGTTTTCTGCATATCGGCAGCTTAAGAACTGTCTTGTTTAATTATTTCATCGTTAAATCTTTGGGTGGAAAATTTATATTGAGAATCGAAGATACTGACCAAAAAAGGGAAGTGTCCGGTTCGGCTGAAAAATTGATTGAAATTCTTGACTGGCTAGGCATCAAGTTCGATGAAGGGCCAAATATTGATGGAGGTTATGGACCGTATGTGCAAAGCCAGCGTCGAGGGATCTACGATAAATATGTAAAGGAGCTACTAGCAAGCGGACAAGCTTATCATTGTTTTTGCACTTCTGAACGTTTGCAAAAAATGAAAGAAGATCAAGCTGCAGAAAAATTACCACCACGTTATGATCGCATCTGCCGCGATTTAAAAACCGAAGAAGTTGAAAAAAGAATAGCAAATAATGAGCCTTTTGTAATTCGACAAAAAATGCCGCTAGAAGGGGAGGTAGCAGTATATGATGAACTGCATGGCGAAATAAAATTTAAAGTTGAAAATCTAGAAGATCATGTTTTGATAAAAACCGATGGCATGCCGACCTATCAGTTCGCCAACGTGATTGATGATCATTTGATGGAAATTTCCCATGTGGTGCGTGGCGATGAATGGATACCATCTTTCCCTAAAAATATCTTGTTGTACCAAGCTTTCGGCTGGCAACCGCCGAAGTATATCCACACTCCGTTGATACTAAATAAAGAAGGTGGAAAGCTAAGCAAGCGTCAGGGCGATGTGGCGGTAGAAGATTATCAAGCCAAGGGTTATCTGCCGGAAGCCTTGATAAACTTTTGCGCCTTACTAGGCTGGCATCCGAAAGGGGAAGAAGAGATTTTGACGCTTGAAGAAATAATCAAAGAATTCAAGGTCAGCGATATCGGCATCAGTCCCGCTGTTTTTGATATTGAAAAGCTCGATTATATGAATGGCATGTATATCCGCAAAAAGAGTGTTGATGAGCTCACTGAAATGGCGATTCCATTTTTAGTAAAAAGTAATTTTTTAGAAGTAAGGGGAGAAGATTTTATCAACAATTTAACCGGAGAAAAACTGGATTTAAAATTTATCAAACAGGTAGTCGCATTGGCTCACGATCGCTTGAAGAAGTTGTCCGAAATCGGAGAGCTTTCAGAATTTATCTTTTTGAAAAAACCTAATTACGAAAAAGATTTGTTGATTTGGAAACATAATACAGAAGAGAAAATGAAACAAAATCTGATAGAAGTTGGAGAAGTGCTGGAACATATCCCAGCTGAAGATTGGACCAAGTATTCGATTGAAGAAGCTTTATTTTCACATATCAAGGTAAAAGAATTGACCGTAGGCGAGATGCTCTGGCCGATGCGCGTAGCATTGACCGGACGCAAAGCCAGCCCAGGACCATTTGAGGTGGCGGAAGTATTGGGTAAGAACAAAAGTTTGGAAAGAATAAAAGTAGCTATAAATAAATTATAATCACAACGTTCATTTGAATGAGGAGGGAAGATGAAATTCATCGTACCAGGATTAACAAAACTCTCTGACTTTGACACAGAGTGGATTCTTCCACTAACGAGAGTCTCCCTAGACTCTTTAACCGGACTTCCATATGATAATGGAAGATGGTCGAAGGATGTTTCAAACCCACGGACAGCAAGGAGTGAGCCATGGCAAAAGACGCTATTGTAAACGGTGCGCATTCTGGAAATCCAACTGATTCTTCTCGCCCAAGAATCCATTCAAGCGACGATCTCCCATGTGATGGCTTTGTCGGGAGGGGAAGTATTTACCGCTCCAGAGGAAAATTACCATCGCAACACTATGGCGAAATATTGTGTTGCGTCAAAAGAAGATACGGTAGAAGAGAGTTTGAAATGGGAGGTGTTTAATGAATGATCATCAAGGTGAAAAAGTTCCTGCATGAACAAAGATGACCCAGAAGAAAGAACTTCAACCACTTCCTTGCTTGATCTGCCGTGTGATGGAAGGTGGCAAAAGGGAAGTATCTACGGCTATGGATAGTCTTGCTTCCAGTTAAGGCAATGAGGGGAATTAAGCCACCCCTCTTTTTTATTTCTGGAAAATGTGCTATAATATAAGTATAAGAAAGTATAGTAAAAAACTATGATGAAATCGAGTAAAATAGCTAAAATTAGCTCAATAATTGGATTGAGTTTGTTTTTGGCGGTATCTATTTTTTACCAACCGGTTACTGTAAAGGGGGAGACAGCTGAGCAAAGTGAAGAAATTATTGAACTAAACAGGCAGATCAAAGAAAAAAGAGAGAAGGCGGAAGATATCCAAAGAAGACAGGAGCTTTATAATAAGCAGCTGGAAAATTTGCAATCGCAGAAAATGGATTTAACTAACCAGATCTCCCTGCTCGATAATAAAATCGCCAAAGCAGAATTGGATATCGAGAGTACAGAACTGGATGTAGACCGAACAAATCTTGAAATCGACAAGAACAATCTTGATATTGAAGAAAAAGAAAAAATGATTGAAAAGGAAAGGGAACACGTCGGAGTAGTTTTGCGCCTATTGTATAAACAAGACAATGCAAGTGCTTTGGAGATCCTGTTGCTTAACGATTCTTTTTCAGAATTCATGAACCAGGTAAAATACCTGGAAGACATGAATGGTGAAATCGGCGATAGTTTGAAAAAGTTAGAGAAGTTGAAAACCGACTTGGAGAAAGAAAAATTAGCGCTGGATGAGAAACAGAAATCATTATTAAAATTCAAAGAAGAATTGGATAGCAAGAAAATCGCTCTGGGCACCGAAAAAGAAAGCAAAGGAAACATCTTATTACAAACCAATGAATCCGAACAGCAATACCAGAGTTTAGTAGCTTTGGCCAAGCAAGAGCAGGCACAGGCAGCCGCAGATATCGTCAGCTTGGAAAAGCTTATCAGACAAAAATTATCCAAACAACAGAACATTAAGCTTGAAGAGAATTCCACTGGTCTGTCTTGGCCGGTGACAAAAAATGTAGTTACCACATACTTTCATGATCCAGAATATCCATTCAGATATATTTTTGAACATCCGGCAATCGATATCCGTGCAGCACAAGGCTCGACTATCAGGGCCTCTGAATCTGGCTATGTGGCGAGAGCAAAGGACGCAGGTCTAGGTTATAGCTACATTATGATTGTGCATGCCGATGGATTGGCAACAGTCTACGGACATGTTTCAAAGATATACGTCAAAGAGGATGAATATGTGACTCAAGGCCAGGCCATCGGCCTTAGCGGAGGAACACCAGGCACGCCAGGCGCTGGCAGATTGACCACTGGAGCTCATCTTCACTTCGAGGTCCGTTTGAACGGCATACCGGTTGATCCACTAAACTATCTACAATAAATAAATACAAATAATTAAAAAAAGGCTATTATTAGCCTTTTTTTTAATTTTTGAAGAGGGAAGTGCAGGGGATTAGTTTTTCAATCTCTTTCCGCTATGGAATTTTTGATGAATATCGCTTAATTGCTTATTGGTAACATGGGTGTATATCTGGGTGGTGGAAATATTAGAATGCCCAAGAAATTCTTGCACCAGTCTTAGATCAACACCTTGGGCAAGCAGATCAGTGGCATATGAATGACGCAAAGTATGGGGGCTCGACATGACTGGAAGGCCGGCAATCATAATATATTTTTTTACAATATTTTCTATACTGCGGACCGTTAAACGGCGAGAATCAGATGAATTTTTTTGAGCGGTGGTGAAGTTAATAAACAATGCAGGATCGAGATCGACTCGTTTATCATTATATTTTTTTATCCAGCTGATAGCACGATCAGAAAAGTATACTGTCCGGACTTTACTGCCTTTGCCGATGATACTGATTTCCAAGAATCCAGAATGACCAGCTCTCGGCTTGACTTGATCACGATCCAGCCTCACCAGTTCTGCTACGCGGAGGCCGGTGGAAAACAACGATTCTAAAATGGCT
Organism: Parcubacteria group bacterium GW2011_GWE2_39_37; assembly: GCA_000995135.1. Classification (GTDB taxonomy): domain Bacteria; phylum Patescibacteriota; class Patescibacteriia; order Patescibacteriales; family GWE2-39-37; genus GWE2-39-37. Next base: position 19,367 of record LBWY01000008.1, on the reverse strand, counting down.
CGGTCGCGTAGGCCTGCGATAGTCTCGGTATCAGGTGCCAGCAAGAGCTTTTCTAATTGTTCAATTTTTAAAAAATTAACTTCTTTGTTGTTCTTGTCTTTGGCAAGTTTTATTTTTTCCGGAGGCAGGGAATTGATGTCTTTTTCAACAAAGTAGGATAACAAGTTCCTAAGAGCGATCAAGTAATAGTTTTGTGTACTTTTTTTTAATCCGACTTTTGACCTCTCATTAATACTTCTGGAGAGATGTAGGCGATACTTCCAAATATGGTCATTGGTCAGTTCATGTGGCTTTAGATTTTCCAGTTTATTTTCTCTGAGCCATTTAAAAAATTTTTCCAAAAAACGATGGTAATTCTTCTGGGTTTCGGAAGAGAGGCCTTTCTCAATCTCTGAATAATCCAAAAAGTCAGTAAGATAGTTGATGATAGTTTTATTAGAATTCATAGTCTTGGTTCGAAGTAGAGTAAATAGGTGAGTAAGTTTTTGATAAATTTAACTAACAGCGCTTAACAAAATTGATATCTGTCACTTCGCGTAATGTAGGTTAATCGAAGTCAGGTGTATATAATAATGAGGTTTTAAGCCTTTTATAGTCCTCTGGCATTTAACTTGTCATCAAAACACCCATGACGCTTACGTGGTCTGTAAACAAAAGAATTATTTTAATTGCCAAGAGAAACAGCCCTATTATCACGAAGCAGAATAAAAAAACTGCAAAAGAAAATAATATTTTGAATGTTGTTTCCATATGGTTGTTCTAAGCTTTTATTTAGTACTCTCCCCTATTTATATTTTGCTAATATTAGCCATTTAATTAAATATGGCTAATGTTAAGAAATTTTTTATTTATGTATATATTTTAACATTAATACAGCTTAATTTCAAATCTAAAAAAATAGCCGACCTAATGGTCGGCTATCGTAAGTGTTGAATTAGGCAGAAAGCTGGAATATGCTAGAGATCATCAAACTGGCAAAGGAGATAAGCAGGATAATGGAAATATACATCGATAAGCACAATACCATTGCTCGCCACATCAGCGCCCAGCTGATACACCAAAGTGATGGATTGGTTTCAATGAATTCATTTAAGCGCAATGGCCCTTTATTGATTTTAATTTCTTTCTTTTCACTGATCCTTGTTTCAGCTGCAATGCTGGTAACTTGTTTTGTTTTTGCCTTGGTTATTTTTTTTGGTTTTTTTGTTTCCTCCTTGAGTTTCATAAGATTATTTTAAGATTAATTATTGATAATAAATTTTGTCTCCGAATCGTAGGTCAATATAATTTTTCTTTATGTAGTCTGCCTTTAATTTGTCATTTATAATAGCATACAATTTATTTATTTGTTTGTCTATATCATCCTTAAGATTAAAAATCAGGGTTGGACCTTTTAGAGCTACTTTCAGTGAGTTGTACTCGTCTTTTTCGATTATGAATTTTTCTATTTCAAAATTGTGCTGGCTAGTTTTTAATTTTTGAAATATTGCCAACGCACAAGCAATTTTTTCATCTTGTTCAATCACCACACTGTTATAGATCTTGGGTTCACCTATATTTTGGATTATCGGCAACGCCTTGTCTTTGATCTGAAGCGGTTCGACTTCGGTGACAGATTTATCATCGCTTAAAAAATAATATTTTTCACCTTCATTCCAGATGGCAGAATAATGCTTCTCTTTAAGGTCAATTTTCAAAGTACCGGGCAGTTTTTTTTCCATGGTGTGGACGCCCAATGGATAAGCAGCTTGCAGCGTATTTGAAAATCCTACTTCATCAAACAGGAATATATTTTTTTGTGAGCCTAATAAGTATCTCTTCTTATTTGCCTGTTGCCAGGCCATATTTATTACCTCGTCTTTAGAGATTTTTTCTGACCCGGTAATATTGATATGCTTTATATCAAAAAATTTAAAATAAAAAAACAGCCAAATTGTTGCAGGAATTAATAATATGAATATCAAGATTATTAATTTCTGCTTCCAAGTCAGGTAATAATTGTTGGTGGGGAATTTTCTGATTGTCTTTTGACCACGAAAAAATGGATTAGAGTATTTCTTTTTACTATAGTCCATTTTTTTGGGTTTTCTCCTCCTATTGTACATGAAAAATATTTATCTTATTTTTCCAAGCTAGTTTTAGAGCCTCCTGTAAAAATTTTCTTTAATTTTGCAGCCTTGGTTTCGTCACTGAAGACGTAGATGTAAAGAATCTCCAAGATACCGATGGTATTGATCAGTAGCATGGCAATAAACCAGATTTTTTCTTTCTTTTGTGCTGATTTCCAAAGTGCCCAGCCTTTCCAAGGCAAGGTCCAAAGATACAACACTAACCCTACCCAAGGGTTCTCAAATAAAAATTGAGTCATAGATTTACTTTTAGTAAATTAATTATTTTTTATGATTTTTATTTTTCCAGGCAGATATTTTTGTAAAACTTTTGGGATCACAATGGAGCCGTCTGCTTGTTGATAATTTTCAATAATAGCGATCGGAGCGCGACTGATGGCGATAGCGGTGCCATTCAACATGTGTACGAATTTTTTTTCTCCATCACTATTTCTGTATTTAATATTGAGGCCGCGTGCTTGGTAGTCAGTGCAATTTGAAGTCGAGGTGATTTCTGCCCAATCTCCTAGCTCTCCATTTTTGTTCGGTTTACCAGGCATCCATGCCTCTAAATCAAAAGTACGGTATGATGGTCCGCCTAGATCGGCTGTGCAATGATCAACCACTCTGAACGGGATGTCTAGGCCTTTCCAGATTTTCTTTTCTAAATTCAGCAGCTCTTTATGTAGTTTTTCGCTTTCTTCCGGACGGCAATAGACAAACATTTCAATCTTGGTGAATTGATGTACGCGGAAAGTGCCTTTGGAAAATTTTGAATAGGCTCCGGCTTCGGTGCGGAAACAATGAGACACTGCTACATATTTTTTTGGCAATTCTTTTTCATCCAAGATCTCATTCATATGATAGCCACCCATGGTTATTTCTGCTGTACCGATAAGGCTCAGATCAGTATTCTCTATGTTATAAACCTGGGTGGATTCGCCTCTGGGGTTAAAGCCGAGACCCTCTAGGACCTCTTTTTTGGCCAAATCCGGCGTTACGAATGGAGTAAAGCCTTTTTTAACTAAGATATCAAGGACATACTGGATCAGGGCAAATTCAAGCAGGGCTAACTCATTCTTGTAATAATAAAATTTTGCTCCTGTTACTTTGGTGGCACGGTCAAAATCAATCAGGTCGTGTTTTTCCGCCAGTTCCACGTGGTCCAATGGCTTGAAAGCAAATTTAGTCGGTTCTTTGAAGATTTCCAAAACCGGATTATCATCTTCGTCATTACTTACCTTTACTTTTTTGTGAGTCAGATTAGGTACTTTCAGCAGTAATTGCCTGAGCTCTGGTTCGATTTTTTCAGTCTCTTCTTCTAATTTTTTAATCTCATCCCCTACTCTTTTCATTTGTTCTATTATTTCCGGAGTCGGTTTGATTTTTGAGGCTTTATTTCTCTCCGCTCGCAAAAGGTCTAACTTAGCTTCACCTTCTCTCCTGTTTTTATCCAAGAGTAGAAGACGATCGATATCAACATCGACCAAACGGTTTGCTGTATTCTTTTTGACAAGCTTTGTATTTTCTCTGATAAATTTTATATCCAACATATTTATTTTTGAATCTTATTTAAATCTCCATTTAATATCGCGGGTGAAGCTGCTATTAATTCATCTTTAAAGCTTACATCAGGAATCGGGTTTAAGAAAAATATTTTCTTGTCCAGAACATGGGCATATCCAATTTCCATCAGCACAGATCCTCCGATATAATTTTTGATGTTGTTCTTTTCAAAATTACAAACCAAAATCGCGTCGCTAGCCTTTATAGCATTATAATACCATTTAAAAGTGTCGTTGTCTCGCTTTAGACTCGAATGATCGGTTGATACTTTTTTAATGATGTTTTGGTCGCCTGTAGCATATTGATGCATTAGTTCGTGCGAAAATACTTCATGACCGTAAGAGGCTAGCTCTTTTTCGATGGCATAAATCTTACTAGCGTTGGAGATACTTCCGCAAATAGTGATTTTCATCTTATGAAGTTACTTTTCCAAAGAATATTACTAGGACAACTGCCGGCAATAACATTGCCAGATAGCCTCCTGCATTAGCAAGCGACGGCAACATAGAAAGTAATGAGATTATAGTTTCCATATTATTTATGTAATTCAAATTTTTCAGTTAGTTTGTCTGCCACAGATTTTTTGCCGAAAACTAAAACGCCCAAATATTCAATATCTTTTTTCTTTTTTTGTTTGGTCCATTCTACGACTTTTTTATCGTCGGTAGTCAGAAGCATTTCACGAGTAAATTCTGCAATTTCCAAACCATTTTCTTTCGCTTCTCGGATAAGTTCTGATATATCTTTTGAAGCTTTGGCTTCTTTAATGAGAATCGCATGTTGGATATTGAGCCTGATGTCTTCTCCGTCTTCGGTGGCAATGGTGTCTTGATGAAACAACTGGCGCCCAATGCGCGCTCCAAAAGCTGCATTCAGGTGGGCAACAGTATTTAATTCTTCCCAAAGTTTGAGTTTTGCTCCTCTATTAATGATCGCCACTGCAGTTTTAGTGTCATTGTTTTTCTTTGCTTTGTCGGTCGGTTGATTTTTCGGTCTCATCAAAGGAAAGGTTTGGCATTCGCGCATGCTCTTGTTCATTAAGAAAGCAAATAATCGTTCGCTTAAACCGAAGCCACAAGTTGGCGGCATGCCATATTCCAAAGCTTCAACAAAATCATAGTCATTCATCTGCGCTTCCACATCACCCGCTTCTCTTAATTTGGTCTGCTCCATAAAACGTTCTGCCTGATCGATCGGATCATTCAATTCGCTATAACCGTTACCCAATTCTGATCCTGCGATGATCGGTTGGAAACGTTGAGTGATTTTTGGATTGGCTTCATCTCTTTTTGCCAGGGGTGATACTTCCACCGGAACACCGACCAAAAATCCTGGTCCGCCGATCTGCTTGCGGCAATATTTCCAAAGATTATCGATCGCTCTGGTAATGTTGAAGCCTTCTTTATCGTAATTGATTTTTAATTCTTTTAATTTATCTTCAATTTTTTCAAGTGATGCATCTTGTATGTCAATGCCGGTATATTTTTTGACTGTTTCCCGATAATCATACCTTTCCCATTTCTTGCCCAAGTCAACTTCAAATTTTCCAATAGAGAATTTCAGCGTGCCAAAAGTTTTTTCCGCTACGTATTTGTAAAGCTCTTCCACCAGTAGCATCCCGTCTTCATAATTGGCATAACTCCAATAGAATTCCATCTGGGTATAGTCTTGCAGATGTTCAGCGTCCATGCCTTCATTGCGGAATTGCCTGCCGATTTCAAATGTTTTTTCTAGCCCGGCTACCATCAATCTTTTTTGCCAAAGCTCACCCATGGAAATGCGAAGGTAGACATCGATGTCTAGGGCATTGTGATGAGTGATGAACGGCCTGGCATCGGCACCGCCAGTAGTATTTTCCAAGACTGGAGTCTCGACTTCAAGGAAGCCTTTACTAACCAAAAAGGCTCTCATTGATTGCCAGAACAAGGCTTTCTTTTTGAGCATCTCTTTTACCTCTTCATTTGAGAGGATATCTAAATACCTTTTCCTTAATCTTTCTTCTTCGTCTTGAAGTCCGCGCCATTTATCCGGCAAAGGTCGAAGTGTTTTTGACAATAGTCTGAATTCTTTTACCATCAAACTCTGCTCGCCTTTATGGGTAATAAAAAGTTTGCCGACAACTTCGACAAAATCTCCTAAGTCGATCAGCTTACTGAAGAGCTTGTATGAATCTGGGCCGACCTCTTTTTTGGATATAGCTATCTGGATTGTGGCAGAACCATCATCCAGATTGGAAAAGGTCAGATTGCCATGCTCTCTTTTGCTGCGCAGCCTACCGGCAATGATCAGCTCGCTTTGAGCTGCCTCAAGTTTGGCAAATTCAGCAAATATATCGGTTACCCTGTGGGTCTTTTTGGATTTTGCCGGGTAAGGATCTATCCCCTGTTTTTTTAGCTCCTCAAGTTTATTTAATCTTTCCTGATATTCGCTAATTTTTTCGTTCATATAAAAACTGATAAGACGGACGCCTTAATTAATAAGATGTTAATATGTTTATTTTAAAATATTTTAAGTGAAAAGTCAAAATTTTTAAGCCTGTTTTTGACTAATTATTAGAGAAAATGACCTTTTTAAAAAGGAGGAAAAAGTGAGTCAAAATGTGCGAGAAATTATAATTTCTGGGCAAAGAATCAGGTGCACAGAGGTCTTGAATAAAAAAGAGAATAAACATTGCACTGAATGCCGACAAATGATCGAAAAAGGCCAGACTATGGTACGCAGGCTATTCAAGCAAACAAGCAGATATGAACCAGGCTCATTTTGCAAGTTTAAATGCCTGATAACAAGAGAGGAAAAAAGGTTATCAAAAATCCCCTAGCAGCTAGAGGATTTTTTTAAGTTCTATTCAATATTGGTAATTTCGTATTCCATTTCTCCTTTTGGAGTGGTGATTTTTAGTTTATCGCCTTTTTTCTTATGGAGGAAGGCTCTGCCCAAAGGCGATTCGTTGGATATTTTTCCGCTAAGTGGATCAACCTCGTTAAAGCTCACTATGGTAAATTTTTTGGTTTCATTGTTCACTTTAACTGTTACAATCGATCCCATTCCAACTTCTGCTTTATGATGACCATTCACCACCGTTACATTTTTTAACAAAGCTTCGATCTCAGCAATTCTGCCCTCATTAAATGCCTGAGCGTCTTTGGCTTCTGAGTATTCTGCATTCTCGCTTAAATCACCCATGTCTTTGGCTGTTTGGATTCTTCTGGCAATCTCCTGTCTCTTTGTCTTGGTTAATAATTCCAATTCTTGTTTCAGTTTATCATAGCCATCTTGGGAAATGATTTGGTCAGTCATAATTTGATATTTAAAGTTTTAAAAAATTCTATCCTAATATACAATAGTTTCAGCTTTTCTGCAAGACTGTATCATATTTATTGATGATGACCATTACCAACCCCAAAAACCCTATGCCCAGCGGATGATTGAGATAAGGAGTAAAAAAATTTATTATTATTATCACAAACAGTCCGATTATCAAAGAAGCTGCCAGAAGATCCTGTTTTTTTTCTTTATAGAAAAGATACATCGGCTGGAATAAGAAGAACAAATAAGCCAAGGTACCGATCAGACCAAGCTTCAGCCATATATCAAGCCAGCCCCATTCAAAAGCATAGGTGGTATATTTCCCATCGGGATTTATTTCCAAGACTCTCGGATCAAGCGTCTGGTAAGTGACTGTGGCACCGAACCCTTGGCCCCAAAATGGCGCCTCTTTGATTTCCTGCCATAATTTTGGCAAGAGTGCCCACCTGGAACCGATAGCTGCCTCATCGGTTTCTGTGGCTCGTTCAGAAAAAACATCCGTAGGATCAAATCCGCCCAAAGGTTTCGGGTATGGAAATTTGACCAAAGCCACAATCAACAATAAGCTCAGAAAAATAATTGATAAAAAAAGCGTGCTGTTTTCAAATATTTTTTTTATGAAAAATTTTTTTTCTCCGCCGTTCGTATTATAAATCTCTGTCATTATGAATAAGTAAATAAAAAAGAAGCCGCCGATCAAGCCCACCCAGAAGCTTCTGGAAAAGCTGAGCAAGGTCACCGACATAAAGACGACAGCAAGAATAAGTGATTGCCAAAAAGCTCTTTGTTTGATTACGGACCTGATCTGATTATCAATAATCTGTTTGACTAGATAAACCAGCGCAAGGATCAGGCCTAGTAGTACAAAAATATGTGATTGGAAAAAAATACGATAAAAGCCGCCTTGGATCTGAGTTACCTCCCCTACTCCGGTTACCCTGACCCAGCGGTAAAGGTCATAAACCGCACCTTGCATTTCATGGGAAAAAATAAATAACAGTAGAAATGATTTTAAGCTGAGCATCATTATCGAAGCAAAAAATACAGTTAATAAATTCTGGACATTCTCTTTGTTTTTGATAACGCTAAAAAGTGGCAAAAAGATCAAGAAATAAATCCATCGCTTAAAATCGAGAAATGCATAATGCAAATCATTGTTGATAAGGCCATTGATCGTTCCCCATGCTAATGCGATAAACAGGAAAGTGTAGTATTTATTTGCACCTGCAAATAAATTTTTGATCTTTTCTTCTGGGGCGGAAAGCAGCCTTTTGGTTTGATAAAGATTTTTTATCAACAAGATGGACCAGCAAATCATTACCACAGACCAGAGGGCGATTCGGATGGAGATATTCGTACCGGCCAGGATGTGATTAAAAAGGTAGCCTTTGGAGCCGATGAATAATTCAGCCAGAACTATCAATACTCCATATTCAAGTCTGTAAAAAGAAATCGCTACGGTTGATACGACTAAAAGAATGAATACGCCGGTATTCACTGACGGCACCATGTAACCGATGAAAGACAGCGATTCAAAAAGCAAGATCAGTGCGGCAGTAATTATAAATAGTTTGTTGAATTTGATCATAATGAATAAATAATTTTGTCGCCAACTTGTAGATTGTTTTTTTCTGTCCAGCCGGCGTTAAGCTCAAGGACTCTATCTACCGGAGTAATTGAAGAATAAGATTTTTCCGGGTACTTCCCCTCTGTTGGCAGATTCTCGTCAATCTTAACTATTTGGTCGTTCTCGATCCAGATTATATCCAGATTGAATTTCATTTCTCTCATCCAGAAATCCCTAATTCTGCTATCTGGAAAAATAAACAGCATACCTTCACTTTCGCTTATTTTTTCACGATTACTAAGTCCCCTGATTATTTCCATTTCTTTATCAGCCACTTCCACTATCACTTTTTTATCTTTTATTATAACATACTGCTCCTTTTGTTGCCTGAAACAACCACTCAAAAGAAGAGGCAAGACAAGAATTATTAATAAATAAATTTTAAAATGTTTTTTCATTTTATTGTGTCATCCCGGACTTGATCCGGGATCCATTTATAATCTCAGATGTGTTGATTGGAGCGGACCACATTCACAAGAAGGCACTTATTTACTATGTTGACGCCAGTAATTAATGTTAAGATTCCATACTCCCCTCTGTCATTCCGAATCCCCTTGTGGGTGAGGAATCTCGGTAAAATAGCAAATCTTGATTATTAAATGTATCATTATTAAATAATCTAATTTCTTTTTCCCGAGATCTCTCACTGTTTGCTAACAGTTCGAGATGACAGAGGGAAAATAAAGGAAGGAGAAGACCTACTTCTTAAATATCTTCCTGATCACTTCATCGATATCCACCTCATCAATCATGATATCATCAACTGGCAAGTCTGAGGATAAGATGGCGGTCGCTACTTTTTTTACCTCTTCCCTATTAACTTCAATTGATACGGCATACTGATTGTATTTTTGGATAATACCGTATTTTTCAACTTGTGTTTTTTCTACTCCCTTGTCATTAAAGGTGATATTCAAGACTTTATAGGGTGCATATTTTTTTATCAAGTCATCAAGCGCTCCATCATAAATTATTGTCCCATGGTCGATTATCACCACTCTTTTGCAAAGCTCCTTGATGTCATCCATATAATGAGAAGTCAGGATGATGGTTGTCTTCTGTTCTTGATTGTATTTTTTGATAAAGTCTCGGATATTTTTTTGTGCAACCACATCTAGTCCAATTGTCGGTTCGTCCAAGAATAAAATTTTTGGTTTATGTAACAAGGCGGCAACTAGTTCGCACTTCATCCTTTGACCGAGAGAAAGTTTTCTTACTTGGACATCCAAGATGTCTTTGATGTCCAAGAGTCCAACCAATTCATCAAGATTCTTTTTGAAATCTTCATCAGAAACTTCATAGATTTCTTTATTCAGAATAAAGCTTTCCATGGCAGGCAGATCCCACCAGAGTTGATTTTTCTGACCCATGACCAAGGCAAACTGCTTCTGATATTCTTTTTGTCTTTTGTGAGGAGTAAAGCCGAGGACTGTTGCCTCTCCGCTGGATGGATAAAGAATGCCGGACAGCATCTTGAGCGTCGTGGTTTTGCCTGCGCCATTCGGCCCTAGAAAACCCACCAGCTCTCCCTCTTCGATACTGAAGTTGATGCCTTTTACCGCTTCGGTAAAAAGTTTTTCCCGCTTAAACAAACCCTTCACCGATGCCCAAAGCCCAGGCTGTTTTTTGTAATACTCATAAACCTTGCTCAGATTTTTTACTTCAATTGTTTTCATAATATTTGATTAAATTGTATTTTTAAAATTCGTAATTGATAATTGATAATTGATTATATTCCCACCCCTTCATACTTTTTCAACCCCTTGTTCCAAACAATTTTTATAATAACATATAACAACACGAGCCATAACAGCTCCACCCCCACCCCTTTTATTCCATCCATCAGATCAAGCTTACCCAGATATAATTGTGTCGGGAAAAAGACAATGTAGGCGAATGGGAAAAATAAACTTAGCTTGTAAAGCATAGCCGGCAATAAGCTTAGCGGAGCATAACCTCCGGACAATAATCTTATGAATGTGGCAAAAAAAGAATTTAATCCCGATACATCTGTCGCCCAAAATGCGATAAGACCGAATAATATCGAAAGTAGTAATCTAACAAAATATCCAAGAATTACAATTATAAAAATTACCAGAATAATCGATAAATCTGTTTGCGCAACCATGTGGTTTTGAAAAATAAATATAAACAAAAGTTGTAAAGCAACCCCAGAGATCAGGGCAATCGACGTTCTGCCGATTGACATGGTGATTATGGATCTTAAATAGCTCAATGGACGGGTAAGATATACGTTAAGCTCTCCATTTTGGATATTCCTTGAGACTACGTCTTCTATGCCATAATTCGCTGTCATAAAGTTTATTAACCAGCCGATCATCACATAGGTGATCATCTCATTATAATTGTAGCCATAAACAACACTTGTGCTTTTATATACTGCGGTCCAGATAGTTACCTGGAACAAGACATCAAAAATATTTCCTAAGCGGTAACCATATACAGTCGCTCGATAAACAAGTTGTCTTTGCCAAGCAGTCTTAATTAAAAATAAATATTTTCTCATACTCCCGCGGCTTCGTATTTTTTTAAACCGAAATGCCAAACTAATTTTATTAATAAATATAATAAAAATAACCAAAGCAGTTCAACGCCTAATCCGCGCAGCCCTTCAATCAGGGTTATTTTTTTCAGATATAGTTGGAGCGGAATAAAAAAGGTGTAGATAAAAGGAAAAAACAAACTTATATTCACAAAGACTGCTGGCAGTAAATTCATCGGAAAATAAGCGCCGGACATGAATTTTGAAAAAATATTCAAAGAGAAGTAGGTGCCAGAAATTTCAATTATCCAAAATGCAATCAGACCGATCAAGATTGAGAATAATAATTTGATAAAAAAAGCGACCAGCAACATGAATAACATAAGTAATAATGTTGCCGGATCCAAATTTATAATTATTTTATTACGCAATAAAAAAATTAAAACAGTTTCAATAACAGCAACTGTGATTAACGCGATTACTACCCTGCCCATCGAAACCGCAATGATATATCTGACATAGCTCATCGGTTTAACGATCATGTTGGATAAAGTACCTTGATGAATGTCTTTCGCAATGCGTTCTTCAAAGCCGTAATTGGATGTTGCGAATAAGATGAACCAGCCAATTATTACATAGGTCATCATTTCCGGATAAGTATAGCCTTTGATCATGCTTGTCCCCTGAAAAATGACAGTCCAGATTACAATCTGGGAAATGATTTCAAAAAGATGGCCAAAGCTATAAGAAACGATATTTGCCCGATAAGCCAAATGTCGTTGAAATTCGTTAGTGATTATTTTCCAATATTTTTTCATAAAATTAACTAGAAGCGCTGGAGTAATGTTTTAAACTCTTCTTCCATATTAGCAAAGATAAGGCAAAAAACAAGACTGAGTAAAGGATTGCGAATAATGCTGCTCTAAGACTTAGGATGCCCAAAAATGCCTTGGCGGGAAATGATACGATAATTATGATCGGCATAGCAACTGTGAAAATAATCTGAATCAGGCCAGGGAAAATTTCCGGTGGAAAACGTCCGATAGTCATTGAGTCGCGATAAAGCCAAATAGCAGCTTCACTCTCGATAGCAATAATATTTATGGCGGCAGTGATGATGTGTAGGGCCATTATAATTAAAAGGCCGAATACAATCATCGTGAAATAGGAGGCATAATTGATAAAGGTAAAACTGATATTAATTTTGGAAATAGAATAAATAAGTAAGCCGATAATCGGTGCCAAGAAAATAAAATCCAAGATATCTGTTAAGCGTGACAATGAATAAAATAGAGCGTTGATCGGTTTGGTTAGGATAAAATCAAAATTGCCATTTTTAATGTCGTTACCAAAAAAATAAATACCGCGAAAAAAAGCCTGCGCTAAAACGTCCATCAAATTGAAAGTTGAAAAAAAGAAAATAACTTCATATTTTCCGTAGCCGACCAGATCGGAGGTTTTATTAAAAATTACTATGATCATCAACAAGAAGAAGGATAGTCTAATGAGCTTTCCCATAAAATAACTGATCGAGTCGACTCGGTTAGTCAAATAGGAACTGGTTGCCAGACCCGTAAGTGTTTTCCAGATGATCAAATATTTTTTCATATGCCTTCGCCTGTATATTTTTTCAAACTTTTTTTATACGCCCATCGGACAAAGAAACCGATTATAATAGTAAAAACTAATTGCATGATTATCCCCTGCTGGATTCCTATTAACTCTGTTTTGGATAAATAGATTGTTATCGGAAAATAGATCAAATAAAAGAATGGCAGAAAGCTGAGAAAAACAAAAAAGCTTCTCATTAATATAGATAGTGGGAAATAGGCACCGGCTGAAAACTCCAAGATCCAATCGAATAAGAACCGCGGACCCATAGCTTCGCGCGACCAGAAGGCCGTTAGGTTGAAAAGGTAGCTCAAGAAATAATATAGAATGGTGGCTAAAAATAAGGAGAGGAAAAAGAACAGCCAGATCTGCGGATCTGAAGGAATTGTCAAAGGCGGTTTTAAAACTAAGATAAAGATAACCACCTCCACGATAGCAAAAAATAAATTAATAACTTTGTTGGAAAGCTGTCGAGAAAATTCATATAAGAAATGATTGATCGGCATGATCAGGTAGCGTGAAAAAGAACCGTCATTGATTTCTTGCGCCATTCGGCGTTGTTGTCCGTCAAAAACGATCGGACGCAAGAGGTTGATCAATAAAAAATAAGTAAATATTTGGGATTGTGAAAAACCGGCAAAGACAGAATTTTCCTTGATCAGATTTAGCCAGAGAAAATAAAAAACCAAAAGAATGGTTATCGATCTCAAGCGCCACAATACCAGATTCAAGCGATATTGGAGTTGCAGCTGCCAACTATTTTTTGTAACTGTCCAATATTTTTTCATATGTTTAACTTGAAGCGCTGGAGTAATGTTTTAAACCGTAATGGAAGAATTTTCTTGAAGCAATAAAAAATATAATCGCAAGAAAAGTCGAGGCTAAAATAAGTTTTATATCTGGTCCATTTATAAGAATTTTAGCTGGGACGGTTGAAATGAAAGCCAGGGGCAGGATTGCTGTAAAAATAAATCTTGCAATACTATGATAAAAAATATCAGTTGGATATTGGGATAAACGGGTAAGAGTTTCTAATATTTTCCAAAGTCCATCACCTTCCGTAGTCCAGAAAGTGATACTACGAATAACTAAAGTAATGCTGTAAATAATAAAATAAGAATTAATAAGCAGAAACAAATACAAAAATAAATTCAAGATAAATTTATCTTGAGAAAAATCCAGCCCTTTTATCGCTATTGTAAAAAGTACTATTGCGGTTATTACTCTCATCCAATCTTCTGGATCAGATTGCCATACTGAAACAAAAAATTGGCTGTCGATGGGTTTGACCAAAAGGCCATCAAGCGTACCTTCTTGAATATTCTTGCTTAGCCCGTTTAAATAGGCACAAGTTCCCCACATAAAGCCTTCAATAAGCATATAAGAAGCTACAACCAGTAAAGCTTGATGATAACTCCAGCCAGCTAAATTATTTATAAAACTAAAAATAATATTAACAAATGCAATCGACAAGAACATTTGAAACAATGAACCTATCGCCATTAAATAAAAATTACCAGGGTAAGCCATGCGCCTCATGATATTACTATAAAGCTGCATTAGCCATATGCGATAAATACGAATTATTTTAGCTGCTATAAGCTTCATATTTTTTTATTCCTTTTTTATATAAAACATTGGTGAATATAACTAGAATTAATACCCAGCTTAATCCAAAAAATAGATTCAAAAATATTTCATTTTCCGTGTATTTATTTGTAATGATTGATATTGGTACAAAAACCATATACTTAAAAGGCAAAAAATTATTTATTGTAACTAAATATTTTGGGAAAAGATCAATCGGAATCAGATTTCCTGAAAAAAATGAATTAATTCCCCACATCATGAAATTTAATCCAGCAATGTAGCCAAAAAAGAATGATGATATGCCAACAGCATAATAAAACAGAAAGTTCAGGAAAAATGCAATTATCAAAGAGATGAAAAAGTAAAATAAATTTACTATGGTAAATTCAATCTTTCCAAAAAATAATAATGGTGAAAAAAGTATAGAGAAAATAATTAAATTATATGTGATGACCGCAGAAAAATATGCAACGGTATGACCAAAAAAACTTAAAGGTTTTAAAAGGTAATTATTAAAATCACCTAATCTTATAATTTCTCCTACATACCTGGCAGCATCATAAGATCGCACAGTAAGATTTATAAATTTTGATATTATGAAGTATAAAATTAATCCGCCTAAAGTGTAGTTGCCGATTTTTCCCCCTTGATGATAAATTGATAGCCAAAGATAAACAATAATAACCAAAGAAAGACCTTCGGCGATAAATGACGCAAAAAAATTAACGCGGTAAGCAAAACTTGCCTGAAGTTTGTTTTTAAAAATTACCCAATATTTTTTTCCGCCCCAGGCGGATCCGCCTTTGGCGGACATAATATCGTTAAATATCATAGATTGTGTTTCTGTTTTATTATCTCCATGGCTTTTTTATATTTTTTGACAGCAGGCAGAAAAGGAAAAATTTTGTAGGCGAAAGATGGGAGCCAATTGGAGATAGTGCCGCCTGGATCGATCTTGTACAAGACTTGGTCGACAAAGATTCCTTGATGACCTTGCTCAAGCATGGTGAGCCACAGATTCCAGTCTTGGAATTTTTTGATAGATTCGTCCCAGCCGGATGATGGAAAATCAGTCCTGCGGATTAGGGCGGAGGTATGAATAAATGGGCCTGATTTAAGCCTATTTTCACTAAAAGGCTCTAATTTGAATAGCTTTTTACCCCATAGAAAGGAGCTGTAAGCATAGCTAGCCTCTGGGTGGTCACTTAGTGCTTGTAGCAGGGTTTCAAGCATCTCTGGGTGTAATTCGGCGTCAGCATCACAAAACAACAGGTAATTGCCGCTAGAGTGTCTAAAACCGTTATTGCGAGCTGCGGGGGCACCCTGATTTGGTTGCTTGAAATACTGCAGACTGATATTAGCCTCCTTGATTTTTGGTACAAAGCTTTCAACGACAGCCTCAACATTGTCTTTTGAGCCGTCATTAACAATGATTATTTCATAATCTTTATAGGTTTGTTTTAGAATGGCCTCTAAAGTTTTGCCAAATATTTTGGCCCGGTTGTAAACCGGAATTATTATACTGATCATATTTTTATTTGAACTCAACCCTCTGTCATCTCGACGAATCAGTAGATGAGGAGAGATCTCGGATTAAGGTAGCTGCAATATTTTAAATAAAAGCTGTTTAAATAACCTTTATTTTATTTTTAAAATTATAATTTGTAATTTTTGATTTTTACCTCTCACCGAGATCCCTCACCCTAAAGGGATTCGGGATGACAGAGGGGCATTCTATTTCACAGCATATATAATCTTCTTCACCTCTTCAATCTTATTCTCCCAACTGAATTCCTTAATCACTCTTTCCCTCCCCTGCTCCCCTAATTTCCGGCCTACTTCTTTATTTTTAACCAGGGTTACAATCGCTTCAATAATATTTTCTAGATTTTCTGGGTTTACAAGGATTCCGTTTACTCCGTCAATTACTGCGTCTCGGACACCGCCGCTGTCTCCGGCAATGACAGGCTTGCCTGCAAGATTTGCTTCTAGGTAAACAATGCCGAAGCCTTCAAAATCGCCCTCAATGTTTCTGGAAGGCATGACAAAATCGTCACACAAATTGAACCAAGTCCATTTCTCTTCTTCGGTGGTTTTCCCTAGAAAAATTATTCTGGATTTAATCTGCTGAGGAAAACTGTTGGCCAACTGTTTCAAATATTCTTCATCCGGACCGGCCCCGCCTACTACGTAAACAAGGTTGGGCACCAAGCTGATCAGCTTGGGCATGGATTTAATTACCTGATCCATTCCTTTTCTTTTCACGATGCGGCTACTGCTAAATAGAATATATTTTTCCTGCAGATTGTATTTAGTAATCAGTTCTGTTTCCAATATTTTTGTGTCTCTTAATTTATTATTTAAAATATCTTGAACATCAAGCCCCGGCGTGACCACTTTGATTTTATTTTCATCAGTCACAAATTCTTTCGCTAATTGCGCAACAAAACTATTTGAACAGATTATATTCTCAGCTTTGTTTAAAATCTTTATAGCCAAGTTTTTTTTGCGTGGAGTTTTTAAAGCGAAGGCCAGATCCATTCCATGGAGAATTATTGAGTACTTAATCGGCAAAAATTTTGCCACAAAAAATGTAGCTGTCCCCAATGGAAGTATGTTGCCGACAATCACATGGTCAATATTATTTTTCTTGATATTTTTCCAAAGCTGAAAAATCGACGGCAGCCATTTTAACGCCGGTAGCTTATTGTTAATCAAAGAATTGTCGTTGTTATTAAGCACGACAATCGGGACAAGATCAGCTTTTTTATTCCAAGTATTAACAAGGTTGTAGTAGTAACTCGATACCCCGCCAAAAAACGGCGGATATTCAAGAGTCAATAATAATATTTTCATATTTTTTCTGTGTCATCCTCGCGTAGGCGAGAATTCTGGATTTTCTTATTCTCCTCTGTCATCCCGACGAATCAGCAGATGAGGAGGGATCTCGGGGAGAAGTAGTAATAATTTTATTAACGTAACATCTAAGATTAATTCAGTTGTGATTTTACCGAGATTACTCACCCACAAGGGGATTCGGAATGACAGAGGGGGCAAGAGAAATTATTCCACCATTCCCTCTCCAGACTTCTTCTTGAAAGAACTTATGATGCTGAATATATCTTCTTTCTTAAAAGCCCCCACTAAAAGCAATAGCAAGAAATATGTTCCGGCACTTATTATGACTACGACAAAAATATTCAGATAACTTTTTAAAAAATAGGACAAACCGCCCATAACCAAAGAGACAAAACCGACTTTCAAAAAGTTTTTAAAAACTTTCCAGTGATTGTATTGAATGATTTTCGGTATGATTGCCATTCCCAAGACAAATGCTAAAAGACTAGTGATTACTACCGTTATAGAGGCGCCGATTGCTTGGAAACGCGGAATCAAAAATAAATTTAAGGCGATGCTGGCAACAGTGACAACCATCATGTTTACCGTATTGATTTTTTGCTTGTCGCAGGCGTTAAGAATGGCGCCGATGGCAAAATTCAAAAACACAAAAACCAGGGCGGCAATATTAATTTGCAAAGGCAAGACTGCATCCGAATATTCACTTTTGAATAAAATAACCACCTTGTCGGCAATAGACATTATCCCAATTGTGATAGGCAAAGAAATTATCAATAAATAATTTATTGATCTTTCAAAAGTGACCGCTAGCTGCGGTTTGTTTTTCATCCAATAGCTGGCAAAGGCGGGATAGAGCGATGCGGCGAAAGCCATCGGCAGGAATTGCAAGGCATTGATGATTTTGAAAGCCACCTGGTAGACACCCACTTCCCTATCTCCGGCTAGGCTAGAAAGCAAGACCGAATCAAGGTAGGTATATAATCGGGAAAATATTCCATAAATGGCAAAGGGCAAACTGATTTTTACGATACTAATAATCAAGTCTTTTTTAAATTCCGGCTTAACTTTAAGCTGGATTTTTTTTCTAATGATAATGTAGGAAAAAACAAAATTATAAAGACTGGCAAAGGCCAAGGTGCCCATTAGCCACAATATGCCGTAGCCTTGATTCAGGGTAAAGAGCCCAGCAGCCAATACTATTGCCTGGAAAATAATCGAAGAGATACTTTCAAAAATCAAATTGTGGAAACCGCGGGCCACGCCGAAGAAAGTGGCGGTGAAGGAATCAAGGATCATGCTGATGGCAGAAATATACACCAGGTACTTAGTAAGTTCCGGATAGCCCATCAAATTAATTACGCCAAAAACCATCAAAAACGAGAGCACAGCCAAAGGAATCTTAATCCCTAAGACATTGCTCAAATATTTTTGCGCATCGGTATGATCCTTGGCAGTCTCTCTGGTGAGGACGTTGGTCAAACCCAAGTCGATGAAAATTGAAAAAATCGTAGTGAAAGAAATTGCAAAATAATACTTCCCCAGATCTTCCGGCCCCAAGGCGCGCGCAATGATGACAAAATAAGTAAAAGAAATCACCTTTTGCACCACTAAAGCAAGTGTGTAATAAGAGGTGTTTTTCGCTATGTTAATGACTTTTTCGGACATCTTATTTTTTAGAGATGAGGTTTAATATTAAGGATATAACTTTATTTTTTTCATTTGGATTACTACTGGCAACAAGTATTGTTAGTGCAGTAAGAGCGGAAGGTGTGAGCCTGGACACGTCTAAAATATTGGCTTGTTTTAAAAACCAAACAAAAGCAAATGCCCCGCTTCTTTTATTCCCGTCAGTGAAGGGATGATTTTTAACCATAAAGTATAAAAGGTGTGCTGCTTTTTCTTCTGCGCTTCCATACAATTCTTTGCCGCCAAATGATTGCATCACATTTCCAATAATTCCAGCCACAGATCCTTTGTTTCTTTCAATGCCAAAAATATCAGTCGCCTCTGATTTACGAATAAGCTCTTTTTTTAATTCAACAAGGTTTGCAGTAATTTTTTCAGCAGTTAGTTCAACTTTCTTTTTTGTCAGCTTCCCTTTTGGCAATGAGTCTCGGTCATAGGCATCAAGAGACAACCATGTATCTGCAAAAAGTGAAATTAGTTCAATTGCGTCTTTGGGATCCACAGATGTTCC